>JAFEDG010000150.1 GCA_018241745.1 Pseudomonadota bacterium
TGCTGCTGTTCATGCAGTGGCCGCTGCGCGACCTCGTGCAATGGGGCTCGCGCGAGGCCAACGACGCGGCGCAGTGCCTGTTCGCGGTCTTTGTCGCCGTCGCGATCACCGCCGCGACACGGGCCCGCACGCATCTCGCCTCCGACGCGTTCGCCCACCGGCTGCGCGCGCCGACGCGACGCAAGCTCGCGGCACTCGCGCTCCTGATCGGCGTGCTGCCGTGGTCGCTGTACATGCTCGTCGCGGGCGCGCCGGACTTCCTGCAATCGCTGCGCCAGCTCGAGCGCTTCCCGGACACGTTCAATCCCGGCTACTTCATCGTCAAGGGATCGGCGGCGCTGATGGCGCTGTGCGCGGCGCTGCAGGCGGTCGTCGACCTCGTCGCACCGACGGCGGACGACGCACCGGGCGGGCACGCGCCATGACCGCCGGCTACTGGATGCTCGCGGCCGTCGCGGCGACGATGCTGGTCACCGGGCTGCCTGCCGCGTTCGTGCTGTTGATGGTCGCCTCGGTCGCCGCAACGCTCGGCGCGGCCACGCACGCGATCGAGCCCGCGCTGCTCGCCGCACTGCCCGGCCGCATCGTGGGCCTGCTGGAAAGCGACCTGCTGCAGGCGATGCCGCTGTACGTGCTGATGGGCGCCATGCTCAACCGGCTGCCGCTTGCAGCGACGCTGTTCCGCGCGCTGGTCGCCTGGCTGCCGGCCGGACCTGGGGCTGCGCGCACCGCGGGTCTCGGGCTCGGCGCACTGCTGGGACCGATGAACGGGTCGGTGGGCGGTAGCGTCGCGATGCTGACGCGCGCCGTGTATCCCCCGCTGCGTGCCTCCGGCACCGCGCCTGCGGAGGCCACGGCACTCGTGTGCATCGCGAGCACGCTGGGTGTCGTGATCCCGCCGTCGCTCGTCCTGATCCTGCTCGGCGATGCGGCGATGCGCGCGCACACGGAAGCGCTGACGATCACGCACGCGAGCACACAGATCATCAATACGCAGAACGTGTTCCGCGGCGCGCTGGTGCCCGCGGCGCTGTTGTTCGTGCTCCTCGTGGCCGTCGTGTGGCTGGACGCGGCGCGGCGGCGCAGCGGCGCACCGGCGCCGACGCCTCGCCCGCCACTCGCGGCGCGCGAGCGCATCGTCGCCATCGCGACGTTCGCCGTCATCGGCGGCCTGCTCGGCGCGGTCGCGTGGGGCATACTCTACGCGGTGGAGGCCGCGGCCAGCGGCGCGTTCGTGCTCCTGGTCGCGGCGATCGCCGCGCGCCAGCTGTCGTGGCCGCTGCTGTGCACGGTGCTGCGCGACACGATCGCGATCGCAGGTGCGCTCGCGATGCTGTTCGTTGCGGCCACGTCGTTCACGCTGGTGTTTCGCGCATTCGGCACCGATCGACACCTGGCCGACGCGATCGTCGGCCTGGGCGGCGGCGCCGGCACCGCGCTCGCCGCCGTGCTCGGCCTCATCGCGCTGTGCGCGCTGGTGCTCGACGCGTTCGAGATCATCTTCGTCGTGATCCCGCTGGTGCTGCCGCCGCTGCTCGTGCGCGTGCCGGACGCCACCTGGGTCTCCGTGCTCGTGCTGCTGACGCTGCAGGCGAGCTTCCTGATCCCGCCGTTCGGCTACGCGATCATGATGACGACCGGGTCGCTCGCCGAGAAGGTCCGCATCGGGCCGCTGGCGCGCGCCGTCGTGCCTTACCTCGTCGCGCAGTGGCTCGTGATGGCCGCCGTGCTCGCGTTCCCGGCGCTTACCCATGTCGCGCAGGACAGCCTCGACAGTGCACCGCCCGCGCCCGACGCCGCGCGGGGCACGACCGCCGTCGAGGAGCCGATCAGCGTTCCGCCCAACGACGACCTTACGCCGCCCGACGACGCTCCGCCCGACGCGTCCACGCCGTCGGCGGCGCCGGCGCCGCGTCCGCACTAGCCCACCCCGGGCGCACGCGCCACATTCCTTCGTTATGTCGTTTTGTACATAACGCAAATGGTATGCTGATGGAGTGCCCCATATAGCTGATGCGGGGCCCCAGTAGACATACGTTGTATAGTGGCGCACCGATCGCAAGGATGTGCCGCCATGAAGCCCGTACTGCCGACATTGCTGCTGGCCGCGACGGCCGCGCTCGCACCGCTCCCGGCATCTGCTGCCGACCTGACGGTCTCGGCGGCGGCGAGCCTGACCAACGCGTTCCGCGACCTGGGTCCCGTGTTCGAAGCCACGCATCCCGGGACGCACGTGCAGTTCAACTTCGCCGCGTCGGGCGCGCTGCTGCAGCAGATCGCCAAGGGAGCGCCCGCCGACGTGTTCGCGAGCGCCGACCAGGAGACGATGAACCAGGCGCAGGACGGTCACCTGGTCGTGCCGGCAACGCGCCGCGACTTCGCCTCCAATGCCCTGGTCGTCGTCGTTCCCGTCGACGCGACGCACGTGCCGCAGGCTGTCGGCGACCTCGCGCGGCCGCCGTACATGCGGATCGCGATCGGCCTCCCTGCCAGCGTGCCCGTCGGCCGCTACACGAAGGCCACGCTGGAAGCCGCCAATCTGTGGCCCGCCATCGAGCCGAAGATGGTGGGAGCGGATTCCGTGCGCCAGGCGCTCGACTACGTCGCGCGCGGCGAAGTCGATGCGGGCTTCGTCTACGCGACGGATGCCGCGATCATGCCAGGCAAGGTCAAGGTCGCACTCGCGGTCCCGACGCCGAAGCCGATTCGCTACCCCGTGGCGGCCGTCGCCACCGCGCCCAACGGCGCGGCCGCGGCGGAATTCGTCGCGTTCCTCGCTACCCCGGAGGCGCAGGCAGTGCTCGCGAAATACGGCTTCGGCAAGCCGTAACGCGCGTCGCCGCACGCCCCGCTTCGACCGGGAGATCGCGATGGATGCCGCCTGGGTCGCGCTGAAGCTCACGCTCAAGGTCGCCGGCTGGGCGACGCTTATCAACCTGGTCGCGGGCGTCGCCCTCGGCCACGCATTCAGCCGCCGGCGCTTCCCGGGGCGCGACCTGCTCGACGCGATCTTCACGTTGCCGATGGTCATGCCGCCGACGGTGCTGGGCTACTACCTGCTCGTGCTGATCGGCTCGCGCGGCCCGCTCGGCGCGTGGCTGCTCGACCATTTCGGCATCCGGCTCGTGTTCACATGGCAGGCGGCGGTGCTCGCCGCCGCCATCGTCTCGTTCCCGCTCGTGTTCAAGGCCGCGCGCGCGGCGTTCGAGTCGGTGGACCCGCAATACGAAGACGCGGCGCGGACGCTCGGCATCGGCGAATTCGCGCTGTTCGTGCGCGTGTCGCTGCCGCTCGCATGGCGCGGGATCCTCGCCGGCCTGCTGCTCGCGTTCGCGCGCTCGCTCGGCGAGTTCGGCGCCACGCTGATGGTCGCCGGCAGCATCGCCGGCAAGACGCAAACGCTGTCGATCGCCGTCTACGAGGCCGTGCAGGCAGGGCAGGACGACACCGCCAACTTCCTCGTGGCGCTGACGTCGATCGTCTGCATCGCCGTCCTGCTGGCGGCGGGCCGGCTCGTGCCGGGACGCGTCGCGGGGCGCGCATGACCGCCGCACCCACCTGGGACATCGCGGCACGCCGGACGCTGCACCGGCGCGGCGCAAGCTTCGAGCTCGATGTCGCGTTCCGGAGCTCGGCGTCCCGCATCGTGTTGTTCGGGCCGTCCGGCGCGGGCAAGACCCAAACGCTGCGGATGATCTCGGGCACGGCCGACCCGGACCGTGGCCACATCGCGATCGGGGGCCGCGCGCTGTTCGACAGCACGCGCAGCATCCGCCTGACGCCGCAGCAGCGGAACCTCGGCTACGTGTACCAGGACTACGCGTTGTTCCCGCACCTCACGGTGCGCCAGAACATCGCGTTTTCACGCGTCTCCGGCTGGCGCAATCCACCGCGCGACGCGCGCGACGACGTCGTCGAGCGGTGGCTCGCGACACTCGGGCTCGAGCCGGTCGCGCACGCGTACCCGGAGCAGCTGTCGGGCGGCCAGCGGCAACGCACCGCACTCGCCCGCGCGCTCGCCGCGGAGCCGGTCGCACTGCTGCTCGACGAGCCCTTCGCCGCGCTCGACCAGCGGCTGCGCGCACGGCTGCGCGACGACCTCGTCGCACTGCAGGCCACGCTCGACCTGCCGATGCTGCTGATCACGCACGACGACGACGACGTCGCAGCGCTTGCCCAGGAAGTCGTCTACGTCGAGCACGGTCGCGTCGTGGCGGAACTCGGCCAGCTCGCGTGACGCCCGCGCACGCGCCATCGGTTATGCTCGATCCGCCTACGCCCGCATCATGCCGCCCCGCCGCCCCCGCCCCGCACGCCTCGGCCTCACCGGCACGCTGACGCTGGCCGCCGGCGACACGGACCTCGGCGGCGCCGGGCGCGTCGCGTTGCTGGAAGCGCTCGCGCGGGACGGCTCCATCAACGCGGCCGCCAGGCGCGTCGGCTTGAGCTACAAGGCCGCGTGGGACGCGATCGACGCGATGAACGCACTCGCCGCGGAGCCGCTCGTCGAGCGCGTGACCGGCGGCCGCGGCGGCGGCGGCACGCGCCTTACCGCGTACGGCCGGAAGCTGGTCGACCGCTACACGCAGCTCGCGCAGGTCCACGCGCGTTTCGTCGCCGCGCTGGACCGCGCGGGCATGGACCTCGACTCACCGTTCTCGCTCTCCACCGTCCTCACGATGCGCACGAGTGCACGCAATCACTGGGAAGGCGTCGTTTCCGCGTTGCGCGGCGGCGCGGTCAACGACGAAGTCGAGGTGACGCTCGCCGGCGGCACCCGCCTCCTCGCGATCATCACGCGGACGAGCACCGTGGCGCTGGGGCTGCGCGTCCACGCGCCGGTGATCGTGCTCGTGAAGTCGTCCGCCGTCATCGTCGCGACGGGGCTCGGCGACGCGCGGCTGTCGGCGGAGAACCGCCTCGACGGCAACGTCGCGCGGATCGTCCCCGGCGCCGTCAACGGCGAAGTCGCCGTCGTCACGGCCCAGGGCCTCGAGGTCGTCGCCATTGCATCGCATTCCGCATTGCGCGGGCTTGACCTCGCGCCGGGCAAGGCGGTATCCGTGCTGATCAAGCCGTCCGACGTCGTGCTGGCCGTCGTCACCTGACGCGAGATTGCGGCACACTCCGGCTTCGGCTATAATCGTGGGCTCTTCGGAGGCGCGTAGCTCAGCTGGTTAGAGCACCACCTTGACATGGTGGGGGTCGTTGGTTCGAGTCCAATCGCGCCTACCATTTCCATTCCTCGGGCCCGCTGTCTCACGGCGGTCTTGCACCCCGCATCGGCGCGGTCCGGCAATCCGGGCACGGCACAGGCACCCATGCGTTACGACATCATCGGCGACGTCCACGGCCACGCGGACAAGCTCACCGCGCTGTTGCGCGCAATGGGGTATCGCGAGACGCAAGGCGCGTGGCGCCATTCCGATGCGATGGCGCTGTTCGTCGGCGATTTCATCGACCGCGGCCCCGGCCAGCTCGCGACGATCGACACGGTGCGCCGAATGCTCGACGCGGGCAGCGCGCTCGCCATCATGGGCAATCACGAGTTCAACGCGATCTCGTGGCACACGCCCGACGACGCCAATCCCGGCGCGCACCTGCGGCCGCGCAACGACCTGCACCGCGGCCAGCACGCCGCGTTCCTGTCCGAGATCGATCCCGATTCCGCGCAGCACCAGGAACTGGTCGACTGGTTCTACACGTTGCCGCTGTGGCTCGAATTGCCGGGGCTGCGCCTGATCCATGCGTGCTGGCACCCGCGCTTCGTCGCCGAGTTCGCGCCGATGCTCGCGCCCGGCCACCGCATCAAGCCCGAACAGGTGGCGGCGGCCAACCGCGAAGGCACGTTCGAGAACCGCGCGATCGAGACCTTGCTCAAAGGCATGGAAGTAATCCTGCCGGACGGCCAGGGCTTCCACGACAAGGGCGGCCACTTCCGCACGGAAACGCGGATCCGCTGGTGGGACCGGACGGCGGATACGTACCGCAAGGCCGCCATCCTGAGCGACGCGCAGCGCGCGACGATCCCGGATACGCCGATCCCGCAGGACGCGCTGCTGGGCTACGACGGCGACGTGCCCGTGTTCTTCGGCCACTACTGGTGGACCGGGACGCCCGCCCCTCTCGCGCCGCGTGCGGCGTGCGTCGACTACAGCGCAGGCAAGGGCGGGCCGCTCGTCGCGTATCGCTGGGACGGCGAGCAGGACCTGGACGCGCGCAAGTTCGTGAGCGTCTGACCCGCGGCTGGGGCGACCGCTTCCGTGGAGCGGCCCCGGCCGTCTGCTATGATCGGCACGAGTTACCAAGACGACGAGGCTCCGCCGCCGCCAAGGCGCGCCGGAGGTTGGTTATGACACCGCGAACGCGTTCCACCTTCACGAGGTAAGTCCCCGACCGGTTCGCCCGTTCTCGCCTGCGCATGCCTGCGCCACGAATCTGTGACACGAAAATGAGTGCGGCCCGGCCGCATTTTTCGTTTCTGCAGCCCGAAAAGATCGCTCGGAGTGCGCCATGCCTGACATCCGCTTGCCCGACGGCTCCGCCCGTCATTTCGATCACCCCGTCACCGTCGCGGAAGTCGCGGCGTCCATCGGCCCCGGCCTCGCGAAGGCCGCGCTCGCCGGCAACGTCGACGGCAAGGTCGTCGACACGTCGTTCCGCATCGACCGCGACGCGTCGCTTGCCATCGTCACCGACAAGGACGCGGCCGGCCTCGACGTCATCCGCCACTCGACGGCCCACCTGCTCGCGTATGCGGTCAAGGAGCTGTTCCCGGACGCGCAGGTGACGATCGGCCCGGTCATCGAGGACGGCTTCTACTACGACTTCAGCTACAAGCGGCCGTTCACGCCCGAGGATCTGGCGGCCATCGAGAAGCGGATGGCGGAGCTCGCGAAGAAGGACGAGCCCGTCGTGCGCTCGGAGATGCCGCGCGACGACGCCGTGAAGTTCTTCGAAGGCATGGGCGAGCACTACAAGGCCGAGATCATCGCGTCGATCCCGTCCAACGAGCCGATCTCGCTGTATCGCGAAGGCGGCTTCATCGACCTGTGCCGCGGGCCCCACGTGCCGTCGACCGGCAAGCTCAAGGTGTTCAAGCTGATGAAAGTCGCCGGCGCGTACTGGCGCGGCGACTCGAAGAACGAGATGCTGCAGCGGATCTACGGGACCGCATGGGCGAAGAAGGAGGACCTCGACGCCTACCTGCACCGGATCGAGGAAGCGGAGAAGCGCGACCACCGCAAGCTCGGCAAGCAGCTCGACCTCTTCCACCTGCAGGACGAGGCGCCGGGCATGGTGTTCTGGCATCCCAAGGGCTGGTCGATCTGGCAGGTCGTCGAGCAGTACATGCGCGGCGTGTATCGCAAGAGCGGCTACCAGGAAGTGCGCTGCCCGCAGATCCTGGACCGCTCGCTGTGGGAGAAGTCCGGCCACTGGCAGAACTACAAGGACAACATGTTCACGACGGAGTCGGAGAAGCACGACTTCGCGATCAAGCCGATGAACTGTCCCGGCCATGTGCAGATCTTCAACTCGGACCTGCGCAGCTACCGCGACCTGCCGTTGCGCTACGGCGAATTCGGTGCCTGCCACCGCAACGAGCCGTCTGGCGCGCTGCATGGGCTCCTGCGCGTCCGCGGCTTTACGCAGGACGACGGCCACATCTTCTGCAAGGCGGACCAGATCCAGTCCGAGGTCGTGGCGTTCCACACGCAGGCGATGAACGTCTACCGCGACTTCGGTTTCGACGACGTGGCGGTGAAGATCGCATTGCGCCCTACGCCGCGACTGGGGTCCGACGAGGAATGGGACCGCGCTGAAGCGGCGTTGCGCGACGGCCTGAACGCCTGCGGCGCCGAATGGACGGAGTTACCGGGAGAAGGCGCATTTTACGGGCCGAAGATCGAATATCACCTCAAGGATTCGATCGGACGGTCCTGGCAATGCGGGACGATGCAGGTCGACTTCCAGATGCCCGGCCGGCTGGGCGCCGAGTTCGTCGACCAGGACGACGTCCGCAAGCCGCCGGTGATGCTGCACCGTGCCATCGTCGGTTCGCTCGAACGCTTCATCGGCATGTTGATCGAGCACCATGCCGGTGCATTCCCGCTGTGGCTGGCGCCGGTGCAGGCGGTCGTGCTGTCGATCACCGACCGGACGGCCGCCTACGCGCAAGGCATCGCCGAGAGTCTGGAAGGCGCGGGGTTCCGCGTCCGCGCGGATTTGCGCAACGAGAAAATAACCTATAAAATACGGGAACATAGCCTCCAGAAGTTGCCGTACCAACTGATCGTCGGCGACAAGGAACTGGAGGCTTCGACGGTGGCCGTGCGCACGCGCAGCGGCGAGGATCTCGGTGCGATGTCACTGGATGCCTTGGTTGCGCGATTCCG
The DNA here is from genome assembly GCA_018241745.1 of Pseudomonadota bacterium. Taxonomy (GTDB): domain Bacteria; phylum Pseudomonadota; class Gammaproteobacteria; order Burkholderiales; family Casimicrobiaceae; genus VBCG01. Next base: position 8,397 of record JAFEDG010000150.1, read on the forward strand.
CGAGGACCTCACTGCCCGTCGGTAGACGCCGCGTGCGTCGCCGGATGGGCAGTCGTCGCTCGTGAGGGCGCGGCCTTTTTTGCATTTTTGAGGAGTCGACACATAGCTCTCGACAAACAGCAACGGATCAACCGGGAAATCACCGCCCCCGAGGTGCGCCTCGTGGGTCTCGAAGGTGAGCAGCTTGGAATTGTTTCGATCGTCGACGCGCTGAAGCGCGCCGAGGATGCGGAAGTGGATCTGGTGGAAATCGCGCCGCTGGCGCAGCCGCCGGTCGTGCGCATCATGGACTTCGGCAAGTTCAAGTACCGCGAGTCCAAGCGCCAGCACGAAGCCAAGCTGAAGCTGAAGCAGATCAAGGTCAAGGAAGTCAAATTCCGGCCCGGGACGGACGACGGCGACTACAAGATCAAGCTGCGGAACCTGATCCAGTTCCTCGGCGAAGGCGACAAGGCGAAGGTGACGCTGCGCTTCCGCGGTCGCGAGATGGCGCACCAGGAATTCGGCGTGCGCCTGCTGGAAAGAATCCGGGGCGACCTCGAGCCGTATTCGGTGGTCGAGCAGTTCCCCAAGCTGGAAGGCCGGCAGATGGTCATGCTGCTGGCCCCGAAGAAGGTGGCGCCTCCGAAGCCGCCAGTAACCAAGCCGGAAGCCGGTACCAAAGCCTCGCCGCCACCCGCGGAGAGCACCGCTGAAGGCAGCTAAGAGAAAGAAGGAAAAGGCATCATGCCGAAGATGAAGACCAAGTCGGGCGCCAAGAAGCGCCTGCGTGTGCGCGGTTCCGGCAGCGTCAAGCGCGGCCAGGCGTTCAAGCGCCACATCCTGACGAAGAAGTCCACGAAGTCGAAGCGCCAGCTGCGCGGTTCGGCTGAGGTCCACTCGACCAACCTGGCGTCGGTGCACGCCATGTTGCCGTACGCCTGATAGGAGCGAGCCATGCCCAGAGTCAAACGTGGCGTGACCGCGCGCGCGCGGCACAAGAAGGTTCTCGAACAAGCCAAGGGTTTCCGCGGCCGCCGGGGCAACGTCTACCGGATCGCCAAGGAAGCCGTGATGAAGGCCGGCCAGTACCAGTACCGGGACCGCCGCCAGAAGAAGCGTGAATTCCGCGCGCTGTGGATCGCCCGCATCAACGCGGCGGTGCGCGAGCTCGGCATGACGTACAGCGTGTTCATCGCGGGCCTCAACAAGGCCGCGATCGACATCGACCGCAAGGTCCTCGCCGATCTCGCCGTGCACGACAAGGCGGCGTTTACGAAGATCGCGGAGCAGGCCAAAGCCTCGCTGGCCTGACCGATCGATCGCAAACACGGGAGGCGCTGCAAGGCGCCTCTTTTTTTTTAGGGTCCGACCCTATTTCGCCGATGGCTGACCCCGTCTCCTCCGATCTCGCTGCGCTTGTCGCGGCTGCACAAGCGGACTTCGCCGCCGCGGGCGACCCCGCGGCGCTGGAAGACGCGAAGGCGCGTTATCTCGGCAAGGCCGGCGTGCTGACGGCGCGCCTGAAGGCGCTCGGCGCGTTGGCGCCGGAGGCGCGCAAGACTGAAGGCGCCGCGATCAACGCGGCCAAGGTCGCGCTGGAGGCCGCGCTGACCGCGCGCCGCACCGCGCTGGCCGATGCGAAGCTGGACGCCCAGCTCGCCGCGGAGGCGCTCGACGTCACGCTGCCCGGGCGCGGCGCCGGCCTTGGCGGCCTGCATCCACTGACCCGCACGCTGGCGCGCTTCGCGGAGATCTTCCACTCGCTGGGCTTCACGGTGGCGGACGGCCCGGAGATCGAGGACGACTTCCACAATTTCACCGCGCTCAACACGCCGGCCAACCATCCGGCGCGCTCGATGCACGACACGTTCTACCTGGAGGACGGCGCGCTGCTGCGCACGCATACGTCGCCGGTGCAGGTGCGCTACATGGAAGAGCACGCGCCGCCGCTCAAGATCATCGCGCCGGGCCGCGTGTTCCGTGTCGACAGCGACGCGACGCACTCGCCGATGTTCCACCAGGTCGAGGGCCTGTGGATCGACCGCGACGTCACGTTCGCCGACCTGAAAGGCACGCTGACTGAGTTCCTGCGCCTGTTCTTCGAGCGCGACGACCTCGCGATCCGCTTCCGGCCGTCGTTCTTCCCATTCACCGAGCCGTCGGCCGAGATCGACATGAGCTTCGGCGACGGCTGGCTGGAAATCGGCGGCTCGGGCCAGGTGCATCCGAACGTGCTGCGCGCCGCGGGCATCGACCCGCAGCAGTGGCAGGGCTTCGCGTTCGGCATGGGTCCGGACCGGCTCGCGATGCTCCGCTACGGCATCGACGACCTGCGCGTGTTCTACGAGAACGACCTGCGCTTCCTCGCGCAATTCCGATGACGCCGACCCGATGAAGTTTTCCGAACACTGGCTGCGCACGCTCTGCAACCCGCCACGGTCGACGGCGGAGCTTGCCGAGACGCTGACGATGGGCGGCCTCGAGGTGGAGACCGTCGAGCCCGCCGCGCCGCCGTTCACGAACGTCGTCGTCGGCCGTATCGCCGCCATCGCACCGCATCCCAACGCGGATCGCCTGCGCGTGTGCACGGTCGATGTCGGCGCGGCGACGCCGCTCACGATCGTCTGCGGCGCGCCGAACGCGGCCGCAGGCATGACGGTGCCCTGCGCGCGCGAAGGCGCGACACTGCCGGGCGGCCTCGCGATCAAGCGCGCGACGATGCGCGGCGTCGAATCGCAAGGCATGCTGTGCTCGGCGCAGGAACTGGGCCTCGCGGACGACGCGAGCGGCCTGCTGGCGCTTCCATCCACGCTGGCGCCGGGCACGCCGCTGCGGGACGCGCTCGCGCTCGACGACACGCTGATCACGCTGAAGATCACGCCCAACCGCGCCGACTGCCTGTCGCTGACGGGCATCGCGCGCGACACCGCCGCGCTCACGGGCGCGCCGCTGACTCTGCCCGCTTGGACCGACGTCGCGCCCGCGTCGGCCGCCACGCAGCGCATCGTCGTCGACGACCCGGTCGCCTGCCCGCGCTTCTGCGGCCGCGTCATCGAAGGCATCGACGCCCGCGCGCCGACGCCCGACTGGATGCGCACGCGCCTCGCGCGCAGCGGCATCCGCTCGATCTCGGCCGTCGTCGACATCACGAACTACGTGATGCTCGAGATGGGCGTGCCGATGCACGCGTACGACGCACGCCATGTCGACGGCGCCATCGTCGTCCGCTGGGCGCGCGCCGGCGAAACGCTGACGCTGCTGAATGGCGACGTGCTGAAGCTGGATCCGGAACTGCTGCTCGTCTGCGACGAGAAGAAGCCGCTCGGCCTCGCGGGCATCATGGGCGGCGAGCATTCCGGCATCGCCGACGACACGACGACCGTGTTCCTCGAGGCCGCGTTCTGGAACCCGGACGCGGTCCAGGGCCGGATGCGGCGCCTGGGCTTCGTCAGCGACGCCGGCTACCGCTTCGAGCGCGGCGTCGACTTCATGGCGCAGCCGCGGGCGATCGAGCGCGCGACGCGGCTGATCGTCGACCTCTGCGGCGGCCGCGCCGGGCCGCTCGCCGACGTGAAGGCCGCGTTGCCCGCGCGCGACGACGTCCGCGTCCGGCTCGCGCGCATCAACGGGCTGCTGGGGCTCGCGCTCGACGCCGCCGCCGTCGGCGCGATCTTCGAGCGCCTCGGCTTCGCGTACCGCCGCGACGGCGACACGTTCGTCGTCACGCCACCGTCGTACCGCTTCGACCTCGCGATCGAGGAAGACTTCGTCGAGGAAGTCGCGCGCGTGCACGGCTTCGAGCGTATCCCGGCGACGATCGGCCGCCATACGGCGGCGATGCTGCCCGTGCCGGAGACCGTGCGTACGGCACCCACGCTGAAGGGCCGGCTCGTCGCCCGCGGCTGGCAGGAAGTCGTCACATTCAGCTTCGTCGACTCGGCGCGCGTCGCGCTGCTGGATCCCGGCGCCGAGCCGCTGAAGCTCGCCAACCCGATCGCCGCCCAGTACGACGTGATGCGCCCGTCGCTGCTGCCCGGCCTGACGGCGGTGCTGGAAACGGCGGTCGCGCGCAAGGTGCCGCGCGGTGCGATCTTCGAATGGGGCCGCGTGTTCGCGGCGGGTCCCGGCGGCGCGCACGCGCAGCCGCTCAAGGTCGGTGGCCTGGCGTTTGGCGCCGCGCTGCCGGAACGCTGGTGCAACCCGCCGCGCAACGTGGACTTCTTCGACGTCAAGGGCGAGCTGGAGGCGCTGGCTGCCCCGCGCCGCGTGACCACCGCCCCGCTCACCCATCCGGCGCTGCATCCCGGGCGCGCGGCCACCGTTCTGGTGGAAGGCGTCGCCGCCGGCATCGTCGGCGAACTGCACCCGCGCATCGTTCGCGCGCTGGACCTGCCGTCCGCACCCGTCATCTTCGAGCTGGACGTCGGCGTGCTCGCACCCAACCCGTTGCCCAAGGCTGCCGCCGTATCGAGGCAGCCCGTCGTGCGTCGCGACCTGGCGGTCGTCGTCGACGAAGCCGTCCCGGCGCAGGCGCTGCTGGATGCATTGGCCACGGTCCGCGCGCCGTTTGTCGGGTCGATCGAGATCTTTGACGTGTACCGTGGTACAGGTGTGCCAACGGGCAAGAAAAGCGTTGCGATTCTGGTGCTTATGCAGGATACTTCCCGTACTTTGACGGACGCGGACAGCGATGCGGCCGTGGGTGCACTCGTGGGAGAACTGGCTTCGCGTTTTGGCGCGACGCTGCGTTGAGGGCCGATTGATGACACTGACCAAGGCTGAGCTCGCCGACCTCCTGTTCGAGCAGCTCGGACTGAACAAGCGCGAGGCCAAGGACATGGTCGAGCGCTTCTTCGAGGAAATCCGCATCGCGCTGGCGCAGGGCCACAGCGTCAAGCTGTCCGGCTTCGGTAACTTCCAGTTGCGCGAAAAGCCGCAGCGCCCGGGCCGCAATCCCAAGACCGGCGAGGAAATTCCCATCACGGCACGCCGTGTCGTCACGTTCCACGCGAGCCAGAAATTGAAGGCGATGGTCGAGGCAGCCAACCACCAGGGTGCGCATGTCCATGCCGGATCCGCGTCCCACTAGCAGCGAGCTGCCCCCGATCCCCGCCAAGCGTTACTTCACGATTGGCGAGGTGAGCGACCTGTGCGCCGTCAAGCCGCACGTGCTGCGCTATTGGGAACAGGAGTTCGCGCAGCTGAAGCCGGTCAAGCGGCGCGGCAACCGTCGCTACTACCAGCACCACGAAGTGCTGCTGATCCGCCGCATCCGCGACCTGCTCTATGAGCAGGGCTTCACGATCAACGGCGCGCGCCATCGCCTTGAAAGCGAAGCTGCCGAGCCGCGGGCCGCCGCCAAGCCGACGCCGAGCACGACCAGCGTCCCGGCGCCCGCACCCGGCGCGCTCGGGCCTGCTGCAATCCGTCAGGAACTCGCGAAGATCAAGCGCCTGCTCGCCGACGATTGACCGCCGGCACTGCCGTTCACCGGACGCCAACCCGACCCGATGTCCAGCGTCATGCGCCTGCCGCTCGCAGCGCCCCAGCTCGACGACGACGCATGGGAAGACCTGCTCAATTACATCGAGGAACGCCGCGTCATCCCGATCATCGGGCCGGAGCTCCTCGAGGTCGAGACCGACGCCGGCCCGCGGCTGCTGTACGACTGGATCGCCGAGCGGCTCGCGGGCAGGCTCAACGTCGATGTGGCGGACCTGCCGCAGCCTTACACGCTGAACGACGTCGTCTGCTGGTACCTGGCCGCGCGCGGACGCCGCGAGGAGGCGTACACGCGCATTCGCAGCATCCTGCGCGACGCGGCCTTCGCGCCGCCGAAAGCGCTGCGCCAGCTCGCGCAGATCACGGACTTCGACCTCTACGTCACGACCACGTTCGACCCGCTGCTCGAGCAGGCGATGAACGCGGAACGGTTCGGCGGCGCGCAGACGACCGACGTGGTCGCCTACTCGCCCAATCGCGTCGCCGATTTGCCCGACGAGCGCGACCGGCTGCAACGGCCCGTCGTGTACCACCTCCTTGGGCGCCTGTCCGCGTCGCCGACCTACGTGATCTCGGACGAGGACATGCTCGAGTTCATCTGCGCATTGCAGAGCGAGCACCTGACACCCGAGCGCCTGTTCCACGAGCTCGAGCACAACCACCTGCTGTTCATCGGCAGCAGCTTCACGAACTGGCTCGCGCGGCTGTTCCTGCGGATGGCCAAGCGCCACCGTCTGTCGGATCCGCGCGAAGTCGGTGAAGTCCTCGCCGACAGCCACTCCGCGGCGGACGCACGGCTGTTGCGGTTCCTGCAGCAGGTCAGCGTCCGCACGCGCATCTACAGCGGCGCCGCGGGTTTCGTCGACGAGCTGCATCGCCGCTGGACGTTGCGGCGCGGGCCCGCGACCGTCGTGCCGCTGGCGGCGGCGCCCCAGCGCTTCGTCCCGCCTGACCGCGAGATGCCCGAGAACGCGGTCTTCATCAGCTATGCGCGCGACGACCTGCCGGCGGTCCAGCGCCTGAAGGCCGCGCTCGACGCCGCCGGGCTTACGACGTGGTTCGACATGGACCGCCTCGAAGGCGGTGACGACTACGACCGCAAGATCCAGCGCAACATCGCGCGCTGCGCCTTCTTCGTGCCGATCGTCTCCGCCGCCACCGAGCGCCGCCACGAGGGCTACTTCCGGCGCGAGTGGAGCTACGCGATCGACCGCACGCGCAACATGGCCGACGGCGCGGTGTTCATCCTGCCCGTCTGCATCGACGACACCGACGTGGCGAACGCAAGCGCGCCCGACAAGTTCAAGGCGCTGCACTTCACGCGCCTGCCGGACGGCGAAGCGACGCCGGAGTTCGCGCGCCGGATGCTGGGCCTGCTGGCGGCGCGCCGCGGATGAACGACGCCTCGCCACCGGCCGCCGAAGCCGCCGCGAACGCGCGCGTCGATGCCGCCCATCCGTGGCTCGGCCTCGCCTCGTTCACCGAGGAGACGCGTGGCTACTTCCATGGTCGCGAGGAGGAAGTCGCGGAGCTCGCGCGCCGCGTGCGGCGCAAGCTGCTCGCCGTGCTGTTCGGCCAGTCCGGCCTCGGCAAGACGTCGATCCTGCGCGCCGGGCTCGTGCCCAAGCTGCGGCCGGATGGCTATTGCCCGGTCTACGTGCGCATCGACTATTCACGCGAAGCGCCGGAGCCCGCCGAGCAGATCAAGCAGGCGATCTTTCGCGAAACGCAGGCCTCCGGCCAGTGGACGCAGACCGGCGTCGCGCTCGCGGGCGAGTCGCTGTGGGAATTCCTGCACCATCGCGACGACGTGCTGCGCGACGCAGACGGCCGCACGCTGATCCCGCTGCTCATCTTCGACCAGTTCGAGGAGATCTTCACGCTTGCCCAGGGGGACGCGTTCGGCCGCGAGCGCGCGGCGCGCTTCGTCGCGGATCTCGCGGACCTCGTCGAGAACCGCGCGCCGGCCGCCCTCGAAGCGCGCATCGACGCCGACGACGAAGCCGCGGAAAAATTCGATTTCGCGCGCGCCGATTACCGGATCCTGATCGCGCTGCGCGAGGACTACCTCGCGAACCTGGAAGGCCTCAAGGCGAGGATGCCGTCGATCACGCAGAACCGGATGCGGCTCGCGCGGATGACCGGCGCCCAGGCGCTCACGGCGGTGATGAAGCCTGGCGGCAGGCTCGTGTCGCAGGAGGTGGCCGAGGCGATCGTCCGCTTCGTCGCCGGCGGCTCCGAGCTCGCCAACGCCGAGGTCGAGCCGTCGCTGCTGAGCCTCATCTGCCGCGAGCTCAACAACGCGCGCATCGCGCAGGGCCGGAGCGAGATCTCCGCCGACGTCCTCGCCGGATCGCGCGACACGATCCTCACCGAGTTCTACGAGCGCGCGCTGGCGGACCAGCCTCCAGGCGTGCGCGTGGCGATCGAGGACAACCTCCTGACCGAGTCCGGCTATCGCGAGAGCCTCGCCGAAGAGCGCATGCTTAAGGCGTTCGCCGCCGCGGGCGCCGCGCCGGGTACGCTCGCGACGCTCGTGGACCGGCGCCTGCTGCGCATCGAGGAGCGGCTGGACGTGCGTCGCGTGGAGCTTACGCACGACGTGCTGTGCGGCGTCGTGATGGCCAGCCGCGACCTGCGCCTTGCACGCACCGCGCAGGAGGAAGCGGAGCGCAAGCTCGCCGCCCAGCGCGAGCGCGAGCGGGCCACGCGGGCGGCGCTCGTCCGTGCGCGCAAGATCGCCGCCGCGTGCGCGGTGCTCGCCGTCGTCGCCATCGGCGCGTCGATCTTCGGATACTTCGCGACCCGGCGCGCGCACGAGGCGGAGGCCCGCGCCGACAGCACGCGCAAGCTCGCGGAAGCCGCGCGCGGCGAATCGGAGAAGCTCGTCGTCTACCTGCTGGACGATTTCTACAGCGAGCTCGAGCCGGTGGGCCGCCTCGACATCGTCGGCTCGCTCGCGCGTCGCGCGCTCGACTACTACGCGGCGCTGCCCGCCGCGCTGCGCACGCCGGAAACCGAACGCAACCAGGCGCTGGCCCAGGTCCGCTATGCCGCCGTGCTGCGTACGCAGGGCAAGCTCGACGAGGGATTGCCCATCGCCAACGAGGCGGCGGCGACGCTCGCCCGCCTGTACGCCGCTGGCGACACGTCCGAGACGGTCGTCGTGGGCCTCGCGCGCGCCTACGAAACCCAGAGCCGCCTTGCCTCGTCACGCGAGGATCACGCCGCCGCGCTCGACTACAGCCAGAAGGAAGTCGCGCTGCTCGCGCCGGTGGCCGAAGCGCCGGGATCTTCGAAGCTGGTGCGCGGCGCCTATGCGCGTGCGCTCGTCGTCCTGGGCTTCGAGCAGGCGCGCAGCAAGGTGCCGCGCGATGCGGTGGCCACGCTCGACAAGGCGCGCGCGGTGGCGCGCGGCATCGACGACCTGACGCTGGCCGACATCGCGGCCGCCACGGCGTATGCCGAGGCGGCCGCGTGGCAGGTCCAGGCCTACACGTCGCTCGGCGACGTCGACCACGCGATCGAGGCGGCGCACGAGGGTGTCCGCGTCGCGGAGCGCGTCCTCGCGCAACAGCCCGCCAACCTGCAGGCGCTGCGCGCACAGGCCCTCGCGGCGTCCCCGCTCGCGAACGCCCTGATCGACGCCTCGCGGCCGCGCGAGGCGCTCGGTTTCGCACAGCAGGCGATCGATGCGTGGAAAAAGCTGGTCGCGCTCGATCCGAGCAACGTAGTGTCGTGGAACAACCTTGCCGTCGGCTACAGCATCCAGAACAGCGCGTACTCGGAGCTCGGACGCGTCGATGCGGCGATCGCAGCGCTGCGCGCGGGACGGGAGATGGCGGCGCGTGCGCCCCAGGGGCGCATGCCTTATACGATGATAGCGTTCCTTGCGGGCAACGAGGCAGCCAGCGAAGCTGCGCGCGGCCGGAGTGGCGCGACCGCCGTGCCGCTCGAGGTCGTGAACCGCCTCGATGGTTGGCTGTCGGCGCATACGCCGCCCGGCAGCTATGACCGCGAGTTCTACCGGACGGCGCAGAACTATTGGCCGGTGGTGATCGCCTTTTCGTATGGCGACAGCGCGGGCACGCTCGCCAAGGCCGACCCGGTCATCGCGAGCGTCGCGGCGTTGCACCCGGTCGACGACGGCGACGTCCGCTCCAACGCCTTCATCCTGCGGTTCCTGCACCGCTATTCGGCGATGGCCGCGCTCGACGTCGGCGATCCGGCGCGGGCCGCGCGGGCCGTCGACGCGATGATGCCGATCGTGCGCCAGGCCCCGGCGGTGACGGTGTCCGACCAGCGGGCGGCGATGAGCGATTCCGCGGTCGCGGCGATCGTGCTGGCCCACGCCGGCCGCCGCGACGAGGCGCGCGCGATCGCGGCGCCCGTCCTCGCGTTCTACCGCGACCTTGCGCCGCGCGGCGAGTCACCGCCGCTCGTGCAATTCGAGCTCGCCGTGGCACTGCATGCCGCTGCGCTGTCGGGTGTGGGCAACGGGTCCGCCGAGGCTGCGGAAGCGCGGGCGATCGTCGCGCGCCTGCCCGCCGAGCTGCGTGCGACCCGGGAGGTCGACTTCTGGGTGCGGCGGATCAACGCGGCGGGCACGCCGCAGCCGGCGCGCGCTACTTGACGCCCCAATGCACGAGGCCTGCGGCGCGGTGAGCTTGCGCGCACGCGCCGCCTTGCGATGACCGACCCCGCGCGCCTCGCCACCGCTGCCATCCACGCCGCGCTGGCCCGTGGCGCGGCGTGGCAAGCCTGCGACGAGTTCAATCGCGCATCGGCGAGCCTGCCTCCGGACACGGCGTTGCTGCACGCTGGCGCGCTCGCCCACGCACGCGCCGGCGCGCCACACGCTGCTCACTCGCTGCTCGACCGCGCCGAGCGGACCCACGAGATTCCACGCGCGTTGCGCGGTGAAATGCACGCCTTGCGTGGGCGGCTGTGGAAGGACGCGCTGCACGCCGGCGATGACCCCGCCGTCGCGGCCATGCGGGCGCGCGACGCTTATGCCGCGTCGTGGTCACTCGCGCCCGACCCCTACCCGGGCATCAACGCCGCCACGCTGTCCTGGATCCTGGGCGACCTCGCGCGTGCGCGTGAACTGGCCGCCGAGGTTCGCGCGCGGCTCCCGGCGTCGCGTGCAACCGTCTGGGATCACGCCACCGCCGGCGAAGCTGCACTGCTGCTCGGCGATATCGACGATGCACTGGCCGCGTACGCGGAAGCCGCGCGCGCGGCGCCGGATCATCCTGGCAGCCTGGCCTCGGTGCGCCGCCAGTTGCATCTCCTTGCGCCGCATCTGCCTGCCGCTGCCGACGCGCTGGCGTTGCTGCCCGCACCGGTCGTCGCCGCCTTCGCGGGCCACCTGCTCGACGCGCCGGGTCGCGTGCCCGCGCGGTTTCCCGCAGCGCTCGAGCCGGCGGTCGCCGCGGCCGTGCACGCGAAGATCGCCGGTTGGCATGCGCCGGTGTTCTATGGATCGGCCGCCAGCGGCGCCGACCTGGTCGTCATCGAAGCCGCGCTCGCGCGCAGGGCCGAAGTGAACGTCGTGCTGCCGTTCGCGCGCGAGGATTTCATCCGTAGCAGTGTCGCGCCCGCGGGACCCGCGTGGGTGACGCGCTTCGAAGCCGCGCTCGCGCGCGCAACGCGCGTCGTCGACGCCACGCAAGAGCGCCATCTCGGCGACGACGTACTGTTCGAGCACGCGGCGCGGCTGGTCGAGGGCTTGACGGTCTTGCGTGCGGCGCAGCTCGAAGTCGAGCCGCGCCTCCTGTGCATCGTCGACCGCGCGGCGGCCGGGTCCGTCGGCGGGACCGCGTCATCGATCGAGCGCTGGGCGGCCACGCTCGGAGCACCGGAGATCATCGACCTGCGCGCGCTGCGCGCCGCGGCGAGACCGTACATGTCGCCGCCGCAAGGCGGCGACGCGGCCATCCCGCGCGTGGCGCCGGCGTCTGCCGCGGCCCCCGGTACGACGAGCGTTGCGCGGCGTTCGTTGAAGACCATGGTGTTTGCCGATATCGCAGGCTACGGGCGGCTCGCGGACGTCCACGTAGCCCCGTTCCAGACGCGCTTCTGGGCGCTGGCCGCCGACGCCATAGCTCGCGCCAACGTGCCGCCGCTCGTCGCGAACACGTGGGGGGACGCACTGCACCTCGTGTTCGAGCAGGCGACCGACGCGGCAGATGTGGCGCTCGATCTCGCGCAAGCGTTCGCCCGTTACGACTGGACCGCGCTGGGACTCGCGATCGCGAGCCCGCTGCGCATCTCGCTGCACACGGGTCCCGTCTACGGCGCACGCGACCCGGTCACCGGGCGCGACAACTACTTCGGCTCCAGCGTGACGCTCGCCGCGCGCATCGAGCCTGTCACGCCGCCAGGCAGCGTCTTCGCGAGCGAAGCCTGCGCAGCGACGCTCGCCGCGAGCAGCCGCGGCCGGCATGCGCTCGAATACCTGGGCATGCTGGACCTCGCCAAGGGCGCCAATCCCGCACGCGTGTACCGGGTGGCGGCGCGCGCCGCCCCGCGTCCGCTATAATTCGAAGTTCGGTCGGGGCGTAGCGCAGCCTGGTAGCGCACCTGCATGGGGTGCAGGGGGTCGGAAGTTCGAATCTTCTCGCCCCGACCACTTCCCATTTCCCGCCTGCCATACGGCGCACGCGCCGCAGGCCCTGGAAAGCGCGGGAGAAACGCAAGCCCTGGGGGAGCTGGCGCTGCCAACGAGGAGCCGCCCGGGACGTCGCGGGCAATCCGCGCCGCGCGCCCCTATCGTGGACGTCTCCCGCCTTCACAGCGTGACCGCTGCCCGTTACGCGCTTGCGACAGCCCGGCGGCAACGCTGCAACACCACGGTCATACGCAACCCCTAGCATCGCGCGCTACCGCCGGTGCGTCTTCGCACGGCCATGATCCTGCCGCACAGGAATCCTGACACTCATGACAGCGCCCACGAACGCGACCAACGGCACGCTCCGCGACTACGACGCATTGCTGGAGGGTATCCGCCGCGAACTGCTCGACGCCTACGACGAGGAGCTCGAGCTCGAGATCGAGGACCGCTCGGGCGACAGCGCCGGCGTCCCGTTGCCGCCCGACGAGCAGCCGCAACGGCGCGCGTATTTCCGCGAGTTGTTCCGGCTGCAGGCCGAGCTCGTCAAGCTGCAGAGCTGGGTCGTGGGTACGGGGCATCGCGCGGTGATCCTGTTCGAGGGGCGCGACGCGGCCGGCAAGGGCGGCGCGATCAAGCGGATCACGCAGCGGCTCAATCCGCGCGTGTGCCGTGTCGCGGCGCTGCCGGCGCCGAGCGACCGCGAGCGGACGCAGTGGTATTTCCAGCGCTACGTATCCTACCTGCCGGCCGCCGGCGAGATCGTGCTGTTCGACCGCAGCTGGTACAACCGCGCCGGCGTCGAGCGCGTGATGGGCTTCTGCAACGACACCGAGTACGAGGAATTCTTCCGCTCCGTCCCCGAGTTCGAGAAGATGCTCGTGCGCTCGGGCATCCAGATCATCAAGTACTGGTTCTCCATCTCCGACGAGGAACAGGAGCGACGCTTCCTCGCGCGCATCCACGATCCGCTGAAGCAGTGGAAGCTGAGCCCGATGGACCTCGAATCGCGCCGCCGCTGGGAGGACTACACGCGCGCGAAGGAGGCGATGCTCGAGCGCACGCACATCGCGGAGGCCCCTTGGTGGGTCGTGCACGCGGACGACAAGAAGCGCGCGCGCCTCAACTGCATCGCCCACCTGCTCGAGCAGATGCCGTATCACGAGATGGATCATCCGGCAGTGACGCTGCCGCAGCGCGCGCACCACGATGGCTATGCGCGGCGGCCGGTGCCGGCGTCGATGTTCGTGCCGGACCGGTATTGATGCGAGTTCCCGACGGCCCCGCAAGCGAGTGCGTGCGCCGTTGCGCAGGGACCGCGTGTCAGAACGTCGCGACGTCGCGTATTGTCAGGCCGGAACCATCGTCGACGAGCTCGAGCGACTCGTAGCCGACGTCGAGCATTGCGGCGACGACGCGCTGGCTGAGACGGGCACCGCTGCCCCAGCGCGCGAGGCGCAACTCGTGCTCCTTGGCCAGCGCGACGACGGCGCGCGCATCGTATTCGGTCGCGCCCTGGAGCACGGGGCCGTCGTCGCCGCCCGTGACCACGCTGGAGACACGCGCGCGCACGATGCGGCACCCGGTCGCGTCCCACCGTACCGCGTGCAGTGCGTAGTACATAGGCTCCTCCCGCGAAGGTACAGCCGGGCACACTGCAGCAGCCAAGTGTTGCAGGAATGTGACGGGCGGGCGCGGCGCGCCGCCGGCCGTCACGTGGACGCCGCGGCGCGGCGCGATGGCGCCGCGCCAGGGCTTCATACCGCCGGTCGGCGCGGCACGTCGGCCCCACGCCTCGGTACACCGAGACGGCCGTCGCCGGCAACGTGGCCGGGCGTCCGCCTGTTGAGCAAAACTTCCTAATAAACAGAGTCTTATGCTACACTCGGGCAATCGTTCAGTGGGCGGGTGTAACGCCCGTCGAAGCTCCCACGCCGGTCCGGCCGGTCGCAACGAGCACTTCGCCACAACGGCAATGCGACGGTGCGGCGCGCAGCGGTCCAAGTTTTGCTTGACCTAAGCGCCCCGCCGGTCCACCGTAGATTGCGACCGGAACGCGACACTTACCCACGAGCGCCACGTCGATGAGCCCCGTTCAGCAACGCGCCGCCAACGCGAACCCCGCCGGAACGATTTCCGAGCTGGCGTTCGCGCGCGCGCAGCGCAACACCGTGCTGATCGTCGACGACCTGTTCTCGAGCCGCCTGCTGCTGGCGGAAATCGTGCGCCAGATCGACGGGCGCCTCAACCTCGAGCTGTTCGACACGCCGTCACGCGCGCTCGAGTTCGCGCGCAACAACCGCGTCGACATCGTCCTCACCGATTACAAGCTGCCGGAGTTCGACGGCATCGAGCTCGTCAAGCAGTTGCGTGCGCTGCCGCACTGCATCGACGTGCCGATCGTCGTGATCACCGTCGTCGACGACCGCAAGATCCGCTACAACGCGCTCGAGGCCGGCGCCACCGACTTCCTGATCAAGCCGCTCGACGAGCACGAGACGCGCGCGCGCTGCGCCAACCTGCTCGAGCTGCGCCGCCACAAGATCGTGCTGTCCGACCAGGCGCGCGTGCTCCAGTACCAGGTCGACAAGTCGGTGTCTGAGATCCACGAACGCGAGCTCGAGACGCTGGCCAAGCTCGCGAAGGCCGGCGAATTCCGCGACAAGACCACGGGCAATCACCTGATGCGGATGGCCAAGTATTCGGCGCTGATCGGCCAGCATCTCGGCCTCGGCGCGGAGACCGTCCATGTGCTCGAGGTGGCGGCGCCGATGCACGACATCGGCAAGATCGGCATCCCCGATTCCGTGCTCCTCAAGGAAGGCCCGCTGACCAAGCCCGAGGAAGAGGTCATGAAGACCCATCCGCGGATCGGCTACGACATCCTGAAGGGCAGCCCGTCCAAGTACCTGTCGATGGGCGCCATCATCGCGCTGGGCCACCACGAGAAGTTCGATGGCTCGGGCTACCCCAACGGCCTGCACGGCGACGATATCCCGCTCGTCGCGCGGATCGTCGCCGTGGCCGACGTGTTCGACGCGCTGGTCAGCGAGCGGCCGTACAAGCATGCATGGCCGCTCGACGAAGGGATCGGCTACCTCGTCGAGCATCGCGGGCGGCATTTCGACCCGCGCTGCGTCGACGCCTTCCTCGCCGACCGTTCGCGGATCGAAGCGATACTCGACGAATTCGGCGACTGACGCGTGGCGGCGTTCGATGGTGCGACGCTGAGCCTCGCGTGGGGCGCGCCGTTCGCGGGCCTGCTGCTGGCCATCGCGATCGTGCCGATGGTCGCGCCGCAGTTCTGGCACGCGCACTATGGCAAGGTCGCCGCGCTGGCGATCGCCGCGCTGCTCATCCCCTTCGCCGTCGTCTTCGGCACGCACGACGCGGCGCACCAGGTGGCACACGCCGTCCTGCTCGAGTACATCCCGTTCGTGCTGCTGCTGCTCGCGCTGTATACGGTGGCGGGCGGCATCATGCTGACCGGACCACTCGCGGGCACGGCGGGCCGCAACACGGCACTGCTCGCCGCAGGCAGCGTGCTCGCGAGCGTGATGGGCACGACCGGCGCGGCGATGCTGCTGATCCGCCCGCTGATCGCGGGCAACGCCGGCCGCCGTTCGCAGGTCCACGTCATCGTGTTCTTCATCATCGTCGTCGGCAACGTGGGCGGCTCGCTGACGCCGCTCGGGGATCCGCCACTGTTCATCGGCTTCCTGAAGGGCGTCGACTTCTTCTGGACGACGGAACACATCGCCGTCCAGTCACTGGGGCTGACCGCGTTCCTGCTCGCGATGTTCTATGCGCTGGACCGCTGGCACTTCGCGCGGGACCCGCAGGCGCGCCCTCCGGCGCGCGTTCCGTTCGGCGTGCACGGGCTCGTCAACGTGCCATTGCTCGCCGCGATCGTGGCGATGGTCCTGCTCTCGGGCATCTGGAAGCCCGGCGTCGCGATGACCGTGCTCGGCACGCCGCTCGAGTGGCAGAACCTCGCGCGGGACGCGTCCCTGCTCGGCATCACCGCGCTGTCGCTGACGGTGACGCCGCGGGGCGTCCGCGAGGCCAACGTGTTCCATTGGGGACCGATCCTCGAGGTCGCCAAGCTGTTCATCGCCATCTTCGTGACGATCATTCCCGTCATTGCGATCCTCCAGGCCGGCCGCGCCGGGGCGCTCGCGCCGGTGATCGCGATGGTGACGTCACCCGACGGCGCGCCCGACTCGGCGATGTACTACGTGATCACGGGAACGCTGTCGGCGCTGCTAGACAATGCGCCGACCTACCTCGTCTTCTTCAATCTCGCCGGCGGCGATGCGCGCACGCTGATGGGTCCGCTCGGCGAGACGCTCGCCGCGATGTCGATGGGTGCCGTGTATTTCGGCGCGCTGACCTATGTCGGCAATGCGCCGAACTTCATGATCCGCGCCGTCGCGGAGGATCGCGGCGTGCCGATGCCAAGTTTCTTCGGCTACATCGGGTGGGCGTTGCTGATCCTGGGCCCGCCGCTCGCGCTCATCGCGCTGACGATCCGCTGACGCGGGCGGGCGCGGTTCGCGGCTGTCAGCCGAGCAGCAGGATGTGCACGCGGTAGGGCCCGTGCGCGCCCAGCACGATCGTCTGCTCGATGTCGCCGGTCCGCGACGGTCCCGACACGTGATTGATCGCGCGTGGCCAGTCGTGGCCCCGCTCCGCCCGCACGAGCGCGAACCCCTCCTCCATCCCGGACACGACCCGGTCCGCGCGGACGACGGCGATATGGGTGTCGGGCAGCAGCATCGTGCCGGTGGGCGTGTCGGCGCCGCTCGTGAACACGAGCGTGCCGGTTTCGGCCAGCGCGCAGAAGCAGCCGGTGATGCCGAGACGATCATGGCCTTGCGTCGGCCGCGGCTCGATCGCGAGTCCCGCGCCGGCCCAGTCGAGGTCGGCGAACTCGGGCCAGCAGACACCCGTGCGAGTCTTCTGCTCGGCAAGTGAAGCCGGCACGACGAGGTTGTCGACATACCTCGCGACGGCGTGCGGGATCTGATCGCGCGACGCGAGGCGTTCGACGGTGCTCGCCATCTCGCGCGCGCGCTGCGCGAAGCGCTCGCCGAGATCGGCGGGCATCGCTGGCCGCGGGCCTGCACGGTGTTCCGCGACGTAGCGCTCCGCGTTGGCATGGCGAGCCGCGTCCTCCCCTACCACGCCCAGGGCGCGGCGGACGCGGCCCAGGATGGCGGCGCGCGCCGCGGCATTGCCCGCGAGCAGGTCGTCACTCATCGCCGGCTCGCCACCGCGATGAACTCGGCGAGCCGCACGACGCCTTCCTCGATCGCATCGTTGGACGTGGCGTACGAGAAGCGGATATGCTGGCCGTCGCCCGGCACGCGGCGGCCGAAGTGGATGTCGGCCAATACGGCGATGCCGGCCTCGTGCAGCAGCCGTTTGCGGAACGCTTCCGAGTCGGCGCAACCGGTCAGCGCGCAGGCTTCCGTCACGTTCGGCCAAGCGTAGAACGCGCCGCCGGGCGTCCGGCACGTGACGCCGGGCACCTTGTTCAACAGCTTCACGATCAGGTCGCGGCGTTCGCGGAACTTCATCCGCATCGCCTCGGCCATGTCCTGCGGGCCGCAGACGGCCTCGAGCGCCGCCCATTGCGAGATCTGCGACGCGCAGGAATCGGTGTTGGTGATCCAGCGCGTAAACAGCGGCGCGAGCGCGCGGTTGGCACACCAGCCGATGCGCCATCCCGTCATCGCCCACGTCTTGGACGCACCGTCGCTGATGATCGTGCGCTCGCGCATGCCGGGCCGCGACGCGATCGACTCGAACGCGCCGTCGTAGGCGAGCCGCGAGTAGATCTCGTCGGCGTAGACCCACACGTGCGGGTGGCGCGCGAGGATGGCCGCGATCGCGTCCAGGTCCTGCGCGCGCAGGATGCCACCCGTCGGATTGTGTGGCGTATTGAGGATCAAAAGCCGCGTCTGCGGCGTGATCGCCGCCTCGAGCTCCGCAGGGTCGAACGCGAAATCGCGCGCCTCGCGCAGGTAGATCGGCACCGGCACGGCGCCGTTGGCGACGATCTGCGATTCGTAGATCGGGAAGCCGGGCACCGGATAGATCACCTCGTCGCCGACGCCGTAGTCGGTAACGGACGCGATCGCATACGCGATGAACGGCTTGGCGCCGGCACCGACGACGATCTCGTCCGGCTCGATGGCGAGGCCGCGGCGCGCGCCCATGTCACCGGCCACCGCGACGCGCAGCTCCTCGATGCCCGCCGACGGCGTATAGCCGTGGCGACCGGCGCGGATCGCGGCGATCGCGGCGTCCTGCACGTTCGGCGGGGTCGGGAAGTCCGGCTGGCCGATGCAGAACGAGACGATGTCCTTGCCGTCGCGCAGCAGCGCGTTCACCTCCGCCAGCACGACGAAGGCGTTCTCGGTGCCAAGTGCTTCGGCACGGCGCGACAGCGGCGGCGTGCCGACGTGCGGCGAATGCGGTGCATTCATCGGGTCAACGCAGGGCGCCGTTGCGCGCCGCCGCCTCCTTGTAGAGTTCGCGGAACGTGCGGCCCGCAGGCGCGGGCATGTCGCGTTCGTCGGTCCAGCCGGCGCCGAAGCCGAGTGGCAGCTTGCGGATCATGCCCCGCGCGCCCCCGAGCCGATGCAGGTGGCGTACGCCGATCCGCGACGCCCACCCATACAGCGCCGGGCGCTGCGCGAACCACGACCACAGCTTGAGGCCCGCGCGTTCGTGCCAGGGCCGCATGCCGCCTTCGAATTCCTTCTCCCGCAGCTTGCGCTGCAGGTCCGGCAAGGGGATGCGCACCGGGCACACGATGCCGCACTGGTTGCACAGCGTCGATGCCTGCGGCAGGTCCGGCGCGTTCTCGAGGCCGACGTACATTGGCGTCAGGATCGAGCCGATCGGGCCGGGATAGACCCAGCCGTACGAGTGCCCGCCCACGTTCTGGTAGACCGGGCAATGGTTCATGCACGCGCCGCAGCGGATGCAGCGCAGTGCCTCCTTGACGTCGCTCGCGAGCACCGACGTGCGGCCGCTGTCGACGACGATGAAGTACATGTGCTCGGCGCCGTGGAACTCGCCGTCGCCCTTGACGCCCGTCAGCACGTCGACGTAGTTGGAGATCGACTGCCCGGTGGCCGAGCGCGGCAGCAGTCGCATCAGCGTCGCGATGTCCTCGAGCGTAGGGACGACCTTCTCGATGCCCGAGATCGCGATGTGGACCTTGGGCAGCGTGGTGGCCAGCGTCGCGTTGCCCTCGTTGGTCACGAGCACGACGGATCCCGTCTCGGCGACGAAGAAGTTGCCGCCCGAGATGCCGATGTCCGCCGTCAGGTAGTGCTCGCGCAGCACGTGGCGCGCCTCGAGGCACAGCGCCTCGATGTCGTCCTTGCGCGGCGTGCCGTGCTTGCGCGCGAACAGCTCGGAGACTTCTTCCTTCGACTTGTGCAGCGCCGGGCCGATGATGTGCGACGGCGGCTCGTAGTCGTTGATCTGCAGGATGTACTCGCCGAGGTCGGTCTCGACGACGGTGTGGCCGGCGCCCTCCAGCGCGTGGTCGAGCGCCGACTCCTCCGACACCATCGATTTCGACTTGATCACCTTGTGCGCGCCGTGGCGACTGGCGATTTCCAGCACGAGGCGATTGATGTCGGCGGGCGTCTCCGCCCACAGCACCGTCGCGCCACGCGCCGTTGCGTTGCGCTCGAACATCTCGAGCCACACGTCGAGCGCATCCAGGCCGCGCTGGCGCAGGTCGCGCGCGTAGTCGCGCGTCGCGTCGGCGTCGTCGAGCTCCGTCAGCGCGCGCCGGCGTGCCTCGACGAACTTGCCCTTGAACTTGACGAGGTTCTTCTGCAGCTGCGCGTCGTTGAGCTTCTCGTGCGCGCGCTCCTTGAAATGGATCGATGCGACCTGCATAGTCTCGGTCCTCCCCGGCGCTGTGGGCTCTAGCGGGCCTTGCCGTCGCCCGCCAGCACCTCGGCCACGTGCAGCACGCGCACCGTGTCGCCGCGGCGGCGCAAGCGTCCCTCGACGTTCAGCATGCAGCCGACGTCGCCCATGACGACGGCGTCGACGCCCGCCGTCACGATGTGCTGGCACTTGTTGTCGGCCAGCCGCGACGAGATCTCGCCGAACTTGATCGAGAACGTACCTCCGAAGCCGCAACAGGTCTCGGGCTCGGCCATCTCCTTGACCGCGAGGCCGTCGACGCCCGCGAGCAGGGCGCGCGGCTGCGCCTTGACGCCCATTTCGCGCAAGCCCGCGCAGCAATCGTGGTACGCGATCGTGCCCGCAAACGTCCCGGGGACCGCGTCGGCGCGCATCTTCAGCACGTCCACGAGGAATTGCGTCAGCTCGTAGGTCCTGGCGGCCAGCGCCTTCGCACGTTCCGCGTAAGCCGGGTCGTCGCGCAGCACGTCCGCATAGTGCGTGCGCAGCATTCCGCTGCAGGATCCGGACGGTGCGACGACGTAGTCGCAGTCGTCGAATTCATCGACGAGCTTGCGGGCAAGGCTTGCGGCATCCGCGCGGTCGCCGCTGTTGTACGCCGGCTGCCCGCAGCAGGTCTGCGCGGGCGGCACGACCACCGTGGCGCCCGCGCGCTCGAGCAGCTCGAGCGCGGCGAACCCGACGCGCGGGCGCATCAGGTCGACGAGGCAGGTGACGAGGAGACCGACGCGCATGGGGACTCCCGGGGGGACGCCGCGGTCAGAAGTGGGACTGCGTCAGCGCAATGGCGCACAAGCCCACGAGCGGCTGTGGGAACACGCCAAGCAGCAGCAGCAGGAGCCCGTTCACCGACAGCAGCACGCGGGCGTCGCCCCGGGCCTCGATCGGGCCTTCGCCCACCGGGGCGTCGAAGTACATCAGCTTGACCACGCGCAGGTAGTAGAACGCGCCGACCAGCGACGTGACCACCGACACGACCGCAAGCCAGATGAAGCCCTGGTTGACCGCTGCCTCGATCACCGAGAACTTGGCGATGAAGCCGATCGTCGGCGGCAGGCCGGCCAGCGAGAACATCACGACCAGCATGATGAAGGCCCACCACGGGGAACGCTGGTTGAGGCCCTTGAAGTCGTCCAGCGTGTCGCATTCGAAGCCACGTCGCGACAGCAGCAGCACGACGCCGAACGACGCGACGCTCGTCAGCACATAGGAGATCGCGTAGAACATCGCCGCCGAGTAGCCGCCTCGTTCCGCGGTCAGGAAGCCCATCAGCATGTAGCCCATGTTCGCGATCGTCGAATACGCGAGCATCCGCTTGATGTTGGTCTGCGCGATGGCGATGACGTTGCCGAGCACCATCGACAGCACGGACAACACGACCAGCATGCTCTGCCAGTCGAGCTCCACGCCCTTCAGCGAGCCGGGGAGGATGCGCAGCGCGAACGCGAACGCGGCGAGCTTGGGGGCCGTCCCGATGAGCAGCGTGATCGGCGTCGGCGCCCCCTCGTACACGTCCGGCACCCACATGTGGTAAGGCGCGACACCGAGCTTGAACCCGATGCCGGACACGACGAACACGAGGCCGAACACGAGCAGCAGCCGTGCCTGCGGGCCGACCGTCAGCGAGGCCTCGGCGACGCGGTCCAGCATCAGCGAGCCGGTGGCGCCGTAGATCATCGACATGCCGTACAGCAGCATGCCGGACGCCAGCGCGCCCAGTACGAAATATTTCATCGCGGCTTCGGCCGGCTGCGGGCGGTCGCGCCACATGGCCACCATCGCGTACAGCGACAGCGACTGCAGCTCGAGGCCCAGGTACAGCGTCAGGAAGCTCGCCGAGCCGATCATCACCATCATGCCCAGCAGCGCGAACAGCGTCAGCACGAAGGTCTCGGCCTTGAACAGGCCGCGGGCGACGAAGTACTGGCGGCCGTAGACGAGCATCAACGCGACGGCGACGATGGCGACCAGCTTCAGCAGATCGGCCATGTTGTCGTCGATGATCATGCCGTGGAAAGCCGTCACCGGTTCCTCGCGCACGCCGCCGAGCACCGCGCACGCGGTGACGACCAGCGTGAGCTGCGTGAGCCAGTAGCTGACGTGGCGGCGCGACTCGTCGATGAACAGGTCGACGACCAGGATGAAGCACGCGGCCGCGAGCAGGATGATCTCGGGCAGCGCGGTGGCGACGTCGGCGTGGAAGTTCATGGGGCGTGGCTCGCGCAGGTCACAGCTTGGATTGCGCGACGTGCGCGAGAAGGTTCTCGACGGACACGTGCATGACGTCGATGAACGGCTTGGGATACAGGCCCATCGCCAGCACCGCGACGGCCAGCACGGCCAGCAGCCAGAACTCGCGCTTGCTCAGGTCCTTGAGTGCGGCGACGTTGGCATTGGCCACCGCGCCGAACATCACCCGCTTGTACATCCAGAGCGTGTACGCGGCGCCGAGGATCAGCGTCGTGGCCGCCAGGAACCCCAGCCAGAAGTTGGCCTTGACGGCAGCGAGGATGACCATGAACTCGCCGACGAAACCTGATGTGGCAGGCAGGCCCGAGTTGGCCATCGCGAACAGCATCGCGAACGCGGCGAACACCGGCATCGTGTTGACGACGCCGCCGTAATCGGCGATCAACCGCGAGTGCATGCGGTCGTACAGCACGCCGACGCACAGGAACATCGCGGCCGACACGAAGCCGTGCGAGATCATCTGCACCAGCGCGCCCTCGGTGCCGAGCGTGCTGAACAGGAAGAAGCCGAGCGTCACGAAGCCCATGTGCGAGATCGACGAATACGCGATCAGCTTCTTCATGTCCGCCTGCACGAGCGCGACGAGCCCGATATACACGACGGCGACCAGCGACAGCGTGATGACGAACGGCGCCAGGTAGTGGCTCGCGTCCGGCACGATGGGCAGGATGAAGCGGACGAAGCCGTACGCGCCCAGCTTCAGCGTGATGGCCGCCAGCACGACCGAGCCGCCGGTCGGGGCCTCGACGTGCGCATCCGGCAGCCACGTGTGGACCGGCCACATCGGCACCTTGACCGCGAATGCCATGAAGAACGCGACGAACAGCAGGATCTGCGTCGACATCGCGAGCGGCAACTTGTGCCAGTCGAGGATGGCGAACGACTGCGACGCGTTGTACAGGTAGATGAGCGCCACCAGCATCAGCAGCGAGCCCAGCAGCGTGTACAGGAAGAACTTGATGGCCGCGTAGACGCGGTTGGGGCCGCCCCAGATGCCGATGATCAGGTACATCGGGATCAGCATCGCCTCGAAGAACATGTAGAACAGCACGCCGTCGAGCGACGCGAACGTGCCGTTGATCAGGCCCGACATGATCAGGAACGCGGCCATGTACTGCGCGACGCGCTTCTCGATGACGACCCAACCCGCCCACACGACGAGCACGGTGACGAAGCTGTTGAGCAGGATGAACGGCATCGAGAGCCCGTCGACGCCGAGCTCGTAGTGGATGTCGAAGCGCGGGATCCACTCGTAGCTCTCGACGAACTGCATCGCGGCCGTCGTCGTGTCGAAGTGCGCGTACAGCGGCAGCGTGACGAGGAAGCCGGCGACGGCGCCGATCAGCGCGATCCAGCGGGCCTGGGCGGCGTCGCGGTCGCTGCCGACGACCAGCGTCGCACAGCCGGCCACGATGGGCACGAAGATGGCGAGCGAGAGCAGGTGCATGCCTTGTCCGCTCCCGTCAGAACCGCACGACCCACCACGTCAGCAGCGCGAAGACGCCGATGATCATGGTGAACGCGTAGTGATACACGTAGCCGGTCTGCAGGTGGCGCAGCAGCTGCGACGCCCAGCCGACAACCTTGGCGGTGCCGTTGACGACGATGCCGTCGATGATCGTGCGGTCGCCGACCGTCGACGCGATGCGGCCGAGCTTGCGGGCGCCGTCCGCGAACAGGTACACGTACAGCTTGTCGATGTAGTAAGCATTGTCGAGCAGCGTGTACAGCTTGCCGGCGCCCGCCTTGATCCGCGCCGGCAGCGCCGGGTTGACGAGATAGCAGTACCAGGCCGCGACGATGCCCGAGATCGCGAGCCAGAACGGCACGCTGGCAAGCCCGTGGACGATGAACGGGACGACGCCGTGCCACTCCTCCTTCATCTCGCCGATCACGGCGTGCGACTCGTGGACGACGATCGCGTTGCCGAAGAAGTTGCCGAACAGCATCGGCTCGATGTATGCCCAGCCGGTGAAGATCGACGGGATGGCCAGCAGGATCAGCGGGACCGTCACCACCCATGGCGACTCGTGCGGCGGGCCGCCGTGGTGGTCGTCGTGCGCGTCGGGCTCGGTGCCCGCCTGCGTGGCGAGCTCCGTGACCGGGTCGCTGTGGTCCGCCGCCGCATGGGCGTGGTCGTCGTGGGCGTGGTCGGCATGGCCCGCCGTGTCGAAGCGCGGCGTGCCGTGGAACGCGAGGAACAGCATCCGGAACGAGTAGAACGCGGTGACGAACACGCCGCACATGACGGCGAAGTACGCATAGCCGTGGCCGCCGATGTGCGACATCGAGACCGCCTCGATGATCGCGTCCTTCGAGAAGAAGCCGGCGAACGGCGGGATGCCGGCCAGCGCCAGCGAGCCGATCACCGCCGTGATGTATGTGATCGGCATGTACTTGCGCAACCCGCCCATCTTGCGCAGGTCCTGCTCGTGGTGCATCGCGATGATCACCGAACCGGCGCCGAGGAACAGCAGTGCCTTGAAGAATGCATGGGTCATCAGGTGGAAGATCGCGGCAGAGTACGCGGAGACGCCGAGCGCCACCGTCATGTAACCGAGCTGCGACAGCGTCGAATAGGCGACGACGCGCTTGATGTCGTTCTGCACGATGCCGAGGAACGCCATGAACAGCGCCGTCGTGGCGCCGATCACCGTGACAAACGACAGCGCGGCGTCGGACAGCTCGAACAGCGGGCTCATCCGTGCGACCATGAAGATGCCGGCCGTCACCATCGTCGCCGCGTGGATCAGCGCGGAGATCGGCGTCGGGCCTTCCATCGAGTCCGGGAGCCACACGTGCAGCGGCACCTGGGCGCTCTTGCCCATCGCGCCGATGAACAGGCAGATGCAGATGGCGGACATCAGCAGCGCGGCGTGGCCGCCGCCCAGGTTCAGCGCGGTGTCCTTCAGCGATTCCGCGTGCGCGAACACCGGCGCGTAGTGGAGCGTGCCGAAGTACGCGAGGACGAGGCCGATGCCCAGCACGAAGCCGAAGTCGCCGACGCGGTTGACGAGGAAGGCCTTCAGGTTGGCGTAGATGGCGGTCGGCCGCGTGTACCAGAAGCCGATCAGCAGGTAGGACACGAGGCCCACCGCTTCCCAGCCGAAGAACAGCTGCAGGAAGTTGTTGCTCATGACCAGCATGAGCATCGAGAACGTGAACAGCGAGATGTAGCTGAAGAAGCGCGTGTAGCCGGGGTCGTCGGCCATGTAGCCGATCGTGTAGACGTGGACCATCAGCGACACGAAGGTGACGACGATCATCATCGTCACCGTCAGCGGGTCGATAAGGAAGCCGACGGCAAGCTTGAGCGTGCCCGACGTCATCCACGTATAGACGTCGCCGTTGAACACATGGCCGGCCTGCACGTCGCGGAAGATCATGATCGACGCGACGAGCGCCACGGCCACGCCCAGGATGCACAGCGTGTGCGACAGCGTGCGCCCGAGCCGTGGCCCGAACAGGCCGACGATCACGGACGCGGCGAGCGGCGCCAGCGGGACGACGAGATAGAGCGGATTCATCGGCCGTCAGCCCTTCAGCTCGTCGAGGTCCTCGACGTTGATCGAGCCCACGTTGCGGAACAGCAGCACGAGGATCGCGAGTCCGATCGCGGATTCCGCCGCAGCCACCGTCAGGATGAAGAACACGAACACCTGCCCCGCCATGTCGCCGAGGTAGTGCGCGAACGCGATGAAGTTCAAGTTGACGGCGAGCAGCATCAGCTCGATCGCCATCAGGATCATGATCACGTTCTTCCGGTTGAGGAAGATCCCGGCGACGCTGATCGCGAACAGGATCGCGCCCAACACGAGGTAGTGCGCCAGGGTCGGCGCGGAGAGGAAGGCCACGGCGGCTCTTTCGCGGTCAGCGCGGAGGTTGCGGTTGGGGGGACGCGGCGGCGGCCACGGGTTCGGGGGGCGCCGGCGGCGGCGCTACCGGCTCGCTCGCCACGTTGACGAGGCGCACGCGATCCTTGGCGCGCGCCTTCACCTGGACGCCCGGGTCCTGATAGCGCGTTTCCTTGCGGCGGCGGTGCGTCAGCGCAATGGCGGCGATGATCGCCACGAGCAGGATCACCGCCGCGAGTTCGAACGGGTAGAGGTACTCCGTGTACAGCACCAGGCCCAGCGCCTGCGTGTTGGTGGGGCCTTGCGGCGCCGGCGCGATGCCGACGGTGCCGAGGCCGTCGCCGATCAGCACGACCGCCATTTCCAGCAGCACGAGCACGCCGACGGCGCCCGCCAGCGGCACGTAGCTCCTGAACTGCGCGCGCAGGTCGTCGAAGTTGATGTCCAGCATCATCACGACGAACAGGAACAGCACCATGACCGCGCCGACGTAGACGAGCACCAGCGCGATGGCCAGGAACTCGGCGCGCAACAGCAGCCAGATGGCCGATGCGGTGAAGAAGCACAGCACGAGCCACAACGCCGCCTGCACGGGGTTGCGCGTCGTGATGACGCGAAAGCCCGCGAAGACAAGGATGGCGGCGAACGCCCAGAAGACGAGGGTCTCGAACATGGGGGTCTAGCGGTAGCGCGCGTCCTCGGCGCGGTCGGCGGCGATCTGCGCCTCGTACCGGTCGCCAACGGCCAGCAGCATGTCCTTCGTGTAATAGAGGTCGCCGCGGCGTTCGCCGTGGTACTCGAGCACGCGCGTCTCGACGATCGAGTCGACCGGGCAGCTCTCCTCGCAGAAGCCACAGAAGATGCACTTGGTGAGGTCGATGTCGTAGCGCGTCGTGCGCCGCGTGCCGTCGGCGCGCTGGTCCGATTCGATCGTGATCGCCAGCGCCGGGCACACCGCCTCGCACAGCTTGCACGCGATGCAGCGCTCCTCGCCATTCGGGTAGCGGCGCAGCGCATGCAGGCCGCGGAAGCGCGGCGACTGCGGCGTCTTCTCCTCCGGGAACTGCACGGTGACCTTGCGCGCGAACAGGTGCTTGCCCGTCAGCCGCATGCCCCGGAACAGCTCCAGCAGGAACCAGGTCTTGAAGAAATCGCGTACGCGTTCGCTCATCGCTCGCCTCGCCTCAATGGAACAGCCACGCGAAGCGCGTCTGCATCATCGCGCCGATGAACACGATCCACACGAGCGTCACCGGGATGAACACCTTCCAGCCCAGCCGCATGATCTGGTCGTAGCGGTAGCGCGGGAACGTCGCGCGCACCCACAGGAAGATGAAGATCACGAACGACAGCTTGATCGCGAGCCACAGGAAGCCGTCGCCCAGCAGGCCGCCCGCGACGTTGTTCAGGAACGGGAACGGCGCCGACCAGCCGCCCATGAACATCGTCGCCGCGAGCGCGGCGATCAGGAACATGTTCATGTACTCGGCCAGGAAGAACACGGCGAACGCGACGCCCGAGTACTCGACGTGGAAGCCGGCGACGATTTCCGACTCGCCTTCCGCCACGTCGAACGGATGGCGGTTGGTTTCCGCGATGCCCGCGACGACGTAGACGACGAACAGCGGCAGCAAAGGCCATGCGTACCAGTGCAGGATGCCGCCTTCCTGGCCGCGGACGATGTCGGTCAGGTTGAGGCTGTTGGCCGCCATCAGCACGCCGACCAGCGCGAAGCCCATCGCGATCTCGTAGCTGACGATCTGCGCCGCCGAGCGCAGCGCACCCAGGAACGCGTACTTGGAGTTGGACGCCCAGCCGGCAAGGATGACGCCGTAGACGCCGATCGACGTCATCGCCAGCAGGTACAGGAGGCCCGCGTTGACGTTGGCGAGTACCGCCTGCGGCGCGAACGGGATCACCGCCCACGCGGCGACGGCCGGCGCGATCGACAGTACCGGCGCGATGAAGAACAGGTACTTGTTGGCGCCCGTCGGGACGATGACTTCCTTCAGGAGCAGCTTCAGCACGTCGGCGAACGGCTGCAGCAGGCCTGCGGGACCGACGCGGTTGGGGCCGATGCGCACCTGCATGTAGCCGATGACCTTGCGCTCGATGAACGTCAGGTACGCAACGCCCAAAATCAGCGGCACCAGGATGCAGACGATCTTGACGAGCGTCCACACCGGCAGCCACACGGGCCCGAGCAGGTTCTGGCCGAACGTCGTGACGGCGTCCATCGCGTTACGCGCGCTCCACGGTGACGGTGCCGGTCATGCCTTCCAGATGGCACGTCGACGGATGCGCGGCAGCGACGCGCACGACGCCCGGCGGCACGCCGGCGTCCACGACCGCCGCGAGCACGGCTTCACCACGGCCCTGCTTGACCTTGACCTGCGCGCCTTCGGCGATGCCGAGGCGTTCCAGCAGCGTCGGGTGCATCCGCGCACGCGGCGGCCGCGCGTCGGCCGTCCGCTGCAACGACGGCGCACGACGCACGATCGCATCACTGAAGTAAATGGGCACGTCGGCCACGCGCTCGACACCGTTGGCGCTGCGCACCGGCGCGGCCACCGCCACGCGCGTGCGGTTGTTGAGCTTCGCGGTGATCGTGTCCTGTGGCGGCACGGCCCACGCGCGGACGTCGTCGATCGTCTCGAAGTCGAAGCCGGGGAGGCCCAGCAGCGTGCCGAGCACGCGCAGCACCTTCCAGCCGGGACGCGTCGCCTTGTGCGGCCGCACGACACCGTTGAAGCGCTGCGCGCGACCTTCGCAGTTGATGTACGTGCCCGCCGTTTCGGTAAACGGCGCCACGGGCAACAGCACGTCGGCATACGGTTCCGCATGGCGGAACGGGCTCATGACGACGACGAGGTCCGCCTTCTCGAGCGCCGCACGCGCGGCGAGCGGATTGGCACAGTCGAACTCGGGCTCCGCGTGCAGCACGACATAGGCGCGCCGTGGGTCGGCGAGCATCTTCTGCGCGTTCAGGCCGCCCGCCTGCGGACGCGCGCCGGCGATTTCCGCGCCGAGGCTGTTGGCGGCTTCGGTGAGGCAGCCGAGCGTGGCGCCAGTGGCGTCAGCGAGCGCCTGCGCCAACGCGAACAGTTGCGAGGCGTCCGGATGCTGCTCGGCCAGGTTGCCGAGCAGGATGGCCTTCTTCTCGCCGCCAGCGAGCGACGCGCCGATGGCGCGCGCCGTGTCCGAAGGCGTCACGCCGCTCAGCGCGGCCGGCAGCGATTTGCCCGCGGCGGCGAGCACGGCCGCGAGGACTTCGGCAAGCAGCGACGGCATCGCCGACGGCTGCACGATCGCCTTGTGCGCGATCGGCATCAGCCAGTCGTCGTCGACCGGGTTGATCACGTCGACGGCGAGGCCCTTGCGTGCCGCCGTGCGCAGCCGTTGCGCGAGCAGCGGCTGGTCCTTGCGCAGGAAGCTGCCGACGACCAGCACGCGGTCGAGCGACGACAGCTCCGCGACCGGCATGCCGAGCCAGGCGATGCCTTCGCCCTGCCCGTCGCCGCGGAAATCGGATTGGCGCAGGCGGAAGTCGACGTTGTCGCTGCCGAGCGCGCGCGCGAGCTTGGCGACCAGCGCGAGCTCCTCGGTCGTGGCCGTCGGCGACGCGAGCACGCCGAGCGACTCGCCACCGTGGCGCGCGACAACATCCTTCAGCCCGCCGGCCACGAACTCGAGCGCCGTTTGCCAGTCGACCGGCTGCCACTGCGGCGTGCCGTCGGCACCGACGCGCTTGATCATCGGCTCGTCGAGGCGCTCGTCGGAATTGAGCGCCTCGTACGAGAAGCGATCGCGGTCCGACAGCCAGCACTCGTTCAACGCCTCGTTTTCGAGCGGCAGCACGCGCATCACGCGCTCGCCCTTGACCTGGACGACGAGATTGCTGCCCAGGCTGTCGTGCGGTGCCACGCTCTTGCGGCGCGAGAGCTCCCACGTGCGGGCGCTGTAGCGGAACGGCTTGGACGTCAGCGCGCCCACCGGGCACACGTCGATCATGTTGCCGGACAGCTCGGAATCGACGGTGCGGCCGACGAACGTGACGATCTCCGAATGCTCGCCGCGGCCGATCATCCCCAGTTCCATGACGCCGGCGATTTCCTGGCCGAAGCGGACACAGCGCGTGCACTGGATGCAGCGCGTCATCTCCTCGGCTGAGATCAGCGGACCCATCTCCTTGTGGAACACGACGCGCTTGGCTTCGCCGTAGCGCGACGACGAGTTGCCGTAGCCGACCGCGAGATCCTGGAGCTGGCATTCGCCGCCCTGGTCGCAGATCGGGCAATCGAGCGGATGGTTGATCAGCAGGAATTCCATGACGCCCTGCTGCGCCTTCCTGGCCTGCTCGCTTTGCGTCCACACCTTCATGCCGTCGGTGGCGGGCGTCGCGCAGGCGGGCAGCGGCTTGGGCGCCTTCTCGACCTGCACGAGGCACATCCGGCAGTTGGCGGCGATCGACAGCTTCTTGTGATAGCAGAAATGCGGGACGTAGACGCCCAGCTTGTTGGCGCCGTCCATGACGGTGCTGCCGTTGGGCAGCTCCACCGCCTTGCCGTCGATTTCGATGGTCAGCATGTCAGCGCGTCAGACGTAGTGCGGCACAAGGCAATCCTTGTGGTCGATGTGGTGCTGGAACTCGTCGCGGAACACCTTCGTGAAGCTCTTGACCGGCAGCGCAGCCGCGTCGCCGAGCGCGCAGATCGTGCGGCCCGCGATGTTGTCGGCCACCGACGCCAGCAGGTCCAGGTCTTCCTGCCGACCCTGGCCGTCCTCGATGCGCTTGACGACACGCCACATCCAGCCGGTGCCTTCGCGGCACGGCGTGCACTGGCCGCACGACTCCTCGTAATAGAAGTACGACAGTCGCAAGAGGCTCTTGACCATGCAGCGCGTGTCGTCGAGGCAGATGACGGCGCCCGAGCCGAGCATCGACCCCGCCTTCGCGATGGCGTCGTAGTCCATCGTGATGCCCATCATCACGTCACCCGCGAGCACCGGGGCCGACGAGCCGCCCGGGATGCACGCCTTCAGCTTGCGGCCGTTGCGCATGCCCCCCGCCATCTCGAGCAGCGTGGCGAACGGCGTGCCCAGCTTGATCTCGTAATTGCCGGGGCGCACGATGTCGCCGGACACCGAGAAGATCTTGGTGCCGCCGTTGTTGGGCTTGCCGAGGTTCAGGAACCACTCGCCGCCTTCACGCATGATCCACGGCACCGCGGCGAACGTCTCGGTGTTGTTGATCGTCGTCGGCTTGCCGTAGAGGCCGAAGCTCGCCGGGAACGGCGGCTTGAATCGCGGCTGGCCCTTCTTGCCCTCGAGTGATTCCAGCAGCGCGGTCTCTTCGCCACAGATGTACGCGCCGTAGCCGTGGTGGTTCTGCAGGATGAAGCTGAAGTCGCTGCCACAGATGTTGGCGCCGAGATAGCCGGCCTTGTACGCCTCGTCCAGCGCCTCCTCGCAGCGCTGGTAGACGTCCCAGATCTCACCGTGGATGTAGTTGTAGCCGCGCGTGCAGCCCATCGCGTACGCGCCGATGGCCATGCCCTCGATCAGCGCGTGCGGGTTGTAGCGCAGGATGTCGCGGTCCTTGAACGTGCCCGGCTCACCTTCATCCGAATTGCAGACGAGGTACTTGTCGCCGGGGAACGTCTGCGGCATGAAGCTCCACTTGAGCCCCGTCGGGAAGCCCGCACCACCGCGGCCGCGCAGTGCCGACTTCTTCAGTTCCGCGATGATGTTCGCAGGCGGCATCTTCTCGGTGACGATCTTGCGCAGCGCCTGGTAGCCGCCGCGCGCGATGTAATCGTCCAGGTGCCAGTTGCGGCCGTTGAGGCCCGCCATCAGCACCGCATCGGGGCCGTAGTCCAGGAATTCGCCGGGAGCGTTCATCGTCAGCCCGCCTTGGCATCGCCGGATGCGCGCAGCTCGGCCACGAGCTCGTCGAGCTTCGCGTCGGACATGAAGCTGCACATCCGCTTGTTGTTGACGAGCAGCACCGGCGCGTCGCCGCAGGCGCCCATGCACTCGCCTTCCTTCAGCGTGAAGCGGCCGTCGGCCGTCGTCTCGTTGAAGCCGATGCCGAGCGTCTTGCCGAGGTGCTCGGCGGCATGCGCGCCACCCGACAGCGCGCACGGCAGGTTCGTGCACACGGTGAGCTTGTAGCGGCCCACCGGCGCGAGGTTGTACATCGTGTAGAACGTCGCGACCTCGTAGACGGCCACCGCGGGCATCGCGAGCTTCTCGGCGACGGCGTCCATCACCGGCGTCGACAGCCAGCCGTGCTCGTCCTGCGCGATGGCCAGTGCCGACATCACGGCCGACTGCTGCTGCCCCGCCGGGTACTTGGCGATCTCGCGGTCGATCCGCGCGAGTGCATCCGCCGACAGCGTAATCTTGTCGGGCACGGCGCTCATCGATCGATGCTCCCGAACACGATGTCCTGCGTCCCGATGATCGCGACGACGTCGGCGATCATGTGCCCGCGCGACATCTCGTCCAGCGCGGACAGGTGCACGTAATCCGGCGTGCGGAGCTTGATCCGGTACGGCTTGTTGGCGCCGTCCGAGATCGCATAGACGCCGAACTCGCCCTTCGGCTGCTCGACCGCCGCATAGGCCTCGCCCGGCGGTACGTGGATGCCTTCGGTGAAGAGCTTGAAATGGTGGATCAGCTCTTCCATGTTCGACTTCATCGCCTCGCGGTGCGGCGGCGCCACCTTGTGGTTGTCGGTGATGACCGGGCCGGGGTTCTGGCGCAGCCAGTCGACGCATTGCTTGACGATGCGGTTGGACTGGCGCATCTCCTCGACGCGGACCAGGTAGCGGTCATAGCAGTCGCCGTTGACGCCGATCGGAATGTCGAACTGCATCTTGTCGTAGACCTCGTACGGCTGCTTGCGCCGCAGGTCCCACGCGATGCCGGACCCGCGCAGCATGGGCCCGGTGAAGCCCAGCGCGAGCGCACGCTCCGGCGTGACGACGCCGATGCCGACCGTCCGTTGCTTCCAGATCCGGTTGTCCGTCAGCAGCGTCTCGTAGTCGTCGACATAACCGGGGAAGCGACGCGTGAAATCGTCGATGAAGTCGAGCAGCGACCCCTCGCGATTGGAGTTCATGTCCCTGAGCGTCGCCTCGTTGCGCGTGTGCTGCGCACGGTATTGCGGCATCCGCTCCGGCAGGTCGCGATAGACGCCGCCCGGGCGGTAGTAGGCTGCGTGCATCCGCGCGCCGGAGACCGCCTCGTACATGTCGAACAGGTCCTCGCGCTCGCGGAAGCAGTAGAGGAACGTGGTCATGCCGCCGATGTCCAGCGAGTGCGCGCCGAGCCACATCAGGTGGTTCATGATCCGCGTGATCTCGTCGAACATCGTGCGGATGTACTGCGCGCGCAGCGGCACCTCGAGGCCCAGCAGCCGCTCGATCGCCATGCAGTACGCATGCTCGTTGCACATCATCGACACGTAGTCGAGCCGGTCCATGTACGGCACCGACTGGATCCACGTGCGCGTCTCGGCGAGCTTCTCGGTGGCGCGATGCAGCAGGCCCACGTGCGGGTCCGCGCGCTCGATCACCTCGCCGTCCAGCTCCAGCACCAGGCGCAGCACGCCGTGGGCCGCCGGATGCTGCGGTCCAAAGTTGATCGTGTAATTGCGTATCTCAGCCATGGTCAACTACGATCAACTTCGGCGTTCGCTAACTTGTGCAAGGAAGTTAAGCGCGGCGCAGCCGCGCGGCGAACGCTCAACTTGATCGTGTAATTGCGTATCTCAGCCATCGCGTCAGCCCTTCTCGAACCCGGGGTCCGCCGCGTAGGCGTTCTCGCGGACGATGCGCGGCGTGATCTCGCGCGGCTCGATCGTGACGGGCTGGTAGATGACGCGGCCCTGCTCCGGGTCGAAGCGCATCTCGACGGTGCCGGAGATCGGGAAATCCTTGCGGAACGGGTGGCCGACAAAGCCGTAGTCCGTCAGCAGCCGGCGCAGGTCCGGGTGTCCCGTGTACAGGATGCCGTAGAGGTCGAACGACTCGCGCTCGAACCAGTTGGCCGCGGGCCAGATGCCGATCACGCTGTCGACGACGGGGAAATCGTCGTCGGGCGCGAACGTGCGCACGCGCAGCCGCCAGTTGTGCACGGTGGACAAGAGGTGATAGACAGACGCATAGCGCGGGCCGTCGCGCTGCGGGCCGTTGTAGGCCGAATAGTCGACGCCGCAGACGTCGATCAGCTGGTCGAAGCGCGTCGCGTCGTCGTCGCGCAACGCGGTCATCGCCGGGAGCAGCGAGCCCGCGCGAACCACGACGGTGACTTCCCCGAGCGCCGTCGTCGTGGCGACGAGCGCGTCGCCGAGTACGGCGGGCAGCGCGGCAGCGAGGGTGGCGAGCGAACCTTGCATCAGCGGGCGATCGTGCTGGTCTGCGAGATCTTGTTCTGCAGCTGCAGGATGCCGTACAGCAGCGCCTCGGCCGTCGGCGGGCAGCCGGGCACATAGATGTCCACGGGCACGATGCGGTCGCAGCCGCGAACCACCGAATACGAGTAATGGTAGTAGCCGCCGCCATTGGCGCACGAACCCATCGAGATCACCCAGCGCGGCTCGGGCATCTGCTCGTAGACCTTGCGCAGCGCGGGCGCCATCTTGTTGCACAGCGTGCCGGCGACGATCATCACGTCCGACTGCCGCGGGCTCGGGCGGAACACGACGCCGAAGCGGTCCATGTCGTAGCGCGAGGCGCCGGCGTGCATCATCTCGACCGCGCAGCAGGCAAGCCCGAACGTCATCGGCCACATCGAGCCGTTGCGCGCCCAGTTGATCACCGCGTCCAGCTTCGCGGTGACGAAGCCCTGTTCGAGGATGCCGTCGATCGCCATCGTGCAGTGTCAGCGCGCCGGGATCACTCCCAGTCGAGCGCGCCTTTCTTCCATTCGTAGACGAAGCCGACAACGAGGATCGCGAGGAACACCATCATCGCGGCGAAGCCGGCAAACCCGATGTCCTTCAGCACGACGGCCCACGGAAACAGGAACGCGATCTCGAGGTCGAACAGGATGAACAGGATGGCGACGAGGTAGTAGCGGACGTCGAACTTCATCCGCGCGTCCTCGAACGCCTCGAAGCCACATTCGTACGGCGACAGCTTCTCCGGGTCCGGCTTGTGGGGCGATATCACCCGGCCTATCGTCAGCATCACCGCCCCGAGCACGAGGCCGACGACGATGAACATCAGGACGGGGAAATAAGGCGCTAGCATCGGCGGCAGGCTTGTCGGGCGGATCGCGTGCGACCCGCGGTGGTGCGTTCCCTTGCGTTGGCGTTCGGACTTCGGCGTTGCGGTACCGCGATGTTGCACGGGTGGTGCCGACGGGGAGACTCGAACTCCCACGGCTTTCGCCACTGCCCCCTCAAGACAGCGTGTCTACCAATTTCACCACGTCGGCACGACGGACTGCTCGGCGCGGCGCGCATACGCGCGGCCGCGCTCGTAACACGTTACTTCGGGACCTCCGACGACTTGGCCGGCGCCGGCACATCGGACTTGGGCGCGCTGCCCGGAGGCGCGGCGCTGCCGGAGGCCGGCGCCGCGGCGTTGCCCGCGGGCGCGTCGGCGGACTTGGCCGGGACGTCGCTGGTCGTGGCCGGCGCCACGCGATCCATCAGCCCGCCCGCCGCGCTCCGCGAATGCATCGAGCTGAACGCCGTCAGCGCGATGCTCGTCGAGAAGAACACGACCGCGAGGATCGCCGTGGTGCGCGACAGGAAATTGGCGGAGCCCGCCGCACCGAACACGCTTCCCGACGAACCGCTGCCGAACGCGGCGCCCATGTCGGCGCCCTTGCCGTGTTGCAGCAGCACGAAGCCACAGATGGCGGCGGCAGCCAGCAGATGCAGAACCAGGACCAGCGATGCAATGACACTCATGACAGCACTTTCATCGTTGCGGACCGCGCGGCCCATGCAGCGCGCCCGATCGCGAGGAATTCCTGCGCATCCAGCGATGCGCCACCCACCAGCGCACCGTCGACGTCCGGTTGCGCGAACAAGCCTGCGGCATTCGCCGCCTTGACGCTGCCCCCGTACAGCAGGGGCACGTCACCCGCGCCGGCGGCGGCGAGCTGCGCGCGAAGCGCGGCATGCACCGCCTGTGCTTCCGCGGGCGACGCCGTGCGGCCGGTGCCGATGGCCCACACGGGCTCGTATGCCACCACCACCTGCGCCATCTGCCCGCCCAGCGCGTCGATCAACGCGCCCGTCTGGCGCGCCACGACGCTGCAGGTGGCGCCCGCATCGCGCTCCGCCAGCGTCTCGCCGACGCACGCGATGGGCGTGATGCCTGCCGCCCGCGCCGCCCGCGCCTTCTGCGCCACGACTGCGTCGGTCTCGCCGTGCATCTGCCGGCGCTCGGAGTGACCCACCAGCACATACCGGCAGGCAAACTCGGCCAGCATCGGCGCGGAAACCTCGCCCGTATACGCACCTGCCGCGTGGACGCTCACGTCCTGCGCGCCCCACGCCACCGGGCTGCCGTCCAGCGCCGCCGCGACCTCAGCGAGATACGGGAACGGCGCACACACGGCCAGCGCACCCGCATCGCCGCAACCTGCCCGGATGCCCGCCAGCAGCGCGGCGTTGGCGGTGCGGCTACCGTTCATCTTCCAGTTGCCGACCACCAGCGACGACCGCATCACAGCACCGTGAAGCACCTAAACCCAGCGATTATACCGCGTCGCAACGTGGCACGGAACGCCGAGCCTTGGCGTACCGTCCCGCTCGCCGTAAGCTCGGAGCCAGGTCGGCGAGGGGAGACACCGATGGATGACGACGCACCGCCGCCGCGACCCCTGCCGTCGCTGGCGTCGACACAATTCCTGCGCGCGACGCGCACTCTGAGCGGCAGCGCGCGTGCGGACGCGCCGGCGCTCTCCTCGCCCCTGCTGGTCGAGCGGGGTGCCGACCCGGCGACCGCCATCGTCGCGTTCACCGGCATGGCGGGTCGCCTTGGCGTGGCAGCGTTCGATTTCCTCGTCATCGCGGACCTGATGCAGTGCAGCCGGGTGATGCTGCACGACACGTCGCAGACGCTCTATCTGGGCGGGCTGCCGCCCCTCGCCCGCGACCCCGAAGCGCTCGCGGCGCTCCTCCGCGACGCGCTCGCGAGGCTCGCACCCGCGCGGACGATCTTCATCGGCAATTCCGGGGGCAGCCACGCGGCGCTTCTGTACGGCCACCTGCTGGGCGCCGACGTCGTGCATGCGTTGGCGCCCTTCCCGAACCTCGACCCCGCGGTGATTCGCGCGACTCGCGATGCCCGCGCGGCCCGCCATCCAGCGGTGATCGAACGGCTGGCCGCGTTGCCACCCGCGCCCGGACGGCATTTCGACCTCCGCCCGTTGCTCGCCCGGCATAACGGTCGCACGCGCTTCAACGTGCATTTCTGCGCGAACGCGGAGCACGAGTTGCGCCGCGCGATGCATCTCGACGGGCTGCCGGGCGTGGAATTGCACGGTTACCCGTGCGACTCGCACGGCGTCGCGACCTGGCTCGTCCGCCAGCGCCGCCTCGTCGAGCTGCTGCGGGCGGATCGGGCGCCGGCCGTCGCAGGTCGCTGACGTCCGGACCCGTCACTGCGCGGCGGGGTCCGCGTCGGGCTCGTTGAGCCAGCACGCGCTCATCCGCCCGGGTCCGATCGGTGCGAGCGGCGGGGCCTCCGCGCGGCATCGCGGCATCGCGTGCGGGCAGCGCGGATGGAAGTGGCAGCCGGAGGGCGGCGCCAGCGGTGACGGTATCTCGCCGCGAATGGGCACGAACGTCCGCTTCCGTGCCTCGACGCTGCCCGCCTCGGCGAGCAGCGCCTGCGTGTACGGGTGGTTCGGCGCGGCGAACAGGTCCACGGCGGGGCCGCTCTCCACGACCCGGCCCAGGTACATGATCACCACGCGATCGGCCACGTGCCGGACGACGCCCAAGTCGTGGCTGATGAACAGGTACGTGAGGCCCAGCGACGCCTTGAGGTCCATGAACAGGTTCAGCACCTGCGCCTGGATCGACACGTCGAGCGCGGCCACCGACTCGTCGCAGACGAGGAACTCCGGCTTGACCGCGAGTGCGCGCGCGATGCCGATCCGTGCGCGCTGCCCCCCGGAGAACTGGTGCGGGAAGCGACGCATCAGCGTCGGGTCGAGGCCCACGCGGTTGAGCTGCAGCCCGACGTACTCCGTCTGCTGGTGCGCGCGGATGAGGCCATGGGCGACCGGCGCCTCGCCGACGATGTCGACGACGCGCATCCGCGGGTTGAGCGACGCGTACGGGTCCTGGAAGATCATCTGCATCTTGAGCTGCAGCTCGCGCGCGGCAGCGGGCGGCAAGCCCGCGAGCGATGTCCCGCGCCACCGGCGCTCGCCTTCGCTGGGCTCCATCAGCCCGACCGCCAGCCTCCCGAGCGTCGACTTGCCGCAGCCCGATTCGCCGACCAGTCCGACGACTTCGCCGGCGTCGATCGCGAGATCCACGCGGTCCACCGCGTGCACGACCTCGTCGCGCATGTCGCCTCCGAAGCGGTTGGCGATGCGCGCCGCGAGGTCGAGCGGCCGCACGAAGCGCTTGGACACGCCGCGGCACTCGACGAGCGGCGCGTCGCCGCTGGCGCGCAGCGTCACGCCCGCCGCTCCGCGACGGCCGCGGCGTGCATCGCGCCCAGCGCGGCGTCGAAGTCGCGCGCGAACGCGGCCGCGTCCATCAAGGGCGACGCACCCATCGTCGCGCGCAGGTCCCCGCGCAACGCGGCCCGCCGCGGGGCATCGGCAGCGAGCGCCGCCGCGCGCTCGACGTAGTCGTCGAGCGTCGTGGCGACGAGGTCGGTGAGGCCCACCTGCGCCAGCACCGTCGCGGCGCTGCGGGCAAACGGGCGTGCCGCCGCGTACGTGACCACCGGCACGCCCATCCACAGCGCATCGCAGGTCGTCGTGCCGCCGCCGTACGGCCACGTGTCGAGCGCGACGTCCACGCGCGCATACGCGGCGAGGTAATCCGCGACCGGCTGCCGCGCGAGCCATTCGATGCGCGCGCCGTCGACGCCCATGTCGACGAAGCGCTGCCGGAGCGTCGCGTCGGCGTCGGCGACGCCCAGCACCGTGAGGCGCGCCGTCGGCACGCGCGCGAGCAGCCGCGCCCACGCGCCGACGATCGTCGGCGACAGCTTGTACGCGTTGTTGAGGCATCCGAACGTGACGTACCCGTTGCGCACCGCGGGCGGCGGCGCCACCGGCGGTGCTTCCGGATAAGGTCGGTAGCACCACAGCGTGTGCGGCAGGCGCCATACCGGTTCGAGGCCGTCGCCCGGTGCGCCGTCGGCGGCGGGCGGGTCCATCGTCGCATCGCTGATGCGCCAGCGCATCGCCGGCACGCCCGTGCCCCCCAGGTAGCCGAGCCACGTCGCCTGCACGGGCGCCGGCGCGAGGAAGAACAGCGGCAGCCGGTTGTCGGCCGTATGGCCGGCCAGGTCGACCAGCACGTCGATCTCGTCGGCGCGAATGCGCGCCGCAAGCGCGGCGTCGGTCATCCCCGCGACCGGTACAAAGTGGTCGGCGGATTGCTGGATGGCCGCGGTCACCGCATCGCCAGCGACGCCGTTGAAGTAGCAATGGACGGCCACCGTCGCGCGATCGCGCGCATCGAGCCATGCGCCGAAGAACGTCGCCACGGCGTGGCGCCGGAAGTCCGGCGACACGAAGCCGACGCGCAACGGGCGGCCCGTGCGCACCTGCGGTGCCGTTGGCGGGAGCGCCGGGCTCCGCGCCGCGAAATGGGCACCGAAGGCGCGATGTTCCGCAGCGAGCGCCGCCGGGTCCACGCGGTCCGAGGCGGCCATCGTCAGCAGCAGGTTGCTCCACGTCTGCGGACGGTCGGGCGCCAGCGTGCGTGCCGTGCGGAACGCGGTGAGCGCGCCATCCACGTCCGCAGCATCGCGCAGCGCGGTGCCGACATTGTTCCAGGCAAGCGCGTGGCGCGGGTCGCATTCCACCGCGCGGCGATAGGACGCCAAGGCGCGTCCCGGCAACCGGGCTTGCCGGTAGGCATTGCCCAGGTTGTTGTGCGCGGCCGCAGCGTCCGGGCGGAGCGCCACCGCGCGCTCGGCCTCCGCGACGGCTGCCGTCGCATCACCGCTCTCGAGCAGCACCGCCGACAGGTTGGTCCGCCACGCGTAGGCGTCGGGGGCGAGCGCCACCGCCCGCGCGAGGCTTGCGGCGCTGTCGGCCAGGCGTCCCGCATGCCGCTGCGCCAGGCCCAGCACGCCGTACGCCTCCGCGTCGGCGGGCGCGACGGCGATCCAGCGCTGCGCGATTGCGAGCGCTGCCTGCGGCTTGCCCGCCTCGAGCGCCAGCACGGCATAGGCATGCAGTGCGCCTGCGTGGGCGGGTGACTGCGCGAGCGCCTGCTCCAGCATCCGCGCAGCGTCGGCGCGGCGGCCGGCGGCATAGGCGTCCTGCGCCGCGACAACGAGCCGGTCGACGGCCTCGGCGGGCCGCGCAGCGGTGGCGTTCACGCCGTCGGGTCCGGCAACGGGTGATGGCAGCGCACGCGCTGGGCTTCGTACGGCGGACGCGCGACGGTCATCGGCGGTGCGACGGCGCACGCGGCGGTGGCGCGGTTGCAGCGATCCTGGAACGCGCAGCCTTCCGGCAGCGCCGTCAGCGCCGGCGTCATGCCGGGAATCTGGCGCAGGCGCTCGCCACGGCGGTTGCGCGACGGCACGCTGTCGATGAGGCCACGCGTATACGGGTGCGCGGGACGCTCGATGATGTCCGCGGTGCCGCCCTCCTCCACGATGCGGCCCGCGTACATCACGGCCACACGATCGGCGAGCCCCGCGACGACCGACAGGTCGTGCGTGATCCAGATGAGCGCCGTGCCGCTTTCCTGCGCGAGCGTCTGCATCTCGTACAGGATCTGGCCCTGGATCGTGACGTCGAGTGCGGTCGTCGGCTCGTCGGCGATGATGAGGTCCGGACGATTCAGCAGCGCGATCGCGATGGCGACGCGCTGGCGCATCCCGCCGGAGAACTGGTGGGGATAGGCGTTGAGCCGCTCGTCCGGAGACGGGATGCCGACCCGGGCCAGCGCGTCGCGCGCACGGTCGCGCGCGATCGCATGACTTACATCGTCGTGCGCCTGCACCGCCTCGACCATCTGGGTGTCGATGCGCAGCACCGGGTTGAGCGTCATCATCGGGTCCTGGAAGATCATCGCGACGCGGTTGCCGCGCAGCGCCCGCATCTCGCCGGGCGACAGCGACGTGATCTCGCGACCGTCGAGCACGATGCTGCCGCCCACGACCCGGCCCGGCGGCTCGACGAGGCCCATGATCGAATACCCGGTCATCGACTTGCCGGACCCGGACTCGCCGACGAGGCCCAGCACCTCGCCCGCGTGCACCGTCAGCGAGACGTGGTCGACGGCGCGCACGACGCCCGCGCGTGTCGCAAACGCGGTGCAGAGGTCGCGGACGTCGAGCACGACGTTCATCGCGCGAGCCGCGGGTTCAGCACGTCGCGCAGCTGGTCGGCGACGAGGTTGATGCTGACGATCGTCAGCAGCAGCGCGATGCCGGGGAAGAAGCTGATCCAGTACTTGCCCGACAGCAGGTACTGGTAGCCGTTGGCGATCAGCAGGCCCAGCGACGGCTCGGTGATCGGCAGCCCGAGGCCCAGGAACGACAGCGTGGCCTCGAGCGCGATCGCCGCGGCGACCTGCACGGTGGCGACGACGATCAGCGGCGGCAGGCAGTTGGGCAGGAGGTGCCGGAACACGATGCGCGCGGGCGACAGCGCAAGGCAGCGCGCGGCCTCGATGTACTCGCGTCGCCGCTCGACGAGCGCGACGCCGCGCACCGTCCGCGCGTAGTACGCCCACTGCACGGTGACGAGTGCTGCGATGACCTTGCCGACGCCCTGCCCCAATACGGCGATCAGGATCAGCGCGATCAGGATCGCCGGGAACGACAGCTGGATGTCGACGACGCGCATGACCAGCGT
This sequence comes from Pseudomonadota bacterium, assembly GCA_018241745.1. GTDB lineage: Bacteria > Pseudomonadota > Gammaproteobacteria > Burkholderiales > Casimicrobiaceae > VBCG01. Next base: position 50,598 of record JAFEDG010000150.1, read on the forward strand.
CTCCGTGCGGCCGCCCGCATACGCGGCCAGCAGGCCGGCGGCCATGCCGATCGCCAGCGCGCAGACGGTGCTGACGATGCCGACGAACAGCGAGATCCGCAACCCATAGAAGATGGCCGACAGCATGTCGCGTCCCTGGTCGTCGGTACCCAGCCAGAAATGGCGGCCGGCGCCGCCCAGCGAGCCCGGCGGCAGCTTGCTGTCCAGCACGTCGATCTGCGCGAGGTCGTAGGGGTTCTGCGGCGAGATCAGCGGCGCGAGCAGCGCCGCCGCGACCAGCAGCGCGAACAGCGCGAGGCCCGCCACCGCGAGGCGGCTCGCGCAGAAATCGTCGACGACGCGCCGCCACGGCGATTCCGCCGACCGGTGCGCACCCGTTACCGCGGCGTCAGCCCTTGGCATCCGCGAGCCGCACGCGCGGGTCGAGCGCCGAGTACAGCACGTCGACGACCAGGTTGATGACGATGAACAGCGTCACGATGACGAGCAGGTAGGCGACGATGACGGGCCGGTCCAGGAAGTTGATCGAGTCGATCAGCAGCTTGCCCATGCCGGGCCACGCGAACACCGACTCGGTGACGATCGCGAACGCGATCAGCGAGCCGAACTGCAGCCCGATCACCGTGACGATGGGGATCAGGATGTTGCGCAACACGTGCACGCCGATGACGCGCGCGTTCGACAGCCCCTTGGCGCGCGCGAACTTCACGTAATCCTGCAGCAGCGCCTCGCGCGTGCCGGCGCGCGTCAGCCGGATCATCAGCGCCAGGTTGAACAGCGCGAGGTTGGTCGCCGGCATGATCAGGTGCCGCCAGCCGTCGACGGTCAGGAACGACACCGGCACGCCGAACAGCAGCCGCGTCTCGCCGCGCCCGTTGGACGGGAGCCAGCCGAGCATCACCGAGAACACCATGATCAGCATCAGGCCGACCCAGAACGTGGGCAGCGAGAAGCCGAGGATCGAGCCCGCCATGATCGAGCGGCCCGACAGCGAATCCGGCTTCATGCCGGCCCAGAGGCCCAGCGGGATGCCCAGCACGATCGCGATCAGCATCGCGACGACGGCGAGCTCCAGCGTGGCGGGCATCCGCTCCAGGATCAGGCCGAGCGCCGGCGTGCCCTGGACGAACGAGTTGCCGAGGTCCCCCGTCAGCGCGCCCTTGAGGAACAGCGCATACTGCAGCCACAGCGGCTTGTCGAGGCCGAGCGCCGCGATCGACCGCTCGCGGTCCTGCTGGTCCGCCTGCGGGTTGATCAGGATGTCGATCGGGTTGCCCACCGCGTAGACCCCGACGAACACGAGCAGCGACATCGCCAGCAGCACGACGACGCTCTGCAGGCTGCGGCGGATCAGGTAGACCAGCATGCAGGCTAGCTTACGGCATCGGCCGCTGCGCGGTCACGCGCGCGGAACGGCGGATACCCGCGGCGGGCGCCACGCCCGTGGCGGCCCCGGGTCCGCGGCGTGCTACCTGGCGACCTTGAACTGGTAGGCGAGCGTGTACTCGTCGGTGCGCGGCGTGTACTGCACGCCCTTGCGCGTGGCCCAGATCGTGAACTGGAAATGGATCGGCATGATCGCCACGTCGCTCATCGCGAGCTCGGTGGCCCGCTGCAACATGTTGAGACGGTTGGCATCGTCCACCTGCTGCAGCGCCTGCGTGATCAGGTAGTCGACCTTGGGGTTGCTGTAGCGGCCCCAGTTGACCGCGCCGGACCCGGTGGCCGTGTCGTACGTGGCGATCAGCGAGCGCAGCGGCGAGCTCGATTCTCCGGTCGAGGCGCCCCAGCCCACCATCGTCACGCTGTATTCCTGCTTGGACGCCTTGGCCGAGTACGGGCCCATCGGCGCGGTCTCGACCTTGGCGTTGATGCCCACGCGCGTCAGCATCTGGGCCACGGCCTGGATGATCTGCTCGTCGTTGACGTAGCGGCCGGACGGGCCGTGCAGCACGACGTTGAATCCGTTCGGGTAGCCCGCCTCCGCGAGCAGCTTCTTCGCGCCTTCGGGATCGTAGGCGTCGGGCTTCAGCGTCGGCACGTAGCCGAACAGGTGCGACGACACGAGCTGGCCCGACGGCACCGCCTGCCCTTCCATCACGCGCTCGGCGATCGCCGGGCGGTTGATCGCCTTCGAGAACGCGCGGCGCACCCGCACGTCACGCAGTGGATTGGTCGCGAGCGGCTTGCCGTCCTTGCCGGTGACGTCGGGGCTCGAGCGGTCGAGGTTGTCGAAGTTGAAGTAGATGACGCGGTGCGAGATCTTCGACGATAGCGTCAGTTTCGGGTCGTTCTTGAGGCGCGCGAGGTCCGCCGTGGGCGGCTGCTCGATCGCGTCGACGTCACCGGACAACAGCGCCGCCATCCGCGCGGCCGGGTTCTTGATGATCTTGAACGTGACCTTGTCGAACGCGGGCTTGTCGCCCCAGTAGCCGTCGTTGCGCACAAGCTCGACGCGGTCGCCGTTCACGTACCGGACGAACTTGTACGGCCCGCTGCCGATCGTCGCCTTGCCGGTGTTGAAGTCCTCGGTCGTGGCGCCCGTGGCCGCCTTCTTCGAGACGATGTAGATCGTCGACAGGTCGTTGGGGGACAGCGGGTATGGCGTCGCGTACTTGAGGCGGATCGTGTACGGGTCGACGATCTGCTTCGACACGATCGACTTCGTGTACGGCGTGAAGAGGCCGGGGCTGTTCGGGATCGTCGGCACGCGGTCGATCGAGAACGCGACGTCCTCGGCGGTGACGGGCGTGCCGTCGGAGAACTTCGCGTCCTTGCGCAGCTTGTACTCCCACGTCGTCGCGTCGATCGTCTTCCACGACACGGCGAGGCCGGGGATCATCTTCGAATCCGCGTCCATCCGCACGAGCTTGTCGAAGATGTGCTCGGCGATGTTGTTGTTGGGGAACAGGTTGTAGAAATGCGGGTCGATCGACGTCACGTCGGCGGCGACGGCGATCTTCAGCTCTTCGCCGGACGCGGCAGGCGCGACGGCCAGCGCGGCGGCCAGCGCGATGCAGGCACCCAGGCGGCGCAGCAGGCCGGACTTCGGCAGTTCGGACGGCATCGTGTTCCCTCTCCCCAAGCGGATGACGGTCGCGGGCGGTCGCCTTGTGGGTTCCGGCCGCAGCCTGGTGGCAATCTAGGGGAAAGCCCCGGGGGCGGCAAGGGGCTGCACCTTTACGATGCGCCTGCGCGAATCAGGTGTCCGGTGGTGTGCCGGGTCGCCGGCGCTGCCGCCACGCGAGCCACTCGCCGACGATCCCGCGACGGAATGCGAGCACGCAGGCGACGAAGATGACGCCGGTGATCACGGTGACCCATTCCGGCCCGATGACGACGCTCCCGAGCGTCAGCCCGGCGGACAGGTAGCTCTCGATGCCGACGATGACGAATGCGCCGACGACGGGCCCGAAGATCGTGCCCATGCCGCCGACCAGCACCATCAGCACGACTTCGCCGGACATCGTCCAGTGCACGTCCGTCAGCGACGCGAGCTCGAACACGATGGCCTTCGTGGCGCCGGCCAGGCCGGCGAACGTGGCCGACAGCACGAACGCCATCAGCTTGTAGCGGTCCGCGTCGTAGCCCAGCGATATGGCGCGCGGCTCGTTCTCGCGGATCGCGTTCAGCGCGGCGCCGAACGGCGAGTGGACGATCCGGTAGATCGCGGCGAAGCCCGCGAGGAAGATCACGAGCACCGTGTAGTACATCGCCGTCGTGCTGGTCAGGTCGACCAGTCCGAACAGCCGCCCGCGCGGCACGGCCTGGATGCCGTCCTCGCCGTGCGTGAACGGCGTCTGCAGGTAGAAGAAGTAGAACATCTGCGCGATGGCCAGCGTGATCATCGCGAAGTAGATGCCCTGGCGCCGGATGGCGATGACGCCGACGGCGGCGCCGAGCAGCATGGCCGACAGCGTCCCGACGGCGATCGCCGCCTCGGGCGGCCAGCCCCACGCCTTGGCCGCGTGCGCGCAGACGTAGCCCGCCGTGCCCAGGAACATCGCGTGGCCGAACGACAGCAGGCCGCCGTAGCCCAGCAGCAGGTTGAATGCGCACGCGAACAGCGCGAAGCACAGCGCCTTCATCACGAACACCGGGTAGATGCCGGCGAACGGCACCAGCGCGAGCACGCCCGCGAGCACGACGAAGCCGAGCGCAAAACGGCGGGCGCCGGCGGCGGCGGTCATCGCGACGGGAGTCGGCGTCGCCACGTCAGCGCTCCCGTCCGAACAGCCCGGCGGGCCGCACGATCAGCACGAGCACCATGACGACGAAGATCACGGTATTGGACGCTTCGGGATAGAACACCTTCGTGAGCCCCTCGACGACGCCGAGCACGAAGCCGGTGATGATCGCGCCGCCGATCGAGCCCATGCCGCCGATGACGACCACCGCGAACACGACGATGATCAGGTTGGCGCCCATCTGCGGCGCCACCTGGTAGATCGGCGCGGCCATCACGCCGGCGAACGCGGCGAGCGCGACGCCGAAGCCGTACGTCAGCGTGATCATCCGCGGCACGTTGATGCCGAAGGCCTGCACGACGGCCGGGTTCTCCGTCGCCGCGCGCAGATAGGAGCCGAGGCGCGTGCGTTCGATGACGAACCACGTCCCGCCGCAGACGAGCGCCGACGCGACGATCACCCATGCGCGGTACTTGGGCAGGAACATGAAGCCCAGGTTGTAGCCGCCGGTGAACACGTCGGGCATCCGGTACGGCTGGCCGGAGCTGCCGTAGACGTTGTTGAACACGCCCTGGATGATCAGCGCGAGGCCGAACGTCAGCAGCAACCCGTACAGGTGGTCGAGCTTGTACAGGCGCGACAGCATCGTCCGCTCGATGACGACGCCCAGCGCGCCGACGATCAGCGGCGCGACCAGCAGCGCCCAGAAATAGCCGACGCCGAGCCGCTCGAGCAGCAGCCACGCGCAGAACGCGCCGAGCATGTACAACGCCCCGTGCGCGAAATTGATGATGTTGAGCAGGCCGAAGATGACGGCGAGTCCCAGCGACAGCAGCGCATAGAACGCGCCGTTGATGAGACCGATCAGCAGCTGGCCGAACAGTGCCTGCATTGCAGCCTGACAAGTCGGGGATTGCGAACGCCGCGCGCGCCGGCGGTCAGGCCGGCGCGCGCTGGGCGGTTGCCGTTACTTGACGAGCGAGCAGCCGCCCGCCGTCATCGGGCGGAACGCCTGGTCGGCCGGGATCGTCGCGACCATCTTGTAGTAGTCCCACGGTCCCTTCGACTCGGCCGGCGTCTTCACCTTGACGAGGTAGGCCGGATGGATGCCGCGGCCGTCCGCGCGCACAGACCCCTTGCCGAACAGCGGGTCGTCGGTGGGCATTTCCTTCATCTTGGCGATGACCTTGGTGCCGTCGTCGGACTTGAGCGCCTCCACCGCCTTGAAGTAGTGCAGCAGCGACGCGTAAACGCCGGCGTGCACCATCGTCGGGTAGATGCCCTTGTCGAGCGGCGCGAAGCGCTTGGCGAACGCGCGCGTCTGCTCGTTCATGTCCCAGTAGAACGTGGTCGTGAACGTGAGCCCCTGCGCGTTCTTGAGGCCCAGCGCGTGGACGTCGGTGATGAACACCAGCAGGCCCGCGAGCTGCTGGCCGCCGCTGACGATGCCGAACTCGGCCGCCTGCTTGATCGAGTTGGTCGTGTCGCCGCCCGCGTTCGCGAGGCCGATCACCTTGGCCTTGGACGCCTGCGCCTGCAGCAGGAACGAGCTGAAATCCTGCGTGTTGAGCGGGGCCTTGACGCCGCCCAGCACCTTGCCGCCCGCCTTCTCGACGGCCGCGGTCGTGTCACGCTGCAGCGCGGCGCCGAACGCGTAGTCGGCGGCGATGAAGAACCACGAGTCGCCGCCCGCCTTGGTGATCGCGGTGCCGGTGCCGTTGGCGAGCATCCACGTGTCGTACGTCCAGTGGATCGTGTTCGGCGAGCACGCGGTGCCCGTCAGGTCGGACGTGCCGGGGCCGGACGCGAGGAAGGCCTTGCCCTTCTCCTTGGTGATCTGGTTGATGGCGAGCGCGACGCCCGAGTTCGGCACGTCGACGATCACGTCGACGTGATCCTGGTCATACCACTGGCGAGCGATGGCCGAGCCCACGTCGGGCTTGTTCTGGTGGTCCGCCGACACGATCTCGACCTTGTAGCCCTTCTTCTCGATGCCCGAGTCCTCGATGGCCAGCTTGGCCGCCGCGACCGAGCCCGCGCCCGCCAGGTCCGTGTACAGGCTGGACATGTCGGTCAGCACGCCGATCTTGATGACGTTGTCCGAGACTTGCGCGCCGGCCCCGCCGGCGACACCCATGAGCGCCGCCACCGCGGTGGCGAGCGCCAGTTGCTTGAATCGTTGCATCGCTTCCTCCTTGTGCTCCACGTTGTGCGCGGGACCGGGCCCGCGCGTTGCACTAGACACCGAGATAGGTGTTCAGCTTGTCCATGTTCCGGTCCAGCTCGTCGTTCGGGATCATGTCGACGACCCGCCCGTGCTCCATGACGTAGTGCCGGTCCGCCACCTTGGCGGCGAACCGGAAGTTCTGTTCGACGAGCAGGATCGTGTAGCCCGCCTCCTTCAGCGCGGCGATCGTGCGCCCGATCTGCTGGACGATCACCGGCGCCAGGCCTTCCGTCGGCTCGTCGAGCAGCAACAGCCGTGCCCCGGTACGGAGGATGCGGCCGATGGCGAGCATCTGCTGCTCGCCGCCCGACAGCTTGGTACCCTGGCTCGTCGCGCGCTCGCGCAGGTTGGGGAACAGCGCGTAGATCGCGTCGACGCTCATCCCCCCCGGCTTCACTTCCGGCGGCAGCATCAGGTTCTCGACGACGTTGAGGCTCGAGAAGATCGCGCGTTCCTCGGGGCACCAGCCGATGCCGAGCCGCGCGATCTTGTTGGACGCGAGGCCGATCGTCTCGCGGCCGTCGAACACCGCCGAGCCCTGGCGCCGCGGCACGACGCCCATCAGCGACTTGATCGTCGTCGTCTTGCCCGCGCCATTGCGGCCGAGCAACGTGACGACCTCGCCCGGCGCGACGTCGAAGTCCACGCCATGCAGGATGTGCGATTCGCCGTACCAGGCCTCGAGCCCGCGGACGGCCAGCAGCGGGGCCGCGCCCGCGGTGCGCGCCGGGTCGGAGGCGACGGCGGCGTCAGGCATGGCCCGCTCCGAGATAGGCCTCGACGACGGCCGGGTGGCGCGACACCGTCGCGTAGTCGCCTTCGGCGAGCACGCTGCCGCGCGCCAGCACCGTGATCGCGTCGGACAGCTCGGCGACGACGGACAGGTTGTGCTCGACCATCAGCACCGTGCGGTCTGCGGCGACGCGCTTGATCAGCGCGGCGATCCGCTCCACGTCCGCGTGCGTCATGCCCGCCATCGGCTCGTCGAGCAGCAGCATCGTGGGCTCGAGCGCCAGCGTCGTCGCGATCTCCAGCGCCCGCTTGCGGCCGTACGCGAGCTCACCCGCCGGCGTGTCGGCGAACGACGCGAGGCCGACGTCGGCCAGCAACTCGCGGGCGCGGCCGTCGAATTCCGCCAGCACGCCCTCGGAGCGCCAGAAGTCGAACGAATGGCCGCGCTTGCGCTGCAGCGCGATCCGCACGTTGTGCAGCGCGGTGAGGTGCGGGAAGACAGCCGAGATCTGGAACGAGCGGACCAGGCCGCGCCGCGCGATGCGCGCCGGCGGCGTGCCGGTGATTTCCGCGCCATCGAAGAAGATCTGCCCGCGCGTCGGCTTGAGGAAGTGCGTCAGCAGGTTGAAGCACGTGGTCTTGCCGGCGCCGTTGGGCCCGATCAGCGCATGGATCGAGCCGCGGCGCACGGACAGGTTCACGTCGTTGACGGCGACGAAGCCCTTGAACTCCTTGGTGAGGCCGCGCGTTTCGAGGATCGTGTCGTGGGGCATGCTGGATACTGGCCGACGTTCGCCGGCCCGCGCGGCGACGTGCCGGCGCGGGCAGGCGATTATCGGGGGCCGCCGCGCCGATTGCAACGCGCGCTGCGACGGCTCATGCGCCGTCTCCGTGCCCCGGCCAGCGCGGCGCGCGCTTGGCCACGAACGCGGCGATGCCTTCGGCGGCCTCCGGCGTCAGCAGCGTGCACGCCATCGCCTCGCCGGCGTGCTCGTAAGCCGCTTCCACCCCGCGATCGATCTGCTCGTGGAACACCCGCTTGCCGGCCGCGATCACGTTCGCGCTCTTGGCGGCGATCGCGGTCGCGAGCTCGAGGATCGTCGTGTCGAGTCGCGCCGCCGGCACGACGCGGTTGACGAGGCCCCACGCCAGCGCCGTCGGGGCGTCGATCGCCTCGCCGGTCAGCAGCATTTCCATCACGCGCTTGCGCGCAACCACGCGGCCGACGGCCACCGCCGGCGTCGAGCAGAACACGCCGACGTTGACGCCTGGCAGCGCGAACGTCGCCGTGTCGGCTGCGACGACGAGGTCGCATGTCGCCACCAGCTGGCAGCCTGCGGCGGTGGCGATGCCGTGGACCCGCGCGATCACCGGCTGTGGCAGGCGCGTGATCCGCAGCATCAATGCACTGCAACGGTCGAACAGCGCGCGCTGCCAACCCAGGTCCTGATGCGCCGCCATCTCCTTGAGGTCGTGGCCGGCGCAGAAGCCCGGGCCGTGCGCGGCGAGCACGACGACGCGGATCGCGCGGTCGGCGGCGACGGCCGTGAACGCCGCATCGAGCGCCTCGATCATCGCCGACGACAGCGCGTTGTAGCGCGTGCCGCGGTTGAGCGTCAGCGTCGCGACCGGTCCGGCGTCGCTGCGCTCGACATAGGGAAGGACGCCGGCGTCGACGGGTGCATTCATGCGGTTCTCACTCGATGGCGGCTGTCGAGCGGGCGCGCTCGCGCAGCACGAACTTCTGGATCTTGCCGGTCGACGTCTTGGGCAGCTCGCAGAACTCGAACGCCTTCGGCATCTTGAATCCCGCGAGGTGCGCGCGGCAGTGCGTGCGCAGCGCGTCGACGGTCAGCGTGCTGCCCGGCTTCAGCTCGACGTAGGCGCGCGGCGATTCGCCCCAGCGCGCGTCGGGCTGCGCGACGACCGCCGCCGCCAGCACGTCGGGATGACGATACAGCACTTCCTCGACTTCCAGCGAACTGATGTTCTCGCCGCCGGAGATGATGACGTCCTTGCTGCGGTCGCGGATCTTCACGTAGCCATCCGGCTGCAGCACCGCGAGGTCGCCGGTGTGGAACCAGCCGCCGGCAAACGCTTCGGCAGTCGCCGCGGGATTGTCGAGGTAGCCCTTCATCGTGATGTTGCCGCGGAACATGATCTCGCCGATCGTCGTGCCGTCGGCGGGCACCGGCGCGAGCGTCTGCGCATCGCGGACCGACAACCCTTCCTGCATCGTGTATGCGACGCCCTGGCGGCCGTTGCGCTCCGTGCGCGCGGCGATGTCGAGCGCGTCCCAGCCCGGCTGCTTGGCGCAGACCGACGCGGGGCCATAGGTCTCGGTGAGCCCGTACACGTGCGTGATGTCGAATCCCAGCCGCTCCATGCCTTCGATCATCGCCGCCGGCGGCGCCGCCGCGGCGACAAGGCCACTGACCTTGTGCGTGATGCCGGCCCTGGCACTGTCCGGCATGTTGAGCAGCGTCGTGTGCACGATCGGTGCGCCGCAGTAGTGCGTCACCTTGTGCGTGCGGATCGCGTCGAAGATCGCCGCGCCGTCCACCTTGCGCAGGCACACGTTGACACCCGCCAGCGCGGCGACCGTCCACGGGAAGCACCAGCCGTTGCAATGGAACATCGGCAGCGTCCACAGGTACACGGCGTGGCGCGGCATGCTCCAGTCGACGATGTTCGATACCGCGTTCAGGTAGGCGCCGCGATGGTGGTAGACGACGCCTTTGGGGTTGCCGGTGGTGCCGGACGTGTAGTTGAGCGCGATGGCGTCCCACTCGTCGGCAGGCGGTTCCCATGCGAACGCCGGGTCGCCGGACGCGACCACGTCCTCGTACTCGAGCTCGGACAGCCGCTTGCCGCTGCTGACCGTCGCGTCGACGACGTCGATCACGCGCGGGCGCTGCGCCGCCGGCAGCGCGGCCAGCGCCTTCTCGATGACGGGCGCGTACTCGGTGTCGGTGACGAGCACGCGCGCGCCGCCGTGCTGCAGCATGAAGCCGAGCGCCTCGCCGTCGAGGCGCGTGTTGAGCGTGTTGAGAATGGCCCCGGCCATCGGTACCGCGAAATGCAGCTCGACCATTGCGCGCGTGTTCGGCAGCATCACGGCGACCGTGTCGCCGCGGCCGACACCGAGGCGCACCAGCGCGCTGGCCACCCGGCGGCAACGCGCGTACGTATCGCCCCATGACTGGTGAACATGCCCGTCCACGATCGCCGGCGCCTGCGGCCAGACAGCCGCGGACCTTGCGATGAACGACAGCGGCGTCAGCGCCGCGTAGTTGGCCGCGTTCCGCGGCAGCGCGTTCGCGCCTTGAACCATGGCTCCTCCTCGTACGCCGCGCAAGGCCTCTGACGGGCCTGCCGCGCGTGCAGTGCGCGGCGTTGCGGTTTATCCTAGCACCGCGAGCGATGTGAAGGCTGCCACACGGCGCCGCGCTCGCGCAACGACGGCATTCGCACCCGATCCGCACTCCCATGGGCAACCGACTCTCGGCCATCGTCACGCGCACCGGCGACGGCGGCACCACCGGCCTTGCCGACGGCTCCCGCGTGGCGAAGGACTCGCCGCGCATCGAGGCCATCGGCACGGTCGACGAGCTCAATTCGACGCTCGGAGTACTGCTGGCGGAAGCGCTGCCGCCTGCGGTCCGCGAGCTTCTGACGTCCATCCAGCACGACCTGTTCGACCTGGGCGGCGAGCTGTCGATTCCGGGCCACGCCGCGCTCGTCGCGGCGCGCGTCGACGCACTGGAGGCCGCCGTCGAGGCGTTCAACGCGGAACTGCCGCCGTTGAAGGAATTCATCCTGCCCGGCGGCACGCGCGCCGCCGCGCTGGCGCACGTGGCACGCACGGTCTGCCGCCGCGCCGAGCGCACGCTGGTCACGCTCGGTCAGCACGCCGAGGTGCCCGACGTGGCGCGGCGCTACGTCAACCGCCTCTCGGACCTCATGTTCGTGCTCGCACGGGTGCTCAATCGCGCGGCCGGGCAGGCCGACGTGCTGTGGGCGTCGCGGAGGGCGCGGGGGGAGTAGGCGGCGGCGTTCTTCGCAGTATCCAGCCACGGGGAGGGCCCCGGTTCCCGGTGCTCGCTGCGCTGCGCGCCGGGAACCGAGGCCCTCCCCGTGGCATGGGAGCTGCGAGCGAACGCCGCCGCCTACTCCCCTCTGTCGAGCTGCTGCGTGCACCACCGCGCGTGCCCGCTGCGCGCAGCCGTCTTGCATGCGTCTATCGTCCGGCGCACGTTTCGCAAGTGCCTTAAGCGGCACCTAGCGCCAAACAGTCGCGCGCCTTGATGATAGGCAGGCGCCAAGCGACTACGTGCCACGCTCCGTCGCGGCGATGCGCGCAAGAACGTCGACGCGGCGCAAAGGCGGGGCCTTTCGATCGAAGCGTGCTGGCCGTGCGGCGGGGCCCGTTTTCGCGGCGCGCAGCGAAGCGAGCACCGGGAAAACGGGCCCCGCCGCACGGCAGGACACTGTCGAAACCCCTACCCCGGCCCCCGCACGACCTGATCGATCGCCCCAAAGATCGAAGCACCCTTCGCGTCGAACATCTCGATCCGCACGCGATCGCCGAACCGCAGGAACGGCGTGACGGGCTTGCCGCCGAGGATCGTCTCGACGGTGCGCTGCTCCGCGATGCACGAATAGCCAACGCCGCCGTCCGCCGCGGGCCGGCCGGGGCCGAACGTCCCGTCGGCGCCCACCTCGCGATTCGAGACGGTGCCGGACCCGACGATCGAACCCGCGCCGAGGCGCCGTGTCTTGGCTGCATGCGCGATCAGCCGGCCGAAGTCGAACGTCATGTCGACGCCGGCGTCGGGACGGCCGAACAGCTGGCCGTTGATCATCGTCGTCAGCGGCCGGTGCAGCTTGCCGTCGCGCCACGCATCGCCGAGCTCGTCCGGCGTGACAGCCACCGGCGCGAACGCTGTGGCCGGCTTGGACTGGACGAAGCCGAAGCCCTTCGCGAGCTCGGCGGGAATCAGGTTGCGCAGGCTGACGTCGTTGACGAGCGTCACGAGCCGGATCGCGCGCAGCGCCTGCTCGCGCGTGGTGCCGACGTCGACGTCGCCGGTAATCACGGCGACCTCGGCTTCGCAGTCGATACCCCAGGCCTCGTCGGCGTGCACGATGTCGGCACGGGGGCCGGCGAGGTCATCGGAGCCGCCCTGGTACATCAGCGGATCGGTCCAGAATTCCGGGGGCATGACCGCGTTGCGCGCACGGCGCACCAGCTCGACATGGTTCACGTACGCGGAACCGTCGAGCCATTGGTACGCACGCGGCAACGGCGCGAGCGCGTGCGCCGGATCGAACGGCCGCGCGTCGGGCCATCGCGCGGCGTCGAGGCTGTCGGCGATCGCGAGCAGCGCGGGTGCCGCCCGGATCCAGTCGTCGAGCGCCGCCTGCAGCGTGGGCGCGATCTCGGGCACCGCGACGAAGCGCGCAAGGTCGCGGCTGACGACGGCGAGCGAGCCGTCGCGCGTGCCGTCGGCGATCGTCGCGAGCTTCATCGGCGCTTCAGTGCATAGGCGCCGGCGCGATCCTCGACGTCCCAGCCCAGCGAGTGAATGACCCCCCGCAGGCGATCGGACTCCGCCCAGTCCTTGCGCCCGCGGGCGGCCAGCCGCTCGTCCGCCAGCAGCCGGACGTCGTCCGGGACGGTCTCGACCGGCGGCTGCCACGTCGCGAGCCCAAGGCCGAGCACCTCGTCGAACTTGAGCAGCGTCGCGCGCGTCACCGCCTTGTCCGGCAGATCGCCACGCAACACCTCCCATGCCACCGACAAGGCCCGCGGTACGTTGAGGTCATCGCGCAGGAAGGTCGTGAACCGCTCCACGGCCCCGGCGTCGGGCACCCCGTCGACGTGCTGGCGCAACGCGTGGACGCCCATCCGCATCCGCTGCAGGCCCGTGGCCGCCGCGTCGAGCGCGTCCCACGTGAAGTTGAGCTGGCTGCGGTAATGCGTCGTCAGGCACAGGTACCGGAACGCCAGCGGGTCGTAGCCCTTCTCGACGAGCAGCGCGACGCGCAGGAAGCCGCCTGCCGACTTGGCCATCTTGGCGTCGTTCTGCAGCAGGAAATACCCGTGCATCCAGAAGTTCGCGAGCCGCGTGCCGACGCGCGCCTCGGTCTGCGCGATCTCGTTCGTATGGTGGATCGGGATGTGGTCCTCGCCGCCACAATGGATGTCGAAGTAGTCACCGAGGTACTTCTGAGCCATCGCCGAGCATTCGATGTGCCAGCCGGGGAAGCCGCGCCCCCACGGCGAATCCCATTCCATCTGCCGCTGCTCGCCGGGCGGCGAGAATTTCCACAGCGCAAAGTCGGTGGCGTGGTGCTTGTCACCGAGATCCACGCGAATGCCGGCTTCCAGGCCCTGCTTGTCCAACCGCGCGAGGTACCCGTAGTCGGGCTGCTTCGACGTGTCGAAATAGATGCCGTCCGCGGTGCGGTACGCGAACCCGTTCTTCTCGATGTCGGCGATGAACGCGATCTGCTCCGGGATGTGGTCGGTGGCGCGGCACAGCACGTCGGGGTCCAGGATGGCCAGTGCGTGCGCGTCGGCGACGAACGCGTCCGTATACGTCGCCGCGATCTCCCACGCGCTCTTGCCGGTACGCCGCGAGCCCTTCTCCATCTTGTCCTCGCCGCTGTCGGCATCCGACGTCAGGTGGCCGACGTCGGTGATGTTCATCACGTGCCGTACCGCGTAGCCGTCGAAGCGCAGCACCCGTTTCAGCACGTCCTCGAACAGGAACGTGCGGAAGTTGCCGATGTGCTGGTAGTCGTAGACCGTCGGGCCGCACGTGTACAGGCCCACCGGGCGGCCGGGATCGAGCGGCGCGAACGGTCGCAGCGAGCGGGTGTAGTTGTCGTACAGGGTCAGCGGCGGGGGCATGCGGGGTACGGCGTGCGGGCGGGCGCGGCGACGGTCGCGAAGCGCGCAATGTTAACCGGTAACCGGCGAGCCGCCTGGCGCCAGGTTCCGATCCAGGCACGCCTGCCCCGGCCCGCACGCTAGAATCGCGCCTCGCCCGCCTCACCGACCTGCCCGTTGCAAATCCGCGAACCGCTCACCCGCACGCTGCCGCTGGCAGTGTGGATCGCGCTCGCGGCGTGCACGCTGTTCGTCTGGTTTGCCGCGCTCGACACCCGGACGCTGCAGAACCCGGACGAAGGACGCTACGCGGAGATCCCGCGCGAGATGGTCATTACCGGCGACTACCTGACGCCGCGCCTCAACGGCCTCAAGTACTTCGAGAAGCCGCCGCTCCAGTACTGGGCCACCGCGCTGGCGTACAAGGCGTTCGAGATCGACGAATGGACGGCCCGCCTCGCCGCCGCCAGCGGCGCGCTGATGGCCGCGATCGTCGTCGGCATCACGCTCGGTGTGCTGGCGACCCCGCTGGCCGGGGTTTACGGCTTCGTCGTGATGCTGAGTTGCGTGCTGTCCGTCGGGCTCGGGCATTTCAACACGCTCGACGCCTTCCTGACCGGCTGGCTCGCGTTGGTGCTGGGTGCGTTCCTGCGCGCGCAGCGCCCGGGGATCCCGCGACGCAACGAGCGCAACTGGATGCTGCTCGCCTATGCGGCGGCGGGCGCAGCGACACTGACCAAGGGTCCGGTCGCGATCGTGATCCCCGCCGCGTCGCTCGTCCTCTACACGCTGGCCACGCGCGACGTGTCGCCGTGGAAACGCCTGCACCTCGGCTGGGGCCTCGTCGTCTACCTCGTCGTGACGGCGCCGTGGTTCGTACTCGCGAGCCGCGCCAATCCGGAGTTCGCGGACTTCTTCTTCTTCCACGAGAACGTCGACCGCTTCCTGACGACGGAGCATCGGCGCACGGGCGCGTGGTGGTATTTCGTCCCGATCTTCGGCTTCGGGCTGCTGCCGTGGCTGTTCATCTGGGTCGCGACGTTCTTCCGCAGCTGGCGCCAGAGTGCCCCGCTCGCGAACGGATTCGACTGGATGCGGTTCTGCTGGGTATGGTCGCTGTTCGTGTTCGTGTTCTTCTCGCTGTCCGGATCCAAGCTCCCGTCGTACATCTACCCGGAGTACCCGGCGATCGCGATGCTGCTGGGCTTCGAGCTGCATCGCGCGTCGCGGCGCCTGCTGTGGTGGACGACGGCGATCCACACCGCGGGTGCGGCGGGGTTCCTGCTGTTCATGCTGTTCGGGTACGCGGCACTCATCCCGCACCTCGCGTCGCAGGACACGCCCGCCGCGCTGTTCGTGGCGTTCGGCAAGCCGCTCACGCTCGCAGGCGTCGTGTTCGTCGCCGGCTCGCTGGGCGCGCTTTGGTTCTTCAGAAGTGACGACGACCGGTCGCGCACGCTGGGCATCCTGTCGCTCGCGATGTGCGGCCTCGTGGGCTTCCAGCTCGCGTTCATCGGTCACGAAGCGTTTCGGTCCGTGCGTTCCGGCTATGAGCTGGTGCGGGACGCCCAGAACCAGCCCGGCGGCGCCTTCGACCGGAATGCCCCGGTGTTCCAGGTGGGCACCTACGACCAGACGTTCCCGTACTATTTGCGCAAGACGACGACGATCGTCGAGTTTCGTGACGAGCTGGCGCTGGGCCTCGACGCGGAACCGGAAAAGGCGTATGCGACGATTCGCCTGTGGATCCCGGCGTGGAAGGCGCTGCCGCAAGGGTATGCACTGATGCAACGCGAGACCTACGAATACCTGCTGAAGCTCGGCGTGCCGATGCGCGTGATCGCGTCCGATCCGCGCCGCAGGCTCGTGGCAAGGCGCTAGCGGACGCGCGCGATGATGACGCCCGCGGCCTTCGCGTTCCTGATCACCGGCGTACTGCTGAACGCCGCCGCCCAGCTGCTGCTGAAGGCCGGCACCAACATCGTGGGCGTCATCACGCTGACGCGGGACAACTGGTTCGCGACGTTGTGGCGGATGGCGACGACGCCGCCGTTCGTCGCCGGTGCCGGCATTTACGTCGTCAGCCTCGTGATCTGGATCATGGGGCTGTCGCGCGTGCCGGTGTCGATGGCCTATCCGTTGCTGTCGCTAGGCTACGTCGTGAACGCGATCGCCGCCTGGTACCTGTTCGGCGAGGCGGTGACGGCGACGCGGTGGCTCGGCATCGGCTTCATCATCGTGGGCGTCTGGCTGATCGCGAGGCCCGCATGAACGCCGGGCCCGTGACGGGCGCGCCTTACCTCAAGTTCGCGGGCCCCGAGCTCGACGAGGCGACGATCCTCGGCGTCGCCGACGTGCTCCGATCCGGCCAGCTGACGAGCGGGCCGTGGGTCAAGCGCTTCGAAGCCGACCTGACGGCGTTCTGCGGCGGGCGCACGGTCCGCGTGCTGACGTCCGCGACGGCCGCCGTGGAGGTCGCATTGCAGGTGGCCGGCATCGGCCCCGGCGACGAGGTGATCACGCCCGCGCAGAGCTTCTTCACGACGATGAACATGATCGTGAAGGTCGGCGCGCGGCCGGTGTTCGTCGACTGCGACCTCGTCACGCGCAACGTGCCGCTTGCCGCGATCGAGGCGGCGGTGACGCCGCGCACGAAGGCCATCCTGCCGACGTACTGGCCCGGGTCGCTGCCGGACGTCGACGCGCTCTACGCGTTCGCCCGGGCGCGCGGCCTGCGCGTCATCGAGGATGCGGCGCTTGTCATGGGCTCGCGCTCCCGGACGCAGACGCTCGGCGCGGCCGGCGACCTCACGACGTTCAGCTTCCACCCGAACAAGAACATCACGACAATCGAGGGCGGCGCGCTCGTCGTCAACGACGCGGCGGAGGCCGCCCGCGTCGATGCGCTGCGCTTCCACGGCATCGTGCCGCTGCCGGACCGCACGCGCGACGTCGCCTTCCCCGGCGGCAAGTTCAACCTGCCCGACATCCAGGCGCGGATCGGGGTCGACCAGCTCGCGCGGCTGCCGGAGTTCCTGGCGCGGCGGCGGTCGCTGGTCGAGCATTACTTCGCGCATTTCCCGCGCGACACCGACGCGGTGCTGCCGCCGGCGCCGACGCCCGGCGACGGCCAGTCCTGGAACATGTTCTGCATCCTGCTGCCGCTTGCGCGGATGACGATCGACCGGAAGCAGTTCCGCGACGCGATGGAGGCGCGCGGCATCGGCACCGGCGTCTCGTACGAGGCCCTGCACCTGACGACGCTGGGGCGCTCGCTGGGTGGCCGCGACGGCCAGTTCCCGGTCAGCGAGCGCATCGCGCGCGAAACCGTTACATTGCCGCTGCACACGCGGATGACGCCCGCCGACGTCGAGCGCGTGTGCGCCGCGTGCGCTGACATCCTGCGCACGTCGCGTCGATGAAGCCGTCAGCCCGCGGCGCCGTCCTGCCACGACGGCCGCCACGAAAGGGAATGCCGTGACCGCGCAACCGGTGCTGTCCGTCGTCATCCCGGTCTACAACGAGGAGGCCGGCCTGCCCGCGCTGTTCGCGCGGCTGTACCCGGCGCTCGACGCACTGCGCGTCCCCTACGAGGTGATTTTCGTCAACGACGGCAGCCGCGACCGCTCGGCCGCGCTGCTGAAGGCACAGTTCGAGGCGCGGCCGGACGTGACGCGCGTCGTGCTGTTCGCCGCCAACTACGGCCAGCACATGGCGATCGTCGCCGGCTTCGAGCACGTGCGCGGCGAACGCGTGGTGACGCTCGATGCGGACCTGCAGAACCCGCCCGAGGAGATCGGCAAGCTGCTCGCCGCGATGGACGGCGGCGCCGACTACGTCGGCGGCGTGCGCGCCGACCGCTCGGATGTCTGGTGGCGCAAGGTCGCGTCGCGGATGATGAACCGGCTGCGCGAGCGGATCACGCACATCGTGATGACGGATCAAGGGTGCATGCTGCGCGCGTACAGCCGCGAGATCGTCGACGCCGTGGCAGCGAGCCCCGAAGTCAGCACGTTCATCCCGGCACTCGCGTACACGTACGCGAACCGCCCGGTCGAGGTCGACGTGGCCCACGAGGAGCGCGCGGCGGGCGAATCGAAGTACTCGTTGTACAAGCTCGTGCGCCTCAACTTCGACCTCGTCACCGGCTTCTCGCTCGTCCCGCTGCAATTGTTCTCGCTGCTTGGCATGCTGGTATCCGCGGGGTCCGTGCTGCTCTATGTGGTCGTCATCGCCGAGCGCGCGGTCAAGGGCGACCTGCTGAACGGCGTGTCGGCGCTGTGGGACCGCGACATCCTCGAGTTCCTGCTGATCGGCCTCGTGCTGTTCGGCCTCGGGATCGTCGGCGAGTACGTCGGCCGCATCTACCAGCAGGTCCGCGAGCGCCCGCGCTACCGCATCCGCGCGGTACTCGAGCGCGACGGCGACCGCGACGCGCGCTGAGCGCGGGCGCTTCGATGCCGGCGCGCGCCGTCGTCTTCGCATATCACAATGTCGGCGCCACGGCGCTGCGGACGCTCGTCGCGCACGGCGTCGACGTGGCGCTGGTCGTCACGCACGACGACAACCCGGCCGAGACGCTCTGGTTCGAACGCGTCGCGGACGTTGCCACGGCGCTGGGCGTGCCGTGGATCACGCCGGCCGACCCCAATGCCCCGGACGTCGTCGCGCGCATCGCCGCGCTCGCGCCGGACTTCCTGTTCAGCTTCTACTACCGGCAGATGCTCGGGCCGGCGTTGCTGGCGACGGCACGCCGCGGCGCGCTGAACCTGCACGGCTCGTTGCTGCCGCGCTACCGCGGTCGCGTGCCCGTGAACTGGGCCGTGTTGCACGGCGAGACCGAAACGGGCGTCACGCTGCACTACATGGACGTCAAGCCGGACGCCGGCGACATCGTGGCGCAGCGCGCGGTCCCGATCGGGCCCGACGACACGGCGAAGATCGTGTTCGACCGCGTCACCGCGGCGAGCGCCACGCTGCTCGACGACGTGCTGCCGGCGCTCGTCGCCGGCACGGCGCCGCGGCGGCGCAACGACCTCGCGCAGGGCTCCTATTTCGGCGGCCGCAAGCCGGAGGACGGGCGCATCGACTTCACGCAGCCCGCAGCGGCGATCCACAACCTCGTCCGTGCCGTCGCACCGCCCTACCCCGGTGCCTTTACCGACGTCGCCGAACGGCGCGTGCGGATCCTCGCGACCGCGCGCGACGTCCCGGCCGAGGCGCGGGCGACGGCGCATGCGCCCGGGCTTTTCGGCGTCGGGGGTACGCTGTACATCGCCGGCGGCGACGGCGGCATGCTGCGCGTGCTGGCCGCCGACTGCGACGGGCTGCCGTTCGACGCGGCGGCGTGGGCCGCGGCGACGACACGCCGCGGCTGAAGGCGCCGCAGTCGCCCGTTACAATGGCGGCCTTCCACGTGTCGCGCGGGCCGCCCGTGCCCCGCTCTCCATGAAACGCGTTCTCATTCTCGGCGTCAACGGCTTCATCGGCCATCACCTGTCGCGCGCGATCCTCAATCACACCGATTGGGAGATCCACGGCATGGACATCTCGGCCGACCGCATCGCGGACCTCGCCAGCGAGCCGCGCTTCCACTTCTTCGAAGGCGACATCACGATCAACCGGGAGTGGATCGAGTACCACGTCAAGAAGTGCGACGTCGTCCTGCCGCTCGTCGCCATCGCCACGCCCGCGACGTATGTGCGCGCGCCGCTGCGCGTGTTCGAGCTCGATTTCGAGGCCAACCTGCCGATCGTCCGCGCCGCGGTGCGCTACGGCAAGCGCCTGGTGTTCCCGTCGACGTCCGAGGTCTACGGCAAGTCGCGCGACGCGGAATTCGATCCCGACGCGAGCGACCTCGTGTATGGCCCGATCAACAAGCCGCGCTGGATCTACGCGTGCGCCAAGCAGCTGATGGACCGCGTGATCCACGCGTACGGCATGGAGGAAGGCCTCGACTACACGCTGTTCCGTCCGTTCAACTGGATCGGCGCCGGCCTCGACTCGATCAACACGCCGAAGGAAGGCAGCTCGCGCGTCGTCACGCAGTTCCTCGGCCACATCGTGCGCGGCGAGCCGATCAAGCTCGTCGACGGCGGCACGCAGAAGCGCGCCTTCACGTACATCGATGACGGCATCTCCGCGTTGCTCAGGATCATCGACAACCCGGGCGGCGTCGCCAGCGGCCAGATCTACAACGTCGGCAACCCGGCCAACAACTACTCGGTGCGCGAGCTCGCGACGATGATGCTCGCCACCGCCGCCCGCTATCCCGAGTACCGCGACAGCGCGGCCAACGTGCAGCTCGTCGACACGACGTCGGACGCCTACTACGGCAGCGGCTACCAGGACGTGCAGAACCGCGTGCCCAGGATCACCAACACGATGGCGGACCTGGGGTGGGCCCCGCAGGTGGCGATGGACGATGCGCTGACGCGGATCTTCGACGCCTATCGCGGCCAGGTGGCGACCGCGCGCGCGCTGGTGGATTGAGCCTCCTCGCGCTCAAGGTCGACGTCGACACGTGGCGCGGCACGCGCGAGGGCGTGCCGCGGCTCGTCGAGCTGTTCCAGCGCCACGCGGCCGGCGCGACGTTCCTGTGGAGCGTGGGGCCGGACCACACGGGCCGCGCGATCAGGCGCGTATTCCGGCCGGGCTTCTTCGGCAAGGTCAAGCGGACCAGCGTTGTCTCGCACTACGGCGTGCGGACGCTGCTGAACGGCACCGTGCTGCCGGGCCCGGACATCGGCATGCGCGGCGCGCGGATCATGCGCGGCGTGCGCGACCTGGGCTTCGAGTGCGGCATTCACTGCTACGACCACGTCCGCTGGCAGGACGGCGTCGCTGGCGCCGATGCCGCGTGGACCAAGCGCGAGATGGCGCGCGCGTGCGACCGCTTCCACGAGATCTTCGGCGAAGCGGCGCGCACGCACGGCGCGGCCGGCTGGCAGATGAACGCCGAGGCGCTGCGCCTCACGCAGCAGCTGGGCTTCGACTACTGCTCGGACGGCCGCGGCACCGGCGCCCACCTGCCTGTCTGGAACGCGGAGCTGATCCGCTGCCCTCAATTCCCGACGACGCTGCCGACGCTGGACGAGCTGATCGGCGTCGACGGCATCACGCCCGCCAACGTCGCGGGCGCGTTGCTCGCGCGCACCGCACAGACCGCTGGCGACCACGTATTCACGCTGCATGCCGAACTCGAGGGGATGAAGCTCGCGCCCGTCCTCGAGCAGTTGCTGATCGGCTGGAAGGCCCAGGGCTATCGTCTGGTGCCGGTACGCGCGCTGTATGAAGCCGTGGAGCCGATGGCCCTGCCTCGGTGCAACGTCGGCCCCGGAACGATTCCGGGCCGCACCGGCACGCTGCTCGTGCAGCACGGCGAGTTTCTCGCCGACCAGGATGCCCACGCGCGGTGAGCGCGACCGTCCCCCCTCCAGGAGTCCCACGATGACCACACCGCTCGTCGAGAATTTCACCGCAGCCGCCACCGGCGGCGAGTTCACGCTGAAGGACCATCGCGGCGAGATCGTCGTGCTGTACTTCTACCCGAAGGACAACACGCCGGGCTGCACGACCGAAGGCGCGGACTTCCGCGACCGCGCGAACGCATTCGCCAAGGCCGGCGCGATCATCGTCGGCGTATCGCGCGATTCGCTCAAGTCGCACGAGAACTTCAAGGCGAAGATGGGGTTGCCGTTCGCGTTGATCTCCGACCCGGACGAAGTGCTGTGCCAGCAGTTCGGCGTCATGAAGATGAAGAACATGTACGGCAAGAAGGTGCGGGGCATCGAGCGCAGCACGTTCGTCATCGACGGCAAGGGCCGGCTCGCCCGCGAATGGCGCGGCGTCAAGGTGCCGGGGCATGCGGACGAGGTGCTCACGTTCGTGCAGACGCTCTGAGCGCCGGCCGCGGCGCGCCGCTGTGCCGTTTTCACCACAAGCGATGGGCTGTCATGGCGCTGTAACCCCCATCCCTTGTACCTTCAACAAAAAGGCGTAGGATTTTGCGATAAGGGGCCGCCAGCGGCGGCGGCCACCGCAAGGCATCCTGGAGGCCCATGGTCGAACGCAAGCTGCGCCCCGCTCCCAACCCGCTCTTGTCCCTCGCATCGTCCCGCAAGTCCGGCGCCCACGCCGCCAGCCCTGCCGGCAAGTCCGGCCCCCGCACTGCTTCCCAAACCGCCACCAAGCTGTTCGTGCTCGACACGAACGTGCTGATGCACGACCCGACGAGCCTGTTCCGCTTCGAGGAGCACGACGTCTACCTGCCGATCCTCACGCTCGAGGAACTCGACAACAACAAGAAGGGCGTCACCGAGGTCGCGCGCAATGCGCGGCAGGCATCGCGCTTCCTGGACGAACTCGTCACCGCGCAGACGGAAGGCTCCGCCGAAGCGATCGCCGCCGGCATCCCGCTCGACGCCAAGTCCAACGGCGCCGCCACCGGACGCCTGTTCCTGCAGACCGAGACGATCACGACGACGCTGCCGCCGTCGCTGGCCAACGGCAAGGCCGACAACCAGATCCTCGCGGTCGTCATGTACCTCGCGCAGCGCGACGCCAAGCGCAACGTGATCCTGGTGTCCAAGGACATCAACATGCGGATCAAGGCGCGCGCGCTGGGCATCGCCGCCGAGGACTACTTCAACGACAAGGTGCTCGAGGACACCGAGCTCCTGTACCCGGGCATGCAGGTGCTGCCCGACGATTTCTGGGATCGCCACGGCAAGGGCATGGAATCGTGGCAGGCCGGCGGCCACACGATGTACCGGATCACCGGACCGCTGGTGCCGTCGCTGCTGACCAACGAGTTCGTGTACCAGGAGAAGGCCGGCGAGCAGCCGTTCTATGCGATCGTCCGCGAGGTGAGCGGCCGCACGGCGCTGCTGTCGACGCTCAAGGACTACACGCACCAGAAGAACAACGTGTGGGGCATCACGGCGCGCAACCGCGAGCAGAACTTCGCGCTGAACCTGCTGATGAACCCCGACATCGACTTCATCACGCTGCTGGGCCAGGCCGGCACCGGCAAGACGCTGCTGACGCTCGCCGCGGGGCTCATGCTGACGCTCGAGTTCAAGGTCTATACCGAGATCATCATGACGCGGGTGACGGTGCCGGTGGGCGAGGACATCGGCTTCCTCCCCGGGACCGAGGAAGAGAAGATGAACCCGTGGATGGGCGCGCTCGAGGACAACCTCGACGTGCTCAACAAGACCGACGACGAGGCCGGCGAATGGGGCCGCGCGGCGACGCGCGACCTGATCCGCTCGCGGATCAAGGTGAAGAGCCTCAACTTCATGCGCGGCCGCACGTTCATCAACAAGTTCCTGATCATCGACGAGGCGCAGAACCTGACGCCCAAGCAGATGAAGACGCTGATCACGCGCGCGGGGCCCGGCACCAAGGTGGTCTGCCTCGGCAACATCGCGCAGATCGACACGCCTTACCTGACGGAAGGCAGCTCGGGCCTCACGTATGTCGTCGACCGCTTCAAGGGCTGGTCGCACTCGGGCCACATCACGCTGACACGCGGCGAGCGCTCGCGGCTCGCGGATCACGCGGCGGAGATCCTGTAGCCGCCCCACGCGCCGGCGCGATGCGGTAGGCTTCTGCCGCCCATGGCCTCCCCCGCGCCGACGTTGTCGCTGGTCGTTCCCGTCTACAACGAGGCGGCCGGCCTCGACGCGTTCGTCGCGCGCACCCGCGCCGTGCTGGACGGCCTCGGGCTGCCGTGGGAAATCGTGTTCGTCGACGACGGCAGCCGCGATGTGTCGGTCGTCACGCTGCTCGCCGCGCGCGAGCGCGACGCGCGGTTGAAGGTCGTCGAGCTGTCGCGGAATTTCGGCAAGGAGGTGGCGCTGGCGGCGGGCCTCGACCACGCCGACGGCGAGGCCGTGATCCCCATCGACGCCGACCTGCAGCATCCGCCCGAGCTGATCCCGGAGCTCGTGGCGGCGTGGCGCGCGGGCAGCGACATGGTGATCGCCGTCCGCCGGAATGCGCGGCAGGAAGGTTGGGCGCGCCGCAGCGCAAGCCGCCTGTTCGACCGGCTGTTTCGCCGCGTCGCGTCCGTCGACCTGCCCGTCGGCGCCGGCGACTTCCGGCTGCTGTCGGCGCCCGTCGTGCGCGCGCTGCGGAAGCTGCCCGAGCGCGCGCGCTTCATGAAGGGCCTGTACGCGTGGGTGGGCTTCCGCTACACGACCGTGCCCTATGCCGTGGAACCGCGGGCGGGCGGCACCTCGGGGCATGATGGCGGCCGGCTGTGGCGGCTCGCGCTCGACGGCATCACGGCGTTCTCCGCGGTGCCGCTCAAGGCCGCGAGCGTGATCGGCTTCCTGATCGCGCTCGTCGCGCTGCTGTACGGCGCGTACCTGGTCGTGAAGACGCTCGTGCTCGGCATCGACGTTCCCGGTTATGCGTCGACGATCACGCTGGTGCTGTTCCTTGGCGGCCTGCAGCTGATCGGGCTCGGGGTGCTGGGCGAGTACGTCGCACGGATCTACGACGAAGTGAAGGGGCGCCCGCTGTACGTCGTGCGTGCGCGTCACGGCGTCGACGGCAGCGACGCGCCGTGAACGCGGGCACGGCATCACGGCCGCGCTTCGGCCGGCCGCTGCGCATCCGCACGCTGCACGCGTTCGCGTGGGAGCCGTGGCTCGTCGCGGCCATCACCGTCGCCTTCGTCGCGCTGGGGGCGTGGATGGCCGCGGGTTACGACAGCGGCCGCGACGTCGCCGCCGCCTGGGCGATCGCGTGGCAGGATGCCCGCCCGACTACCGGCCCGCTGTTCGCGGGCCACGTCTACCTGGGACCGTTGTGGTTCTACGCGCTTGCGCTGCCGCTCGCCGCAGTGCCCGCCTGGCTCACGGCCGCGCTGACGGCGGCCGTCATCGCGGCGCTGCAGTTTCCGCTCGCCTACCTCGCGGGGACGCGGCTCGCCGACCGGAGGCTCGGCATGTTGTGGGCCGTGGCGCTCGCGCTGCCCGGCTGGGCGTCGTTCGAGAGCGTCGGTTTCGCAAGCACCAATCTCGTGTGCGCAGCCGTGCTCGGCACGCTCTATGCGCTGATCCGCGTGCGCGATGCGCCGCGCGTGGGATGGTGGCTGGCCGCGGGGCTCGGTGCGTCGATTGCCGTGCACGCGCACCCGTCCACCGCGTGGCTCGCCGCCGTCGTCGGCTGGCAGGCCTTGCGCCACCCGGGCGCGATCGCGCGGCATTTCCGTGACGCGGTGGTAGCGCTGGCCGCGGCGTTCGTCGGTTTCGCATTGCCGTTCCTGCCGTTGCTCGGCGGCTTCGACACGTTCGCGACGAGCGTCGCGACGACCGCCAACGCCAACGTCGCGGTCATCCAGTGGGCGCGGTTGCCTCGCCTCGCGGGCGCACTCGTGTGGGACGGTGCGCCGATGCTGTTCGCCATGCTGCGCGGCGCGGGCGACACCGCACGCTGGCTCGGCACCGTCGCAAGCGTGCTGGCGCTCGTCGGCGCCATCGCCGGCACGTGGCTGGCCTGGCGTGCGCGGGGCGTCGCCCGACTCGCCTTTGCGCTGACGCTCGTGCCACTCGCCTTCGTCGCGGTGATTCGCCCGACGACGCCGCTGTACATGCTGTACACGGTGATGCCGGGCTACGCGCTGCTCGTCGCGTGCGGCTGGACCGCGCTGGGTCGCGTCGCGCAGCCGGTCATCGTGATTGCGGCGTTGCTGCTCGCGGGAACCGCCGGCGCCAGCCTGGTCCAGGCGCAGTACCGCGGTGGCGGCCCTGTCGACGGCGCGCGCGTCGTCGACGTGCTGCAGGCGCCGTCGCCGCGCGTGGCCGCCGACGTGTGGTTGCCCGCGTGGGGCGTCGATGCGCTCGGCCGGTGGCTGTGCGACCACCCCGCGCCCGTCTACGGCGCGCTGCCTTACCTGATCGACGTGCATTACACGATGCCGTTGCGCATCCACTGCCCGGAGCTTGCACCCGCGTTAGCGCGGCCGCTCGGCAACACCGGATGGGTGGGCCTCGCGCGCCGCCAGTGGCGGACGCTGGGCATTGCGCCCACCGTGACGATCGCGGGCATCGGCATCGCGCCCGCCGCGTCGGTGCTGACGGCACCGCAGCCGCGCGACTGGCCACTCACCGCGCAGTACCCGCCGCATGCGCCGCCAGCCGTCCCGCCGACCAGCGTCGAGCGCGCGGACGTGTTGCCGCCGCACGCTTTGCTCGTTCTCGCCAATACCCGCGCCACGTGGATGCCCGACTGGTCCGCCGAGATCCGCTGCAACGACGCGCCGGCGACTCTCGCGGCATCCGACGCGGTGACACGCGTCTACCGGTGCGCCGCCGGCGATCCGGACGCCCGCGGCCGCTGGACGTTCGGCATCCAGGCCGCGGACCCACACGCGATCGAGGTCGTCGCCATCGCGGGCCGCGGCAACGCGGCGCTGCGCTAGCATCGGGGCGATGAACGCTTCCGCCAACCTGTGGATGCTTGCCAACGCGGCAGCGCTGTCGATCGTGCTGACGCTGTCGCACGCGATCCTCAAGTGGGTGACGCGCCAGCCGCACACCGGCTTCGTCGACCTGTTGCAGTCGCGCGGCGGCTGGGTGCTGCTCGCGCTGTCGCTTTATGGCGGCGTGTTCCTCTGGTACCTCGACGCGCTGCGGCGCTTCGACATGTCCGTGCTGTTCCCGGTTTACACGGGCCTCACGCTGATCCTCGTCGCGCTCGTCGGGGTGCTCGCGTTCGGCGAGCGTCTTGCATGGGCGCAGATGCTGGGCGTGCTGCTGATCGTCGGCGGCGTGTTCCTGCTGCAGCGGGGTGGTGCGTGAACCGATGCCTACCGCAACGCACTGTACGCGTGATTCACATTCCGGCTGGAGGCCTGCCATGACCGCCATCAACCTCGCGCGCAAGCTCGCCCAGTTCGACGGTCACTGGCAGCCGCGCGTCGTCTCGCAGTTCAACGGCCACGACCTGATGGTGGCCAAGCTCAAGGGCGAGTTCGTCTGGCACAAGCACGACGACACCGACGATTTCTTCCTCGTGCTGCACGGCCGCGTGACCATCCGCATGCGGGACGGCGACGTGACGCTCGGGCCGGGCGAGCTGTACGTCGTGCCCAAGGGTGTCGAGCACTGCCCCGTCGCCGATGGCGAGGCGCACGTGCTGCTGATCGAGCGCGCGGGAACGCCCAACACCGGCGATCCAGGCACCGCCGCGCCGCGGCGCGAACTCTGACGCGCAAGGAGGCACCATGGCGTGGCTGTTGCTGATCGTCGCGGGACTGTTCGAGATCGTGTGGGCGATCGGGCTCAAGTACACGGACGGCTTCACGCGCCCGTGGACGTCCGCCGGCACGTTGGCGGCCATGGTCGTCTCCGTGGGCCTGCTGGGGCTCGCGATGAAGACATTGCCGGTTGGCACGTCGTATGCGGTATGGGTCGGCGTCGGCGCCGTGGGCACGGCAGCACTCGGCATCGTGCTGTTTGGCGAAGCCGCGAGCGTCGGCCGCCTGGCAAGCCTCGGCCTGATCGTCGCTGGCATCGTGGGCCTCAAGCTGTCGACTCCCGGCTGAGCGGCGATCGTGACCTCCGCACCCTGGTTCGCATGGGCGCTGCTCTCCGCCTGCTTCGCGGCGCTGACCGCCATCTTCGCCAAGGTCGGCGTCGCCGGCATCGATCCGGATTTCGCGACCGCGTTCCGCACGCTGCTGATCGCCGGCCTGCTCGTGCCCGCGATCCTGCTCGCGGGCAAGTGGACCAACCCGTTCACGCTGCCGGGGCGCTCGCTGCTGTTCCTCGCGTTGTCGGCGCTGGCGACCGGCGCGTCGTGGCTGTGCTATTTCCGCGCGCTGCAGGCGGGCGACGCGTCCAAGGTCGCGCCGGTCGACAAGCTGAGCCTGGTGCTGGTCGCCGTGTTTGCCTTCGTGTTCCTTGGCGAGCGCCCGTCGTGGCGCGATTGGGGCGGCATCGCGCTGGTCGCGTGCGGCGTGCTCGTGCTCGCGCTCAGGCGCTAGCGGCCCATGGCGGTCACGCGCCGCGGGGCGGACGGCAGCGCAGGCGACTTCGACTATTCTGAGGCGGCCGCGGCTTATCGGCGGTTCCGGCGTGCCGATCCGCGGATTGCCGCGACGCTCCACGCGGCGCTCGGCGATGCACGCACGGTGCTGAATGTCGGCGCGGGCGCCGGCTCGTACGAACCCGTCGACCGCGACGTGACCGCCGTGGAGCCATCCGCAGCTATGCGGGCGCAAAGGCCGGCGCATCTCGCGCGCGCGATCGACGCGTTGGCCGAAGCGCTGCCGTTTCCCGACCGTCACTTCGATGCCGCGATGGCGTCGTTCACCGTGCACCAGTGGCAGGACCTGGCGCGCGGGCTCGGCGAACTGCGGCGCGTCACGCGCGGCCCCGTCGTCGTCATGACGACCGATCCACAGCGCATGGGGGACTGGTGGCTCGCCGAGTACTGTCCGGAGGTGCTGGCAATCGAGACTCGCCGATGCCCGGCGGTTGCGACGTTGGCTGCCGGCCTCGGCGGCGACATCACCGTCATGCAGGTGCCGATTCCGCTCGCGTGCACGGACGGGTTCAACGACGCGTACTACGGGCGGCCCGAGCGGTTGCTCGACCGCGACGCACGCCTCGCATGCTCGTCGTGGGGCTTTGTCGGCGCGGAAAGCGTTGCGCGCTTCGAGCACACGCTCGCGCGCGACCTGGCCGACGGTACGTGGGACGCGCGCCACGGGCATCTGCGGCAACGCGCCGAATATGTTGGTGCGCTCGTGCTCGTCGTCTCGACGCCCGCTGACATGGATCGCGGCTGACGTCGGGCGTGCACTTCCTGGTGGACGCTGTAATATTACTGTCATAAAACCAGTACGACGGCTTTCCGCCCCAGGAGGAGTTCACATGCATAGCAAGGCTCGTTGCGGCGCAACACGCCGCATGTTCGGGTTCGCGTTCGGCGCGCTCTTCGCCGTGCTGGGCTTCGCGGGCAGCGTCCATGCCGCGGATCGCACGCTCGTGATGTATTGCGGCGTCGACGAGGCGTGGTGCCGCGCGATGGCGACGACGTATCAAAAGGTAACCGGCGTCAACGTCGAGATGACGCGGATGAGCGCCGGCGAGATCTACGCGCGCCTGCGCGCCGAGAAGGCCAACCCGCTCGCCGACATCTGGTGGGGCGGTACCGGCGACCCGCATCTGCAGGCGGCCGAGGAAGGCCTTACCGCCGAATACAAGTCTCCGGAGCTGTCCAACCTGCGCGACTGGGCGCAGAAGCAGGCGGAGCGCGGCAAGTACCGCACTGTGGGCATCTACCTCGGCGCGCTGGGATACGGCTACAACTCCAAGGACATGACGGCGCGCAAGCTCGCGGCACCGCAATGCTGGGCCGACCTGGTCAAGCCGGAGTTCAAGGGCGAGATCATGATGGCGGATCCCAACTCGTCCGGCACGGCCTGGACGATGCTCGCGACGATCGTCCAGCTGATGGGCGAGGACAAGGCGTTCGCATACCTGAAGCAGCTCAACAAGAACATCGCCGAGTACACGAAGGCCGGCGCGGCACCCGCGCTCGCGGTGGCCAAGGGCGAGACGCTGATCGGCATCGCCTTCCAGCACGACGTCATCAACGCCGTGAAGCAGAATCCAGCGGTGAAGGTGGTTTCGCCGTGCGAAGGCACCGGTTATGAAATCGGCTCGATGAGCATCGTCGCCGGCGCCAAGCACCCGGACGAGGCGAAGAAGTTCTACGACTGGGCGCTCGGCGTCGACGCGCAGAAGCTCGCGGCGCCTGCCGGCAGCTACCAGATGCCGTCGAACAAGGCCACGCCGGTGCCGCCGGAGGCACCGGATCTGTCGAAGATCAAGCTGATCGACTACGACTTTGCCAAGTACGGGTCGTCCGCCGTCCGTACGCGCCTGTTGAAGCGCTTCACCGACGAAGTCCGCAACGGCGGCTGACGCGGTGCCCGGGAGCCAGCCCGCGGTCCGCCGCGACGTTGCCGGCTGGCTCCTGATCGGCTGGGCAGCATTCCTGCTGCTGCCCTGGTACAAGCTCGAGTCGGGCTTCTTCGCGTTCGACTGGCTGGTGCGCCGCGGCGACGGCTCGCCCGCCGCCGTCCTGGCGTTCGGCGCGGCGCCGTGGCTCGCGCCGCTCGTCGTCCCGCTGCTCGTCGCGACACTGTTGTGTGCGCGCCGGCACATGCGCGGCGTCGGCGTCGTCGCAGCGCTGGGCCTCGTATGGCTCACCGCGCAGGGCTTCGCGATCATCCACAGCGGCTGGGGCTATGGGTGGCTCGCCTCGCTCTCCGGCGCGCCGGGGCCCAAACAGCCGGCGCTCGGCTGGGGTGCCACTGCCTACTGTGTGGCGCTGCTGATGCTGGTCGCCACCGAGCTCGCCGACCGCGGCTATTGCAAGGGCGACCGCTTCATCGTCGGGTCGCTGCTGTTCGTCATCGCGGGCATGGTGCTGTTCGTTGCCTACCCGCTGATCGCGATCCTGCTGTCCGCGGTCCAGGACAACGACGGCCACTTCGCGCCCGCACTGTTCGCGGCCAAGGTGACGAATGCCAACATCTGGAGCCTGCGCTGCCTCGCCGGCAACGGCGCCTGCGGTTCGGCCTGGAACACCGTGGCGCTTGCGATACTGGTGGGCGTGCTGTGCACCGCACTGGCGCTGCCGCTCGCGCTGATCGCGCTGCGCACGCGGGTGCGCGCCGCATGGCTGCTGCGCAGCCTGTCGATCCTGCCGATCATCACGCCGCCATTCGTCATCGGCCTCGCGCTGATCCTGCTGTTCGGCCGCGCGGGCATCGTCACTAATTTCCTGTCCGCGCACTTCGACATCCCCCGCAGTCGCTGGCTCTACGGGATGCCGGGCATCGCGATCGCGCAGGTGCTTGCCTTCACGCCGATCGCGTTCCTCGTGATCGCGGGCGTGCTGCAGGGCGTGAGTCCCAGCGTCGAGGAGGCGTCGTCCACGTTGCGCGCGAGCCGTTGGCGCACGTTCCGCACCGTCACGTGGCCGCTGATCCGGCCGGGCCTTGCGAGCGCGTTCCTGATCGGCTTCATCGAGAGCATGGCGGACTTCGCCAACCCGCTGGTGCTCGGCGGCAACTTCAACGTGCTGTCCACCGACATCTTCTTCGCGGTGGTCGGCGCCGCGCACGACCAGGGCCGCGCGGCGGTGCTCGCGATCGTGCTGCTCGCGTTCACGATCGCCGCGTTCCTCGCGCAGCGCCACTGGGTGGGCAAGCGCAGCTTCGTGACGCTGTCCGGCAAGGGCGACGGCGGCCTGCCCGCGCCGCTGCCGCGCGGGCTGCGCTACGGTTGCTATGCCGTTGCCACGCCGTGGCTCGTGCTGACGATCGTCGTCTACGTGATCATCCTTGCCGGAGGCTTCGTGCAGTCGATCGGCCGCGACAACACGCCGACGCTCGAGTATTTCCTCACCGCGTTCTCGGTCGAGAAAGGCGTCAACGGCTGGTTCCTGAGCGGCTCGGCGTGGCCCTCGCTGCTGACGACGATCGGGCTCGCGCTCGTCGCGATGCCGCTGACGGCCGCGTTGGGCATCCTCACCGCGTGGCTGCTGGACCGGCAGCGTTTCCGGGGCCGCACGCTGTTCGAATTCCTGGCGATGATGAGCTTCGCGATCCCCGGCACGGTCGTCGGCATCAGTTACATTCTCGCCTTCAACGTGCCGCCGGTGCAGCTGACCGGCACGGGCCTCATCATCGTGATCTCGTTCGTGTTCCGGAACATGCCGGTGGCCATCCGCGCGGGCCTCGCCAATCTCGCGCAGATCGACCGCAGCCTCGACGAGGCGTCGCTGACGCTGCGCGCGCGCTCGTTCGCGACGTTCCGCCGCGCGATCCTGCCGCTGCTCAAGCCGGCGCTCGTCACCGCGATGATCTATTCGTTCGTCCGCGCGGTCACGGCCGTCAGCGCCGTGATCTTCCTGGCGACGGGGCGCTTCAACCTCGCCACCGTGTACATCGTGGGCCGCGCCGACGTCGGCGAGTACGGTATCGCGATCGTCTACGCCGCGGTGATGATCGTCGTCATGATGGCCGTGCTCGTCGGCATCCAGTGGCTCGTCGGCGAACGCAGGCTCGGGCGCCGCCGCGCCGTCGCGGACACGGGCGCATTGCCGGCGTAAGCCCCGGACAACCGAGGAGCGCAATGAACGACACTCCGCAGGCGGCCGCCAACGAGCCCGCCGTCCGCTTCGAGGCGGTGACCAAGCGCTATGGCGACGTCGTCGCCGTCGACGCGGTCAGCTTCGACATCGCCCCGGCCACGCTGGTGACGCTGCTCGGCCCTTCGGGCTGCGGCAAGACGACCACGCTGCGGCTAGTCGCGGGACTCGAGCAGGCGAGCGACGGCCGCATCCTGATCGGTGGCGCCGATGTCACGCATCTGTCGGCGGCGGAGCGCGACGTGTCGATGGTCTTTCAGTCCTATGCGCTGTTCCCGCACATGACCGTCATCGAGAACGTGTCCTACGGGCTGCGCTCGATGGGCATCAGGAAGGCGCAGGCGGCCGAGCAGGCCGCGCAGAAGCTCGCGCTCGTGGGCCTCGCCGGCTACGAGAACCGGCAACCCAGCGAGCTGTCGGGTGGCCAGCAGCAACGCGTCGCCGTCGCCCGTGCCATCGTGCTCGAGCCCAAGGTGCTGCTGTTCGACGAGCCGCTGTCGAATCTCGATGCCAAGCTGCGCCGGCGCGTCCGCGAGGAGATCCGCGAGCTGCAGCAGTCGCTCGCGCTGACGGTGGTCTATGTCACGCACGACCAGGAGGAAGCCCTGGCCGTTTCCGACCGCATCATCGTCATGAACGCGGCGCGCATCGTACAGGACGGGACGCCTCACGCGCTGTACAACGAGCCCAACAGCCGCTTCATCGCCGACTTCATGGGCGACGCCAACGTGCTCGATGCCGTGGTCGGCGCGCGGCATGGCGATCTCGCCGACGTGCAGGTCGGGCCGTTGCGCACGGCGATCCGGCACCGGGGCTTCGCCGGCACGCGCGCGGCCATCGCGTTGCGTCCGCATTCGCTGCGCCTCGCCGAAGGCCGGCGACCGGACATGCTCGGCGGCACCGTGCGCAAGCGTACCTATCTCGGCGACCACGTCGAATACCACGTGACGCTCGACGAGCCGCGCGCGGAACTGTTCGTGTCGGCGCCGGCGACGGCGGCGTTGATCCCGGAAGGCGCAGCGGTCGCCGTCACGTTCGATCCGGCCGAAGCCATCCTGATCGGCGAGTGAGCGGGATGCAACGCGCATGACGACGATCCCGCTGCGGCTCGTCCCCGGCGACGACCTGCAGCGCGCGCTCGAAGCCGCGACGCCGCCCGGCGGCGGGTTTGTCGTGTGCGGCATCGGCAGCCTCGTCGACGCCCATCTCCGCTTTGCCGACAAGCGCGACACGACCACGCTGCCTGGCCCGTTCGAAATCCTGACGCTCGCTGGCACGCTGTCGCCCGGTGGCGCTCACCTGCACATGACGGTCGCCGATTCCGCGGGCGCCGTGTACGGAGGCCACGTCAGCGCAGGCAACGTCGTGCGCACGACTGCGGAAGTGCTGATTGCGCCCGCCGCAGGATGGACGCTCGACCGCGCGCCCGACGCACACACCGGCTATCGCGAGCTGGTCGTGCAACCGGGGACCGGCGAAACGCGGTAACGTGCGCGCCTGTCCCACGCGGAGCGCGCCATGCCCAAGCCGCTGATGAACCTCGACGACGCGGTGTTCGATGACGTCGAGGACAATGGTTACTACACGTCGCGCCGCGCGAGCCTCGGCAAGCACATCGGCGCGCGCAAGCTCGGCTACAACCTGACGGAACTGCCGCCCGGCAAGGCGCAATGCCCATTCCACTCGCACCACGGCGAGGAGGAAATGTTCCTGATCCTCGACGGCACCGGCGAGCTGCGCTTCGGCGACCAGCGCTACCCGCTGCGCAGGCACGACATCGTCGCATGCCCGCCCGGTGGCGCCGAAGTCGCGCACCAGATCATCAACACCGGCACGGATACGCTTCGCTACCTCGCGCTGTCGAACCGCGAAGCGCTGGACGCCTGCGAGTATCCCGATTCGAACAAGGTCGCGGTGTTCGCGGACCGCGACGGCCGCACGGTGCTGCGCAAGATGTTCCGCGGCGAGACCACGGTGGACTACTACGACCGCGAGAAGACGGACTGATCCGGCGCGGCGCTCAATACGTCCCGGGCGACGCGTAGTTCTCGAAGCGCGTGTACTCGCCGAGGAACGTGAGGCGCACGGTGCCGATGGGGCCGTTCCGCTGCTTGCCGATGATGATCTCGGCCATCCCCTTGTCCTGCGTCTCGGGGTTGTAGACCTCGTCGCGGTAGATGAACAGGATCAAATCTGCATCCTGTTCAATCGCGCCGGAGTTGTGGCTCACGATGCCATCGGCGAGCCAGCTTGCGGGACCCGGCACGGTGAGATCGAACACCTCGGCCTCGCCGTCCGGTTCGTTGGCGACGACGCGGTCCCAGAACAGGTCCGATTGCGCCCATTGCGCCAGGCGCTCGTCCTCGAGCAGCCGCGCATAGGAGCCCATCGTCGCGCGCGACGGCGCAAACCGGAAGTGGGCGGCGCCGCCATATCGCGTGCCCCGCATCGACGCCATGGCCCGCTGCGAAACGCACGCGGCGGACATGGCCGCTCGCACGTCCGCGAACGCTGCGAGCGGCAACGTGTCGACGTTCGGGTTGCCTTCCGTGGCCTCGAGCCGCTCGCGTAACGCGTGGGCAGGGGCGACACGGGGCCCCACCGCACCCACTCGCTCGAGGAAGCACAGCTGGTCGCTTCGGCCCGATACATCGACCGTAAACCAGTGCCCGGCGGCCTGGTGCACGGTACGCAACCGCGCGACGATGCCAAAGCGCAGCAACAGCGCCGCAACGTCGTCCGCCAGGCCACGGCTCGCCGTCGCGAGATAGACGCGCGAAGCACCGCGCGTGCCCCGTTTGCGCAGCGTGATCGAGCCATCGGTCGCCCACAGGTGCCGAAGGAACGTCGCAACCTGGTCGTTGCCCAGCGCAAATACCTCTGCGGGGACGCGTTTCTCGTGGGACCGCTGGCCGAAGATGCCGAGGCGCTTGAGCCACGCGCCCACGCCCGTCGGATGCCAGCGATTGCCATTGCCGGCGATGACCAGCTGATGCCACGCGCCGCGTCCTTCGTGTCTCGTGACGGTGCTGCCCATCGCGCGGGCTGCCTCGGCGACGATGTCGCTGTTCTCGGCCGACGCCGTCGTATAGCGCAGCGGCTGGTGCGTGACGTAACTGCCGTCGCCGATCAGGTGGCCCAGAAGCGCCAACTCGTGATTCGGCCAGCTGGCGGGGGACGCAGGCTCCGGAATCGCGCGCGAAAGCGCGACCCGGTCACCCACGGCGAGCGCTTCGAGCTCCTGCCAGCCGCCGCCCGCGTAGATACGATGATTGCCCGTGGCGCGCAGCACGCGCCCGCTCGCAAGCACCAGCTTGCGCACCGGCTTCACGCCTTTCGACCACACGCGATCGCTGCGCGCCCGCACGAGCTTCTGCGTCGCGTCCATGGCCCAGACTTCCGGCGTCGTGCCCACGAGGCACGCGATCGGCACGCGCCGGCCATCGGCCAGCACGACGAGCGTGTCGCCCGTCACGCATTCACGCAGGTCCGACATCACCGGCCGCTTGTTCGGCCGCTGCTCGAGGCTGCGGTTGAGCTGCGACAGCGCGATGACGGGAACCTTGAGCTCCTTCGCCAGCGCCTTCAGCGAACGCGAGATCTCGGAGATCTCCGTCGCGCGGTTCTCGCCCTGCGACGACGCCTGCATCAGCTGCAGGTAGTCGACGATGATCATGCCCAGCGCGCCGTGCTGCTTGGCCGCGCGCCGCGCACGCGAGCGCACTTCCATCGACGTCAGCGCCGGCGTCTCGTCGATCAGGATCGGCGCCTCGTTGAGTCGCCCCAGCGCCGCCGACAGCCGGTTCCAATCCTCCGCCTGCAGCCGGCCGGTGCGCAGGTTCTGGCTCGGCAGGCGCCCGACGGAGGCGATCATCCGCAGCGCGAGCTGGTTGGCGCCCATTTCCATCGAGAACACGAGCACCGGCTTCTTGATCGCAAGCGCCACGTGCTCGCCCATGTTGATCGCGAGCGACGTCTTGCCCATGCTCGGGCGGCCCGCGACGATCACGAGGTCGCCGGCCTGCAATCCCGTGGTCATCCGGTCGAGGTCGTTGAAGCCGGTCTCGAGGCCCGTCACCTCCGACGGGTTGTCGCGGCTGTACAGTTCCTCGATCCGCTCGACGACGCCCGCGAGCAGGTTGCCGATCACCTCGATCGACTGCTGGCCGCGCGCGCCCTGCTCCGCGATGTGCATGACCTTGGTCTCGGCCTCGTCGAGCACTTCGCGCGCGCTGCGGCCGAGCGGGCGGAACGCGGCCTCGGCGATCTCGCCGGCGGTCGATGCGAGCTGCCGCAGGATCGAGCGCTCGCGCACGATCTGCGCGTAGTGGCGGACGTTGGCCGTCGTCGGCACGTTCTGCACGAGCGCGCCCAGGTACGCAAGCCCGCCGACATAATCAAGCTTCTGGATCGCGGCGAGATGCTCGGCGACCGTCACCGCGTCCGCCGGCTTGCCTTCGCCCATCAGCCGCGTGGCCGCGTCGTAGATGACGCGATGCGCGTCGCTGTAGAAATCGCCGGCGCCGAGCACGTCGCCGATGCGGCTCTCGACCTCGTTGTCGAGCAGCAGCGCGCCCAGCACCGATTGCTCGGCTTCGAGCGAGTGCGGCGGCAGCTTCAGCGCATCGAGGGAATCGTCGGGCATGCGAACGCCGCCGCGAAGGTGGTCGGACTGCGATTCTAGCAAGCCGCTCCGCGGCGCGGCGGTCAGCCGAACTGCAGCGACCGCATGCTCACCGTGCCCGACTCGAAGCCTTCCCAGACGTAGCGCAACATGTCGGCCGACAACGCGGCGCCGACGGCGTACAGCAGCGGGAAGTAGTGGTCGGGCGTCGCCACCGCGGACTGCGACGACGCATCGAGCGCCCGGTAGTTCGCGAGCGCCCCCACGTCGCGCGCCTCGAGCGCACGGACGACGGCGTCGTCCCACGCCTGTGCCCACGGCGCGCCGGCCCGTGGCGCGTCCGGCGTGCCCGGCATCGTCATCCGCAGGTTGTGCGCGATGTTGCCGCTGGCCACGATCAGCACGCCCAGGTCGCGGAACGCGGCGAGGTCACGACCGACCGCCAGGTGGTGCGCGCCCGGCTGGCGCCAGTCGATCGACACCTGGAATACCGGGACGTCCGCGCCGGGGAACAGGTGGTGCAGAACGCTCCACGCGCCATGATCGAGACCCCAGACGCCGGCCGGCATCACGCGGCCTTCGCGAATCCGGTGCGCCGCCTCGCGCGCGAGCAGCGGCGATCCAGGCGCCGCGTACTCGAACGTGTTGAGCGCGTCGGGAAACCCGCTGAAGTCGTGGATCGTCGGCGGCCGCTCCAGCGTGCTGACCAGCGTCCCGCCTTCGGTGAGCCAGTGCGCCGACACGACGATGACCGCGCGCGGCTTGCCGAGTGTCGGACCCAGCGCCCGCAGCGCGCGCGTGTACGGAGTGTCGCGCAGCGTGTTCATCGGGCTGCCGTGGCCGATGAACAGCACCGGTGCACGTGATGGCGCGGCCGGCGCGCGTACGGGCGCCGGCGCGGCCGCGATCCGCAGGTCGCTGCCAACTGCCGGCACCGGTGGCACCGCATCGCCACCGTCAGCGACGGATGCGTTCGCCAGTGTCCGGTCGAGCGCCACCAGCGCGGCCGCCCCCGTCCCCTGGAGCAGCCGCCTGCGCAGCCAGCGCGGGCGTCGGGAGTTGGCGTCGTCGGCCATCGGCACATTGCAGCACGCGCGCGGCCCGGCAACCGCGCGGCGCCGCCCGGCGGACCGCAGGCCGCGACCGACGGCGCCGCCGCGCAAAAGAAAAGGCGCCCGGAGGCGCCCTTTCTCGCGTCCAGTCGCCGCGACGATCAGTGGGTGCTGGTGTCGCCGACGACCGTGACCGTGATCGGCACGGTGACGTCAGTGTGCAGCGCGACCGTCACCGGGTGCTCGCCGACCTGCTTCAGCGGGCCGTTGGGCATGCGGATCGCGGACTTCTCGACGGTGACGCCCTTGCCCTTCAGCGCCTCGACGATGTCGACGTTGGTGACCGAGCCGAACAGGCGGCCATCGACGCCGGCCTTCTGCGTGATCGACAGCGTGGCACCTTCCAGCGACGTGGCTTGCGCCTGCGCCGACGCCAGCTTGTCGGCCGCAGCCTTTTCGAGCTCGGCGCGCTTGGACTCCAGCAGCTTCAGGTTCTCCGGCGTCGCCCGCTTGGCCTTGCCTTGCGGGATCAGGAAGTTGCGCGCGAAGCCGTCCTTGACCTTGACGACGTCGCCCAGGTTGCCGACGTTCGCGACCTTCTCCATCAGGATGATCTGCATCTCGCGTCTCCCGATCAGTGGCGGTCGGTGTACGGCAGCAGCGCGAGGAACTGCGCGCGCTTGATCGCCGTGCCGAGCTGGCGCTGGTAGCGGGCCTTGGTGCCCGTCACGCGCGCCGGCATGATCTTGCCGTTTTCCTGCACGAAGTCCTTCAGGATATCGATGTCCTTGTAGTCGATAACCTTCACGCCTTCGGCGGTGAAGCGGCAGAACTTCTTGCGCTTGAACAGCGCATTGCCGCGATCACGCTTCTTGAAATCCTTCTTGCCTTTTCCTTTGCCTCTTCCAAGGGGACGTGGCATGGTCGTTACTCCTGTCCTTTCGCGACGGGGCGTCGCCTATTCCATCGTTTCAAATCGGTTCACGTGCAGCGCGAGGCTCGTTCCGGTGCGGTAGCGGCGGGCGATGAAACCCTGGACCCGGATGGCGGCGCCTTGCGGCAATTTCGCCATCGCCACCGCCACGTCGCCGAACGCCACGGCCGCCAGTTCGCAGTTCACCTGTCGCTCGCCACCCGCTTCCGGCTGCATCGACGCATGCACGAGCATGACGTCGAGTGCCGGGATGCCTGCAGGCGTGTAGCGCAGCGGTTCGCGGCTGGCGAGCGTCGCGGCGAGCGTCAGCCGGTTGCTGTCCGGCACGGTCGCTTGGCGCGGTCTCGCGTGAGCTTCGCGTCAGGCCGCTGCCGGCGCCGCGGGGGCGGCCGCTTCTTCAGCGGGGCGCTCGGCGGGCTTGTCGGTCAGCGACTTGGCCTTTTCTTCCTTCATCATCGGCGACGGCGTAACCACCGCTTCCTTCATCGCGACGATCAGGTGGCGCAGCACGGCGTCGTTGAACTTGAACGCGTGCTCGAGCTCGGAGAGCGTCTCGCCGTCGCATTCGATGTTCATCAGCACGTAGTGGGCCTTGTGCATCTTCTGGATCGGGTAGGCGAGCTGGCGCCGGCCCCAGTCCTCGAGCCGGTGGATGCGGCCACCGTGGTTTTGCACCATCGTGCGATAGCGCTCGACCATGCCGGGAACCTGTTCGCTCTGGTCCGGATGGACGATGAAGACGATTTCGTAGTGACGCATGGGTGATGCGGTCCTTTCGGTCGTTGCGGCTTCGCGCGCCGTGGCCCGCAGGCTCATTCCTGCGGCAGGCGTCCCTGATCTCGTGCGAGGCCGACGGCCACCCCATCTGTTGCCGCCGCCGGGGATGCGGCTCCAAAGGAGGCCCGCAAGGTCCGGTCGGTGTCCGGGTGTGGCAAGGGAACCGCGGATTCTATCCCAAGTTCAGTGCTTTGGCCAGCGCGAGCCGGACCGGCCCCCGAGCGATGACGCCGCGCCGGCGGGCGAACCTCGGCCGCAGCGGGATGTCCGATGGCATGCAGTCAGCAAACACCGGCAGCCGCGCCGTTTCGCGGCACGATAAGGCACAATGATTCGTACGCCGCCCGTTGCGGTTCGCCATGCCCAGAGTTCCGCTCTACAGCCGCTCGCCGCGCGCCGGATCCCCGGGGCGTCCGCCGGGTGCAGCCGCGAGCGAAGCACCCGCCGCGCCCACCGTTCCGCCTGCCGCGCCCGCGTTGCCGTCACCTGGCGAGGTTGAAGCGCCCGCCCACCCGCGCACGCGGCGGCAGCGGCTGCGCGCGACGCTGGCGCGCTGGCAGGCGCCGCTGTGGGCGCTCGGCGGCGCGCTGGTGGTCGGCGGTGCGGTGCTGACGCACGGATGGCTCGCGCCCCGCGCGCACGACCTCACGCAGAAGGAACTCGACGCTGCCGTGCTGCACACGCTCGACAACAACGTGCTGCCGTCGGCATCGGCCAAGGCCTTCGCGGCCATCGCACCGTCCGTCGTCCACGTCCGCGGCCTGCACAAGCTCGACGCCGCGGAACTGGCCGCCATGAAGGCCGAGCGTGCCGCCGCCGAGCGCGCGGCAGGCGCACTGGCGCCCAAGGGCGCGCAGCATGCAGCACCGCGCCACCCGCCCGCAGGCCACGACGACAGCGACGTCCCGGAAGGCTATTCCGTCGGCGTCGGCAGCGGCGTCGTCATCATCGACAACGGCACGATCCTCACGAACCTGCACGTCGTCGCCGGCGCCGACTCGATCACCGTCGCGTTCTACGAAGGCACGGAGTCGCCGGCGGACGTCATCTCGGTGCAGCCGGAGAACGACCTCGCCGTGCTGAAGGCGCGCAAGATTCCCGACGACCTGCCGGCCGCGACGCTGCGCTCGACGACGGACCTCAACATTGGCGACGAGGTCGTCGCGGTCGGGTTCCCGTTCGACATCGGGCCGTCGGCGTCCGACGGCATCGTGTCCGGGCTGAAGCGCGAATACCGTTCCCCGGAAGGCAAGCGCAAGCTCACCAACCTGATCCAGTTCGACGCGGCCGCCAATCCCGGCAATTCAGGCGGGCCGCTGGTGACGATGGACGGCGCCGTCGTCGGCATCGTCACCGGCATCTACAACCCCACCGAGCAGCGCGTGTTCATCGGCATCGGCTTCGCCGTGCCGATCGAGAATGCGGCGTCCGCCGTGGGCCTGTCGCCGTTCTGATCCCTCCCACCGTTCCGCCGCCAATCCCGAGCCCGATGGACAAGCCCCGCAGCCCCTCCGAAACCGCCGCGCTGATGCAGCAGATCCTGTTCGAGGTGAAGAAGGTCGTCGTCGGCCAGGATCACTTCCTCGAGCGCGTGCTCGTCGCGATGCTCGCGCAGGGCCACCTGCTCGTCGAAGGCGTGCCGGGCCTCGCCAAGACGCTGACGGTGAAGACGCTCGCGCGCACGATGCGCGGCCTGTTCCGCCGCATCCAGTTCACGCCGGACCTCGTGCCCGCCGACCTCGTCGGCACGCGCGTGTTCAACCAGAAGACCGGCGAGTTCACGACGGCGCTCGGCCCCGTGTTCGCCAACCTGCTGCTCGCAGATGAAATCAATCGCGCGCCCGCCAAGGTGCAGAGCGCGCTGCTCGAGGTGATGCAGGAGTACCAGGTGACGATCGCGGGCGAGACGTTCCGCGTGCCCGAGCCGTTCCTGGTGATGGCCACGCAGAACCCGATCGAGACGGAAGGCACGTACGCGCTGCCGGAGGCCCAGGTGGATCGCTTCATGATGAAGGTACTCGTCGGCTACCCGAGCGAGGAGGAGGAATTCGTCATCGTCGAGCGCGTGACCGGCACGGCGCTCGACGTGATGGCCGTCTGCACGACGGAGGACCTGCACGCGGCGCAACGCGAATGCCGGCGCGGCTACGTCGACCCCGCGCTGATGCAGTACGCGGTCAAGCTGGTCGCGGCGACGCGCCGGCCCGAGCGCTACGGGCTCGCCGACATCGCCAAGTACCTGACGTTCGGTGCGAGCCCGCGCGCGACGATCGCGCTCGTCGAAGGCGCGCGGGCGCTCGCGTTCCTGCGCGGCCGCAGCTACGCGCTGCCCGAAGACGTGGCCGACCTCGCGCCCGACGTGCTGCGCCACCGCCTCGCGCTGTCGTACGAGGCGCTGGCCGAGGGCATGACGGCCGACCCGATCATCCATCGCATCCTGCGCGAGGTCCGCGCGCCGGACAAGCCGCTCGAATCGCATGTCGCCGTCGGCAACGCATCCTGAAGCCATCCTGACGCGGCTCGAGTGGACGGCGCTCAAGCGGCTGGACGGCCTGCTGCACGGCGACTATCGAACGGTGCTGCGTGGCTACGGGCTGGATCTCGCCGACCTGCGCGAGTACCAGTTCCACGACGACGTGCGCCATATCGACTGGAACGTCACCGCGCGGCTCGACACGCCCTACGTCCGCCAGTACAACGAGGAGCGCGACGTATCCGCCTGGTTCCTGCTGGACCTGTCGGGGTCGATCGACTTCGGCTCGGAGAGCGCCACCAAGCAGGCCGTGGCCACGGAGTTTGTCGCGCTGCTCGCGCGCGTGCTGACGCGCCACGGCAATCGCGTCGGCGCGATCTTCTACGGCAACGACGTCGATGCGGTGATCCCCGCGCGCACCGGACGCCGCCACGTGCTGCACCTGCTGGCGCGGATGCAGCAGCGGACGCCGCCGCAGGGCGGCGGCCCGACGCGCCTCGCGCGCCTCGTCGACGCGGCGCTGCATACCGTCAAGCGCCGCTCGCTGATGTTCGTCGTGTCCGACTTCGTCAGCGAGCCCGGCTGGGAAAAGCCGCTCGCGTGGCTCGCGCAACGGCACGACACCGTCGCCGTGCGCCTGTACGATCCGCTGGAAATGGAGATGCCGGACATCGGGCTCGTGTCGATGCGCGACGCCGAGACGGGCGAGACGCTGCTCGTCGACACGCATGACCGCGGCTTCCGCCGGCGCTTCGCGCAGCTCGCGTCCGCGCGCGAGGCGGCGCTGCGCGAAGGCCTCGCGACCGCCGGCGTCGACGCGCTGGAGCTCGCCACCGACGATGACCTCACCGACGCGATCATCCGCTTCATCGACCTGCGGCGCCGGTTCGGCCGCGGCAATGGCCTGCCCAGGCACGTGAACCTGATGACGGGGGCCTCCGCATGAAGTTCCTGTGGCCGCAGATGCTGTGGCTGCTGACGTCGCTGCCGCTGCTCGTCGCGTTCTATGTCTGGGCGATGCGGCGCAAGCGGAAGAGCGCGCTGCGCTATGCGTCGCTGTCGATCGTCCGCGACGCGCTGGGCCGTGGCCAGGCGTTCCGGCGCCACGTCCCGCCGCTCCTGATGCTGCTCGCGCTGGCGACGCTGATCGTCGCGATGGCGCGGCCGCTCGCC
Source organism: Pseudomonadota bacterium (assembly GCA_018241745.1). Lineage (GTDB taxonomy): Bacteria > Pseudomonadota > Gammaproteobacteria > Burkholderiales > Casimicrobiaceae > VBCG01. Next base: position 93,861 of record JAFEDG010000150.1, read on the forward strand.
GTCGTGACGCTGCCGTCCGAGCACCAGACGATCATCCTTGCGATGGACGTGTCGGTCAGCATGCGCGCCACCGACGTCGAGCCGAGCCGCCTCGAAGCCGCGCGCGCCGCGGCCAAGGCGTTCATCGCCAACACGCCGCCGTCGACACGGATCGGCATCGTGTCGTTCGCCGCGACCGCCAGCGTCGTGCAGCCGCCGACGAACAACCACGAGGACCTGGTCGAGGCGATCGATCGCTTCGAGCTGCAGCGCGGAACCGCCGTCGGCAGCGGCATCCTCGTGTCGTTGAAGGTCCTGTTTCCCGACATCCAGTACGACCTGCGCTCGTACAACCCGCGGGGCGACGTGCAGCGCGGCCGCTCGCTCGACGCCGCGAAGCAGGATCGCGACGGGCCGCAGTTCAAGCCGGTGGCGCCCGGCTCGTATCCGTCGGCGGCGGTCATCCTGCTCACCGACGGCCAGACGACGACCGGGCCGGACCCGCGCGAGTCCGCCAGGATGGCTTCCGAGCGCGGCGTGCGTGTCTACACCGTCGGCGTCGGGACCCCCGGCGGCGAAATCATCGGTGCCGAAGGCTGGTCGATGCGCGTGCGCCTCGACGAGGAGGCGCTGAAGGACATCGCGGCCACGACGCTCGGCGAGTACTACTACGCCGGCAGCGCGCCCGACCTCGCCAAGGTGTACCAGACGCTCAACTCGCGGCTCGTGCTCGAGAAGAAGGAAACGGAGGTGACCGCCCTCTTCGCCGCGGTCGCGGCCGCATTGATGCTGCTCGCCGCGCTACTTTCCCTCGTCTGGTTCCACCGGATCGCCTGACGCTCGGCCGCGACCACCGTCGCGGCCGGCGCGCTCAGCGTGGCGGCGGGCCTCCGGGCGGAGGATGCCCGCCTGGGCCGCCGGCGCCGGGCGGTCGCGGCGGCGGGTGCCCGCCACCATGCGGCGGCGGCGGCGGATGTCCGCCCGGATAGCCGGGACGTGGCGGCGGGGGCGGTGGCGGCACCCAACCCGGCGGTCGGTAATAGGGGCGTGGCGGTGGCGGGCGATACGACGACCAGTACGCACGATTGCCATACCACGGCCGCCCCACGTAGTAACTGCCCCAATACGTACCCACCGAGAACGAGATCAGCGGAATGCCGAGCGCGGGCCCGTACGTATAGATGGGCACCATGCTCGATTGGTAGGGGTAGCTGATGTAGTTGGCGTAGACCCAGCCGCGCGCATACGCCGAACCCACGTCGCACCAGGTGAAACCGTCGACGCATCCGTACACGGTCAGCGGCGCGCCGCCCGGCAGCGACGCCACCAACGGGTAGCCGGGTGCGGGACCCGCGCGCATGTTGACCGCGGAGGATGTGAACGCCTGTTGCGCCTCTGCCGCAAGCGGCACCGCGCAGGCGGCCAGCAGGCCCAGCTTCAGGATCGGCTTCAGTCGCAAGCACGCCTCCATCGAACGTCGGAATGAACACGGGCATCATGGCCGGACACGCGCCAGACCCGCCACACGCCAATCACGCATCCGGATGTAGGCGCTGCTACGACAACGCGGCACCGGTGCCTGCGGTTGACTGCGCAGCGCGCGCACGAGCGGCGGCCAGTTCCGCGTCGCGCGCGGGACGCGGCATCGCCGCGAGTGCCTCCACCCGCGCGTAGAAGCGCGGCAGATCACCGCTCTCCTCCGCAAGCAACGCCTTGAACGCGGGAATCTCGTCGGTGTAGAGAGCGATCGCTGCGACACTCGCATTGTTCGGACCGCCGTCCTGGTTGAACCACCGATCGTAGCCGGTCAGCGTGACGTCGCCGGCGCGTGCCACCTGGTAGCGCTCGCGCAGCGCCAGGAACACGGCGACCTTCTGCTCGCGCTTGACGGCCGGCGGGTCCGGCGATGCGTAGATCGCCGTCAGTTCGTCGCGCGCGTCGCCGATCATGCGCCGGAACTCGCGACGCAGGCGCTCGCTGCGCGCGCGCTCCGCCTCGAGTCGCGGCCGCACGTCCGCCGGCTGCGCGGCGATCCAGCGTTCGAGTCCCACTTCCTCGACCGTGACGGCGAACGACTCGTTGAACGCGGTATCGCCCTTCGCGTATACGCGCTGGTGCGCAAGCTCGTGGAACACGAGGCGCGCGAATTCCGTTTGCGGATAGTGGATGAACGTCGACAGCAGCGGGTCGTCGAACCAGCCCAGCGTCGAATACGCCGGCACCCCACCGACATACACGTCGTCGCCTGCGGCGCGCTCGCGCGCGGCGGCAGCGCGCGCCTCGGCTTCGTTGAAATAGCCGCGATAGTTGACGCAGCCGGCGATCGGGTAGCACCACTCGCGCGGCTGCAGCGACAACTCCGGCGTCGCGAAGATGTTCCAGAGTACATACGGCCGGCCCAGGTCGGCATAGCGTCGATAGCTGCCATTGTCAGGGAGCGCGAGCGACGCACTCGCGAACGCGCGGATTTCCTTCGCCTGCTGGAGGCGCGCCTTGATACGGGGGTCGGTAGCCTCGGCGATCGCCGTATCCAGCGGCTTCGCCGCCTGCAGGATCCGGTACTGGCCTTCGACACCCTGCCAGTAGTAATCGAGTGTCGAGCAGCCTCCTGCACAGGCGGCGGCCAGCGCGAGCGCGAAGCACGCCACGGCGCGCGGCGGACTACGCATGGGCCGGGCGCACGGGAAGCGTCGCGAGCCACGCGCCCAGGCGCGCCACGCCGTCCTGCAGCCGTGCGTGCTCGATCGTGTACGCGAAACGGACGTGCACGTTGGCGCGATGCGTGCCGAAGTCGATCCCGGGCGTGAACGCGACGCCCGTTGCCGCGAGCGCGTCGCGGCAGAATGCGCGGCTGTCGTCGCTCCAGCGCGAGCAATCGGCGTACAGGAAGAAGCCACCGGTGGGCACGACCGGAATGCCGAAGCCAAGCTCGCGCAGCGCCGCGACGAGATAGTCGCGCCGGTCGCGAAACGCGATCCGGCGGTCCTCGAGGATCGCGAGCGTGCGCGGCTCGAAGCACGCGAGCGCCGCGCGCTGCGACAGCGTCGGCGGCGAGATGTACAGGTTCTGCGCAAGCTTCTCGAGGTCGCGCACGTGGCGGCGCGGCGCGACGACCCAGCCCAGCCGCCAGCCGGTCATGTTGAAGTACTTCGAGAAGCTGGAGATGACGAACTGGTCCTCGGCGAGGCCCACGCTCGAGCGCGGCGCGCCTCTGTACGACAGGCCGAGGTAGATCTCGTCGACGACCAGGTGCGCGTTCCTGCGCGTCGTCTCCGCCGCGATTCGCGCGAGCTCGTCGTGCGCGACTTCGGTCCCGGTCGGATTGGACGGCGACGCGATCAGCACGGCGCGCGTGTCCCGCGTCCAGTGCTGCGCGACAAGCGCGGCGTCCAGCTGGTAGCGTGTCCCGGGGCCCACCGGAATACCCACTGGCCGCCCGCCGAGCGTGTGCACGAAGTGCCGGTTGCACGGGTAGTTGGGATCGGCGAGCAGGACGTCGCTGCCGTCGTCGAGGATCAGTGCCAGCACCAGCAGCAACGCGGCAGACGAACCTGCCGTGACGATCACCTGGTCTGCCGCGACATCGGCGCCAAGGTGCATCCGGTAGTGTTCTGCGATCCGCTCGCGCAACGCCGGGATGCCCAGGGCCGACGTGTAGTAGATGCCCTTCTCCGCAAGCACGCGGGCCGCGGCCTCGCACACCGGATCCGGCGTCGGGAAGTCCGGCTCGCCGATCTCCATGTGGACGACATCGCGACCCGCCGCCTCCAGCGCTCGGGCGGCGGTCTGCACCTCCATGACGTGGAACGGCGCGATGCCCGCCAGGCGGCGGGCGATGGGGGCGTGTACGGGAGCGGACATGGGGCGCGCCAACGCGCGGACCGAGCGCCGCTAGGCCAACGGTCTTAATGCGGCGTGACGGATGCGCGTGTAAAAGCGGTATCGTAATCCCTCGCGCCGCACCGTCGCGCGCGAGCTTGCCGACCGCAGGAGACTCGCCATGACGCTGCCCGCCTCACGCTTATGCCGAACGTGCCGGGCTGTCGTCGTCGCCGGCGTGGCCGGCTGCGTGCTGGCATCGGCCGCACCCGATGCACTCGCCGCGCTGTACAAGTGCCGGGGCGCCAATGACACGCCGGTGTACCAGGACACCGCCTGTCCTGCCGGCACCGAGTTGCGCGATTTCCAGACGGACCCGGCCAGCGTATCGGTGGTCCCGTTCGAAAAGCCGGCCGCTTCCCCGCCGCCATCGTCATCGGGCCGCAAGTCGCGCAGTGGCGATGCGGAATCGCGGCCGCCGCGGCGGGCGTCGACCGTCGTGCGCCATGGCAAGGCCGAATCCGCGGCCAATGCCGCGGAGCGCCGCTTCCTGCGGCGCGGCATGACGGAAGCGGAAGTGCTCGCGCGCGTCGGGGCGCCGGACGTCAGGAGCGGCTCGCCGTCCGGCAAGGGGGGCGGCCGTTGGTCGTACCTGCCACAGCCGGCGGACCCGCAGACGATCACCACGCTGACATTCGTGCACGGCGAGGTGTACGACATCGAGCGCAAGATGGTGCGATGAGAGCGCTGGTCCAGCGCGTGTCGCGAGCGAGTGTCAGCGTCGCCGGCGGGGCCTGCGGTGCCATCGGCACCGGGCTGCTGGTGCTGGTCGGCGTCGCGCCTGCGGATACCGCCGACGACATCGACTGGCTCGTCCGCAAGCTCGTCGGCTTGCGCGTATTCGAGGACGACGCCGGCGTCATGAACCGCTCGCTGCAGGACGTGGGCGGCGAACTGCTCGCCGTGTCCCAGTTCACGCTTTACGCGTCGACGCGCAAGGGCAACCGGCCGTCGTGGTCGGGCGCGGCACCGCCGGAGATTGCGCAACCGATGTTCGACCGCTTCGTCGCGGCCGCCGCCCAGGCGCTGGGCAAGCCCGTGCCCACCGGGCGCTTCGGCGCCGACATGGTCGTCGAGATCGTCAACGTCGGGCCGGTGACGTTGATGATCGACAGCGTGGCGAGGGAATAGTGATTGTCGGGTGGCGGGCGCACTAGGCGCATGCCACGGTCAGAACGGCGTCGACAAGCTCCCCGAACGTCCAATCGTCCTTGTCCCGCCAGAACCGCTCGGGCAACTCGAGTGCGCAATCGCGCAGGAGAAATTGGCCGATTTCCCCGAGCACTTCCGGGGGATCGAGGGTCCAGAACCTCGGGCCGTGGAAGACGACCGCCGCCGAGTCTGCTGGAACAAACACATCGGACCGCCAGCCACGTCGCTGCGCAACGATGCGCGAAATTCCTTCAGCGAGCTGCTGACGCCGGCCGCCGTCCCAGGCAGTGAGTGCCGAAACGGGCCGCCGCGCCTGTGCCGCGCCAAGCGCCTCGAAAAACGAAAGATCAGGCCCCAGCCACCGAATGCCCAAGAAGAACTTCTTCCACGGCTCCGTTGGCGGGTAGTGCGCTGGAAAGCGAAGCGGCGTCACGTCCACGGGCGCCCTGCACGAATCAGCGATCGCCGGACGAGGAACACGTCTCGACCAACCGACAATGCCGTCACGCAGGAAACGCGAGGTTCGCCCGGCGTCAGGCCGGTGCCCGGGATTGCGCCTCTGAGGACCAGCGTCGCAATGCGACCCGCGCCGAAGCGAAGCAATCCCGGGCACCGGCCCGACGCCGGGCAAGCCGCAGTGGTTACGCCTTGTCGACCGACAGCCGCCCCGGCCCGAACGCATAGACGAACAGCAGCCCGCCTGCAATCGCCAGGTTCTTGAAGAAGTTGATGCGGTTGCCCATGGCCTGGTCCGGCGGCATGGCCCAGTAATTGTGGAACAGCAGGCCTGCGGCGATGGTGAAGAGCGCCATGATCAGCGCTGCCCAGCGCGCCTTCCAGCCGACCAGCAGCAGCAGGCCCAATCCTAGTTCGACCGCGATGGCGACGACGGCGCCGACTTGCGGCAGCGGCAGGCTCTTCGACGCAATGTAGCCGACCGTGCCTTCGAAGTTGGTGAGCTTGCCGAATCCGGATGGCACGAACAGCAGGGCGATCAGGATGCGGCCCACCAGCGTAGACAAGTCCTTGCTCATCGAACGACCCCTTGCGGTTGGAAAGTACCGATTCTAGCAACGGCCGCCATGGGCGGCCGTCGCGTGGCGCGGCTACAGCCGGTAAGCCTTCTTCGCGAGGCCGTACGCCAGATCGACGGCGAGCTCGTGGGCCTCGGCCTCCTCGAGCCGATGCTCCATGACGAGCGACGCGAGAAAGCGGCACGCGATGCGCCGCCAGACGTCGTGGCGTGCCGGGATGGACAGGAACGCACGCGTGTCGTCGTTGAAGCCAACCGTGTTGTAGAAGCCCGCGGTCTCGATCACGTTCGCGAAGAAGCGCTGCATGCCCTCGACGCTGTCGTGGAACCACCACGGCGGCCCGAGCTTCAGCACCGGATAGTGGCCCGCAAGCGGCGCGAGCTCGCGTGCGTACGTCGTCTCGTCGAGCGTGAACAGGATGATCGACAGCCGCCGGTCGTTGCCGACTTCGCCCAGTAGCGGTGCGAGCGCACGGACATAGTCGGTCCGCGCCGGGATGTCGGCGCCCTTGTCGCGGCCGAAGTCGGCGTACACGCGCGCGTTGTGGTTGCGGTACGCTCCCGGATGGATCTGCATCACGAGGCCGTCGTCGAGGCTCATCCGTGCCATCTCGGTCAGCATCTGGCCGCGGAAGGCCTCGGCTTCGTCGGTCGTGATCGAGCCGTCCATCGCGCGATCCAGCAGCCGCTGGCATTGCGTGGCGTCGAACGCGAACGTGCGCGCCGTCGGGTGGCCGTGGTCGGTGGACGTCGCGCCCATCGTCTTGAAGTAGTCGCGACGAATGCGGTGCGCATTGAGGTAGCCCTTCCAGCGCAGCACGTTCTCGCCCGTCAGCGTGCCGAGCTGCTGCACATTGGCGCGGAAGCCCTCGAATTCCGGGTCGACGCACGGGTCCGGACGATAGGCCGTGATGACGCGGCCCTTCCATCCACTCTCGCGGATCTTGCGATGGTGCGACAGCTGGTCGGTCGGCGCTTCCGTCGTCGCGATCACCTCGATGTTGAAGCGCTCGAACAGCGCGCGCGGGCGGAACTCGGGCTTGGCCAGCGCGTCGGTGATCGTGTCGTAGTAGCGATCCGCGTTGTCCGCGTCCAGCCGCTCGGTGAAGCCGAATACCGTCGCGAACGCGTGATCGAGCCACAGCCGCGACGGCGTACCGCGGAACAGCTCGTAGTTCGACGCGAACAGCCGCCAGATGCGGCGCGGATCGGCCGTGGACGGCGTGCCGTCGCGCCGCGGGATGCCGAGCTCCTCGAGCCCAATGCCCTGGCTGTAGAGCATCCGGAACACGTAGTGGTCGGGCGTGATCAGCAGCGCGCTCGCGTTGGCCCAGGGCGTGTCGTCGGCGAACCACTGCGGGTCCGTGTGACCGTGCGGACTGACGATCGGCAGGTGCTCGACCGCCGCATACAGGCGGCGCGCGAGGTTGCGCGTGCCGGTACCCGGCGGGAACAGGCGATCGGGATGGAGGACGAGCGGGCGTGCCATGGGCGGTTGGATTTCGGTCTCAGGCCGGCTGCGTGGCGAGCGTCGCCTTGGCGCCGTCGCGGAAGATCGCGACGGTAGCATTGCGTACGTCGGCACGGAAGGCCGCATTCGACGAAAGGTCGCCGAACACGGCCGCAAGGTCCAGGAAGCCATCGGCCAGCGCCGCCGGATCGTCGCGGCGCGTGGCGAGCGTGCGGAACGTGGCCGCCAGCGGATCGACAACGTCGATCAGCGCGCCGTGTTCGTCGACGCCGCTCGCGTAGCGGATCCACGCGCCCAGCGCGACCGCGAGCCGCGGCCACGGCGCGCGCGCGGCGATGCGGTCGCGGATCGTGTTGAGCCAGCGCTGCGGGATCTTCTGCGAGCCGTCCATCGCGATTTGTTGCGTCCGGTGCGGCAACGCAGGGTTGCGGTAGCGCGCGAGCAGCGAGCGACGGTAGTCGGCGAGGTCGATGCCCGGCGGCGGCGCGACCGTCGGCGCGATCTCGTCACCCATCATCCGCTCGACGAAGCCCGCGAGCAGCGGGTCACCGGACGCCTGCCACACGGTCGCATAGCCCATCAGGAAGCCGAGGTAGGCGAACGCCGAGTGGCTGCCGTTGAGCAGCCGCAGCTTCATCGTCTCGTAGACGCCGACGTCGGTGGCGTATTGCGCGCCGACTTCGTCCCACGCCGGGTGCGCGCCGGCGAAGCGCCGTTCGATCACCCATTGCCCGAACGGCTCCGCCGCGACGACGGCCGGGTCGTCGACGCCGGTCAGCGTCCGCGCGAGCGCACGGTCGTCGTCGGTGGCGGCCGGCACGATCCGGTCGACCATCGTATCGGGAAACGCGGCATGTTCGGCGATCCAGCGCGCGAGGTGGGGATCGCGCGCCTCTGCAAACGCGGCGACGAGGCCCTGCAGCGTCCGGCCATTGCGCGGCAGGTTGTCGCAGCAAATGATGGTCAGGCCGCCGCCGCCGGCCGCGCGGCGCGCGGCCAGCCCCGCGACGAGCAGGCCGACGGCCGACACCGGCATGTCGGGCGTTGCGAGGTCGTGGACGATGTCCGGGTGCGCGAAGTTGAGCGTGCCGGTGGCCGGATCGTGGCAATAACCCTTCTCCGTCACCGTCGACGAGACGACCGCGATGCGCGGGTCCGCGAAGCGTTGCACGAGCCGGGCGCGCTCGTCGCCGGCGAACAGCGTCTCGCGCACGCTCGCGATGACCTCCGCCCGCGTCGCTTCCGGGCTCTTCCACAGCACCGTGTAGAGGCCATCCTGATGCGCGAGCTCGGACGTCGCGCGCGGCGTCTTCAGCGAGACACCACAGATGCCCCAGCGTGGATCGCGGGCGAGCACCGCGTTCGTATAGACGGCCTGGTGCGCACGATGGAACGCACCCAGGCCCAGGTGGATGATGCCGGCGCGCACCTGTGCAGGGTCATAGCCGGGGCGCAGCACGCCGGGCGGCAACCCGGCGAGCGTGGCGAGCGAGAGCGAGGAAATGGGCAGGACTCCGATGAAGGCAGCCGTCACCGCGAAGAGGGTCGGGCCCTCAAGCCGGCTGCGGGTGTTCCTTGACGCGGCTCACGAGCTGCGTGGGATTGACGAACTGCAGCGCGACGAGCAACCACACGAGCGTGACGGCCATGTAGACCATCGCCATCGCGTCCACGGATTGCGGCGCGCGCACGCCCGCGGCGAACACCGCGTAGTACAGCGCGACGACGAGCGTCTGCGAATCGGAGCCCGCGGTCAGGAACGTGAGCTCGAACATCGCGATCGTGCGCACGAGCACCAGCAGCGCGGCCGCGAGGATGCCGGGCGCGAGCAGCGGCGTCAGCACGTGCAGGAACATCTGCGGCGTGCGCGCGCCGAATACGCGTGCGGCGGACTCGAGGTTCGGGTCGATCTGCTCGATGAACGGCGTCATCACGAGGATCACGAACGGCATCGCGGGAATCACGTTGGCGAAGATCACCCCCCAGATCGTGCCCGCCAGGTGCACCTGGTACATCACGGTGGCGAGCGGGATGCCATACGTGATCGACGGCACCATCAGGGGCAGCAGGAACAGGAAGATCAGCCAGCGCTTGCCGAAGAACTCGCGGCGCGCGAGCGCGTAGGCCGCCGGCACGCCCAGCAGCACCGACAACAGGACCACCGCTCCGACGACCTCGAACGTGACCCACAGCACGTCGCCCAGCTGGAATTCCTTCCATGCGTCGAAGTACCAGCTGGTCGTCCAGCCATCGGGCAGCCACGTGCCGCGCCAGACCTTCGCGATGGAGTTCAGTCCCACCGACGCGATCATCAGGAACACGTTGACGAGGAAGATCGTCATCAGGCCGTACAGGAAGCCGCTCCACACCTTGCCGCGCAGGCGGCGCGCGCGCGCCTCGCGCTCGGCGTCGTACGGGGCTGCGGTCGTCGCGAGCGTGCTCATCCCTTGCCTCCGGTGACCGGGCCCCGATAGACGAGCCGGCGGATGCCCAGCACGGCCGCCACGATGACCAGTTGCACGAGTCCCATCATCATCGCGATCGCCGAGGCGAGCGAGTAGTCGTATTGCTCGAACGCGGCCTCGTACGCCGCGATCGAGATCACGCGCGTCGGCCCGGCCGGCGCGCCGAGCAGCACGGCGGACGGGAACACCGAGTACGCCTGCACGAACGCGAGGCAGAAGCACATCGCGATGCCCGGGATCAGCAGCGGCAGGTAGACGTTGCGGAACTGCGCCCAGGGCCCGGCGCCGAGCGTGGCCGCGGCACGCCCGAGCACCGGGTCGATCCCGGTAACGTACGACAGCAGCAGCAGGAACGCGAACGGGAAGCCCGAGATCACGAGCGAGATCAGCACGCCCCAGAAGTTGTGCGTCAGCCGGATCGGGCCGTCGTACAGGTGCAGGAACTGCAGCACCTGCGCGAGCCAGCCCCGCGGGCCGAAATACGTGAGCATCCCTTCCGCGACCAGCACCGTGCCGAGCGTGATCGGCACCACCAGCGCCGTCGTGATCCACTTCTGGCGCTTGGTCTTGATCCGCATCCGGTACGCGATCGGCAACGCGATGCCGACGTTGATGAGCGTCGCGGGCAGCGCGAGCTTCAGCGTCGTGAAGATCGTCGGCCACAGTCGCGTGTCGCTGAAGAACTTGGCGTAGTTGGCCAGCATCCCGCCTTCCTTCGGCGCGAACGACAGCCACAGCCCGTACAGGAACGGGTAGACGAAGAACAGCAGCATGAACAGCGCCGCCGGGGCAACGAGCCACGGCGTGCGATCCGCGCCGGCGTGCCCGGTGGGCGTCATGCGGCGTAGATCAGCGTGCGGGTCGGCGGCACGCTGACGCGCACCGACTCGCCGATGCGGACCGCGACCGGCGTGCGTACATGCAGCCGCGCACCGTCTGCGGTGACGACGTCGACCAGCGATTCGCGGCCGCCATACTCGATGCCGTCGACGGTGGCCGCGAACGCGTTCGGCCCGTCACCGACGACGAGGTCGTCGGGACGCAGCGCGATGCGGACGGGCGCGCCGGTCGCGAGCTTGCCCTTGCTGGTACCGTTGAACGTGAGCGATCCGGTGCGCACGACGCCGGTGGCGTCGTGCAGCGTGCCCGCCAGCTCGTTGCGATAGCCCATGAAGCGCGCGACGTCGAGGTCCGCCGGCTGCGCGTACACGTCGGCCGGCGGCGCCACCTGGCGCACGCTGCCGTCCTTCATGACGACGATGCGGTCGGCGAGCGACAGCGCCTCGTCCTGGTCGTGCGTCACGTAGATCGTCGAGCGGCCGAGGTTGCGGTGGATGCGGCGGATCTCCGCGCGCATCTCGAGGCGCAGCTTGGCGTCCAGGTTGGACAACGGCTCGTCCATCAGCACGAGCGGCGGCTCGACGACGATCGCGCGCGCGATCGCGACGCGCTGCTGCTGGCCGCCCGACAGCTGGCCCGGCAGCTTGTCCTCGTGGCCCTGCAGCTGCACGAGCTTGACGGCGGCTTCGACGCGCGCCGCCTGCTCGGCCGCGGACACGCCGCGCATCTTGAGCCCGAACGCGATGTTCCTGCGCACCGTCATGTGCGGGAACAGCGCGTAGTTCTGGAACACCATGCCGAAGCCGCGCGCCTCCGGGGGCCGCGTGTCGAGCCGCGTGTCGTCGAGCCAGATCGCGCCGTCGGACAGCGGCAGCAAGCCCGCGATGCAGTTGAGCGCCGTCGACTTGCCACAGCCCGACGGTCCCAGCAGCGCGACGAACTCGCCCCGCGGGATGGTCAGCGTCAGCCCGTCCAGCGCCGCCATCGTGCGCCCATCCGCGTGCGCGAAGCGGCGCGTGACGTTGTCGAGCCTCAGTTCCTTGAAATCACTGCTCATCGGATCCTTCCTGGACGTGGGTGTCGCGGTCCATGGGCCAGCGGCCGCGCCAGGCGCAGCCGCTCGCACATGGACGCGAGGCCCCGCCTTCGGGCGGGGCCTCGCGCACCACGCGTTACTTCGTCTTCTGGGCGCCGACCTGCTCGTCCCAGATCTTGAACGCCGCGACCTGCGCCGCCGGCGGCAGCGACGGCGTGTGCGGGAACTCCTCGATCCACTTCGCGTACTCGGGACGGCCGAATTCCTTGATCGCGTCCTGGCTCGCCTGCGGCGCCATCGACAGCGGCACGTTCTTCACCGCCGGGCCCGGGTAGAAGTAACCCTTGTCGTACGTGTAGGCCTGTGCTTCCGGCGTCAGCATGAACGCCATCAGGTCGAGCAGCACCGCCACCTTCTCGGGCGCGACACCCTTGGGGATGGCCATGTAGTGCGCGTCGTTCACCCACGTCATGTGGTCGAACGGTTGCACCTTGTAGTTCTTCGGGACGATGCCGAGGATGCGCGGGTTCAGGTCCCAGCCCGTCATCGTGATCGTCATGTCACGCGAGCCTTCGCCCAGCTCCTTCATCACCGCGCCGGTGCCCGACGGGTAGTACTCGATGCAGCTGTTGAGCTCCTTCAGGTACGCCCACGTCTTGTCCCAGCCATGGACCGGGTCCTTCGGGTCCTTGTCGCCCAGGATGTAGGGCAGGCCCATGATGAACGTGCGGCCCGGGCCCGAGTTGGCCGGCCGCGCGTAGATCAGGCGGTTGGGATTGGCCTTGCACCACGCGAGCAGCTCGGCGGCCGTCTTCGGCACCGTCTTGACCTTGTCCGGGTTGTATTCCATCAGCGGACCGGCCGGCATGAACGTGACGGTGATCGCCTGGTTCTGCGCGAGGTCCTGCATCTTGGCGGCGCCCGGCAGGTAGTTGGCCATCAGGTTCGGGAACTTCGACGCGTACTGCGGCAGCACGGGGATCCACAGGCCCTGTTCGACGCCCGCGGCCAATGCGTCCGTGCCGGTCAGCACGAGGTCGATGTCGCTGCGGCCGGCGCCCTGCATCGCCTTCAGCTTGCCAGGGAGCTCGGGCGCCGGGGCCTTCGTGAAGTTGACCTTGGCCACCAGGTTCGGGTGCTTGGTCTTGTACAGCTCGATGGCGTCCTGCGTCAGGGCCAGGTTGCCGGCGACGTCGACGATGTTCAGCGTGACGGGGCTCGTGGGCATCGTCTGCGCGGTGGCGGACAGCGGCGCGAACGCCGTGAGCGCGGCGGTGCCGAGGGCGGCACCCAGTGCGGTTGCGGTGATGCGTTTCATGACGTTCTCCTCCTCGGTGCTTCGGATGGGACCTGCTGATGGGACCTCTGGGGCTTGGCGCCGGGCGCCGCTGCTGCGCGCGCGGACGGTTTGCGTGAACGCGAAGCGGCGGGCCGCGCTGCTTCGTCGCCGCCTTCGCGCTGGAATTCGCGCGTCACGCGGGCAAGGTGCCGGTGCATCGCGCGGCGCGCGGCATCGGGGTCGTGCGAGCGCACCGCCGCGGCGATGGCCTTGTGATCGCGGATCGTCTGCAGCGCGAGTTCCGGCGTGTGATAGTGGTGCTGCATCCGGCGCCACAGTTCGGCGCGCTGGTCCCACAACCCGGCCACGACGAGCGACAGCGAGCTGTTGCCGGTGGCGGCGGCGAGTGCCAGGTGGAATTCGCGGTCGCTGTCCTCGCGGATCGCGAAATCGTCGTTGTGCTCGACCATGCGCGCGATAGCGGCGTCGAGCGCCACGAGGTCGTCGCCGGCGGCCTCGCGCGCCGCGAGTGCGGCGATCTCGCCTTCGACGAGGCTGCGCGCCGCCAGCAGCTCGAACGGACCGGGACCCGCTTCGCCGGCGCTCGCGGCCCGTGGCGACGGTGCGGTGACGAAGATGCCGGTGCCCACGCGGACCTCGATGAGGCCCGCGATCTCCAGCGAGATGATCGCCTCGCGCACGGACGCCCGGCTGACGCCCAGCGCACTCGCGAGCTCGCGCTCCGCCGGCAGGCGGGCACCGGGCGCGAACTCGCCGCTCGCGATCAGCTGCGACAGCTGCTCTGCGATCTGGCGGTAAAGGCGCGTGTTGCCGACGACCTGCAACGGCACGGCTGTGGACTCCTCCAAAAGGGGCCTCGTGGCGTCGAGGCCTCGATGTTGCGGCGTCCTCCGTCCGGCGCCGCCTGGCACCGGCACCGTTCGGGCACCGCTTTCCGCAATGCTAGCCTTCCGCCTATAATCGGGTCAAGTGGTCTAGTGGTCCGGCCACACGACCGGAACGTGAGCGGCGCCCGAGCCGCCTGTAAGGAGGAGCCTGCCGTGAAAATCACCGCCGCGCGCGTCATCGTCTGCTGCCCCGGCCGCAACTTCGTCACCCTCAAGGTCGAGACCGACGACGGGGTCTACGGCCTTGGCGACGCCACGCTGAACGGCCGCGAGAAGTCGGTCGTCGCCTACCTGGAGGAACACGTCGTGCCCGCGCTGATCGGTCGCGACCCGGCGCAGATCGAGGACATCTGGCAGTACTTCTATCGCGGCGCCTACTGGCGGCGCGGACCGGTGACGATGTCGGCGATCGCCGCGGTCGACACCGCGCTGTGGGACATCAAGGGCAAGGTCGCGGGGCTGCCGCTGTACCAGCTGTGGGGCGGCAAGAGCCGCAACGGCGTGATGGTCTACGGGCACGCCAACGGCAAGGACCTGGCCGAGACGATCGACGAGGTCGCGCGCTACATCGACATGGGCTACAAGGCGATCCGCGCCCAGTCCGGCGTCCCCGGCCTCGCGTCGACGTACGGCGTCGCCAAGGACCGCCTGTTCTACGAACCGGCGGACGCGGCGCTCGCCACGGAGAACATGTGGTCCACGGCCAAGTACCTCGACTTCTGTCCCAAGCTGTTCGAGGCACTGCGCGCGCGGTTCGGCTTCGAGCACCACCTGCTGCACGACATCCACCACCGGTTGACGCCGATCGAGGCGGGACTGCTCGGCAAGTCGCTCGAGCCGTATCGCCTGTTCTGGATGGAAGACCCGACGCCGGCCGAGAACCAGGAAGGCTTCCGCCTCATCCGCCAGCACACGGTGACGCCGATCGCCGTCGGCGAAGTGTTCAACACGATCTACGACGCGCAGGCGCTGATCACCGAGCAGCTGATCGACTACATCCGCGCGACGATCGTGCATGCCGGCGGCCCCACGCACCTGCGTCGCATCGCATCACTGGCCGACCTGTACCACGTGCGCACCGGCTGCCACGGCGCCACGGACCTGTCGCCCGTGTGCATGGGCACGGCCCTCAACTTCGACCTGTCGGTGCCCAATTTCGGCGTGCAGGAATACATGCGGCACACCGAGGAAACCGACGCCGTGTTCCCGCACGCGTACACGTTCGAGCGCGGCTACATGTATCCCGGCGACGCGCCGGGCCACGGCGTCGACATCGACGAGAAGCTCGCCGCGAAGTACCCGTACCGCCCTGCCTCGCTGCCGGTCAACCGGCTCGAGGACGGCGCGATGTGGAACTGGTGACGCGGCGCTAGCGCGCCGGCGCGACGTAGTCGCCGCTCTTGCCGCCGCGCTTGGCGACGAGCTGCACGCCGGCGATCGCCATCCCACGATCGACGGCCTTGCACATGTCGTAGATCGTCAGCAAGCCCACGCTCACGGCCGTCAGCGCCTCCATCTCGACACCGGTCGGGCCCACGGTCTCGCACGTGACCGTCAGCGTGATCGCCGCATTCGCCCCGTCGACGTCGAAATCCGCGTTGACGCGCGTCAGCGCGAGCGGATGGCACAGCGGGATCAGGTCGGACGTGCGCTTCGACGCCTGGATCGCCGCGATGCGCGCGATACCGAGCACGTCGCCCTTCTTGGCACGCCCGTCGACGATCATCGCGAGCGTCGCCGGCTGCATCGTGATGCGCCCCGCCGCGACGGCGACGCGATGCGTCGCCGCCTTGGCGCCGACGTCGACCATCTGCGCCCGGCCGGCGGCGTCGAAGTGGGTAAAATGCGCGTCGTCCGCTCCTGCGGCCGGAGCGGTGCGCGCGCGGCGTGGACGAGTCGTGGTCGGCACCGGAGCGAGGGGCCGGCGAACCAATCGCGACCCCGGGGCATCTTAGCATCGGACCTTCTCGCAGGACGGCGAAGCACGGTGGCATTCAGGATCGACGAACCCGGCAGGCCGCGCGGCAGCGTGGCACGGACGTGCGTTGTCGCCGCCGTCGCGGTGTCGCTCGCGCTCGCACCGGTTGCGCCGGCGCTTGCGCAGGCCGCGCAAGGTACGGCGCCCGCCAATGCGCCCGGCCCCGGCGCACCGGGCACGCCGCCTTCCGTG
>JAFEDG010000151.1 GCA_018241745.1 Pseudomonadota bacterium
CGTCGAGTGGAAAGGCAACCCGATCCGCACCGGCATCCAGCGCGACCCGGTGTACGGCGCGCCCGCGTTCTTCGCGGAGTGGGCGGATGGCAAGGACCTGCAGGAGCTCACGGTGCGCACGCAGTTCGACACGTGCAATCGCTACGTGGACCTCGCCGCGGGCAGCAAGCCCAACTACGTGAGTCGCGACGAGCTCGCGCTGTACCTCGCGCCGACCGCGCACATCCCGACCGACGGCATCGTGGGCCTCACGGCGCGCAAGGTCGTCGGCAGCACGGGGACGGATTCGATCGCGCGTGCGCGCGCGATCTACGAGTGGATCGTCGAGAACGCGTATCGCGATCCGAAGGTCGCGGGCTGCGGTACCGGCGACATCGTCGGCATGCTCGAGTCGGGCAAGCTGGGCGGCAAGTGCGCGGACCTGAACGCGCTGTTCGTCGGGCTCGCGCGCGCATCGGGCATTCCGGCGCGCGACGTGTACGGCGTGCGCGTCGCCGATTCCGCGACGTGGAAGAGCCTGGGCAAGGCCGGCGACATCAGCAAGGCGCAGCACTGCCGCGCCGAGTTCTACGACGTGCGTTACGGATGGATCCCGGTCGACCCGGCCGACGTGCTGAAGGTCGTCATCGAGGAGAACGGGCTCACGAACCCGAGCCTGCCGCTCACCGACCCGCGCGTCGCGCTCGCGCACAAGACGCTGTTCGGCTTCTGGGAAATGAACTGGGTCGGCTTCAACACCGCGGGCGACACGCGGCTCGCGCCGCCGACGCAGAAGCCGATGGGCTTCTTCATGTACCCGTATACGGAAACCGCGAAGGGCACGCTCAATCCGTACGATCCCGCGGCGTTCCGCTACACGCTGACGTCGCGCGAGATCACCGCCTGACGGCGCAGGACTTGCGAGAGCCGCGCGCCGCGCGTGTGTCGCGCGGCCGCGGCGCTTGTTCCTGTCGTTCGCGCGGCCATCCGCGACGTGCGGGCGGAAATCGGTCTGGCCACCTGATCACTGCACAGCAGCGTGCATCGCGCACGCCGCGCCGGTACCATTCGCGGGTTCTTCGTGCGTCGGGCACGCGCATCGCGCGGAATCCCGGGCGGTCGCGAAGTGCCTGGGTCCATTCGCGAAAGCACCGCTCATGAATCATCCCGAAACGCTGGCGACGCTCGCCGCCTCCGTGTCCGCGCCGGCCAACGCCCGGCACGTCCGCCTGCTCGCCTGGGTACGCGAGATCGCGGCACTGACCAAGCCCGACCGTATCGCCTGGTGCGACGGCAGCGACGTGGAATACGACCGTCTGTGCGGCGAGATGGTCGCCTCCGGCATGCTGAAGAAGCTCGACGCGGTCAAGCGTCCCAACAGCTATCTCGCGTGGTCGGACCCGACCGACGTCGCGCGCGTCGAGGACCGCACGTTCATCTGCAGCGCGCGCGAGGAGGATGCCGGGCCGACCAACCACTGGATCGAGCCGTCCGCGATGCGCAAGACGCTCGACGGCCTGTTCGACGGTTGCATGCGCGGGCGCACGCTGTACGTCGTTCCCTTCTCGATGGGGCCGCTCGGAAGCCCGATCGCGCAGATCGGCGTCGAGCTGTCCGACAGCCCCTACGTCGTCGTCAACATGAAGCTGATGACGCGGATGGGCAGCGCGGTGCTCGACGTGCTGGGCAGCGACGGCACGTTCGTGCCCTGCGTCCACTCCGTCGGCGCGCCGCTTGCGCCGGGACAGCAGGACGTGCGCTGGCCGTGCAACGACACGAAGTACATCGTGCATTTCCCGGAGTCGCGCGAGATCTGGTCGTATGGTTCCGGCTATGGCGGCAACGCGCTGCTCGGCAAGAAGTGCCTCGCGCTGCGCATCGCATCGGTGATGGGCCGCGACGAAGGCTGGCTGGCCGAGCACATGCTGATCCTGGGCGTCACGTCACCGGACGGCGACAAGCGCTACGTGTGCGCGGCGTTCCCGAGCGCCTGCGGCAAGACCAATTTCGCGATGCTGATCCCGCCGAAGGCGTTCGCCGGATGGACGGTCACGACCGTCGGCGACGACATCGCGTGGCTGAAGCCCGCGCCCGACGGCACGCTGCACGCGATCAACCCGGAGGCCGGCTATTTCGGCGTGGCGCCGGGCACCAGCGAGGCGTCGAATCCGAATGCGATGGCCACGCTGCGCGCCAACGTGATCTTCACCAACGTCGCACTGACCGACGACGGCGACGTGTGGTGGGAAGGGATGACCGCGACGCCGCCCGCGCATCTCACCGACTGGCAGGGCCAGTCGTGGACGCCGGACTCCGGGCGCAAGGCGGCGCATCCGAACGCGCGCTTCACGGTGTCCGCGACACAGTGCCCATCGCTCGATCCCGCGTGGGACGACCCTGCGGGCGTGCCGATCTCCGCGTTCGTGTTCGGCGGACGGCGCAGCGACACGGCGCCGCTGATCGTCGAGGCGCGCACGTGGGAAGAGGGCGTTTACAAGGCAGCGACGATGGGTTCGGAGACCACGGCGGCGATGGCTGGCGGCAAGGGCGACGTGCGTCGCGATCCGTTCGCGATGCTGCCGTTCTGCGGTTATCACGTCGGCGACTATTTCGCGCACTGGCTCGCGATGGGCCGGCGCGTCGCGAAGCCGCCGCGCATCTTCGCGGTGAACTGGTTCCGCAAGGATCGCAACGGCGCGTATGGCTGGCCGGGCTTCGGCGAGAACATGCGTGCGCTCGCGTGGATCGTCGCGCGCTGCCGCGGCGACGGGCGTGCGCACGAGACGCCGCTGGGCCTCGTCCCCGATTTCGACGACATCGAGTGGCACGGGCTCGCGCTGACGCGCGACGCGTTCGGGGACCTGATGGCCGTCGACACGGGAGAATGGGCGCGGGAGCTCGCAGCACACGATGCACTGTTCGCCAAGGTCGGCGCGCGCAACCCCGAGGCGCTCCGGCGTCAGCGGGAGACGCTGGGGCGAGCGCTCGCGGCGGCCTGACGGGCGACACTAGGCGCGGGACAGTATACGTAGGCGAGCGCTCACTTCTTTGCGCGTCGGCGCGCCGGCGCGCCCTCCTGGCCGTTCACATTTGATGGCAGCCGCCGTATTGGCGAAACGTGCCGCGTCGCCGTGGGCGGCGCCCTCGGCAAGCGCGACAGCGAACGCCCCGTGCCACACGTCGCCGGCGGCGAGCGTGTCGAGCGCGAGCACCGGTACGCCGGCCACCTCGCGCAGCGTGTTGCCGTCGAGCCAGGCATAGCCGCGTTCGCCGAGCGTGACGCCGACGGCGCCGGATGTGCAACGCGCGGCCGCCTCGAGTTGATCGCGGACACCCGCGCCGCCGAACGCGGCGCGCAGGCCCGGTTCCGAGAACGCCACGTGGGAGGCGACGGCCATCAGCGCGATGACGTCGGCCGTGGGTCCCACGTCGGCATCCAGCAGCGCGACCTTGCCCGCGGCCCGGGATTGCTGCAGCAGGCGGTGGGCACCCGCGGGCCAGCGCACGTCCACCAATGCCGCGTCGGACTGATCGACGTCGGCGAGGGGCAACCAGGCCGGATCGGAATCGAGTGCCGGATCGTTGAATGAACACATCATCCGCTCGCCGTTGGCGTCGATCAGGATCGCCGTCGAACACGAGGTGACCCCAACCAGCCGCCGCACGTGGGAAACATCGACGCCCTCGGCCGCGAGGTCGGTGGTGATTCGGTGCCCGAGGGCGTCGTCGCCCACGCGGCCCCAGAATTTGACGCGGGCGCCCAAGCGGCTCGCGGCGACGGCGGCGTTCGCGGCCATGCCTCCGCCCGATTCCCGATACTCGGTGGCCAGCACCTTGGTGGGCGAGGTCGGGATCGCGGGTACCACGTAGATACAGTCGTGGACGCACATGCCGAGGCAGATCAACTGCGGCGGATTAGCGATGGGCACGAGGGACGGTTTCACGTGAAACGACGCGAAAATGCGTCACGAGGCGGGGTGCTCCCGGCGGCAGCGCCCCGTTCGGCGTAAAATACCGCGTTTATCGGGCCCCGCGCAGGGCGGCGCCCGATATTCCTTGTAAATCATGAACTTTCCCGATCGATTCGAAGTGATCGTCGTCGGCGGTGGCCACGCCGGGACGGAAGCCGCATTGGCATCCGCCCGGATGGGACGGCGCACGTTGCTGCTCACCCACAGCATCGAGACGCTCGGGCAGATGTCCTGCAACCCGTCGATCGGCGGGATCGGCAAGGGGCACCTGGTCAAGGAGGTCGATGCACTGGGTGGCGCGATGGCCATCGCCACCGACGAGGCGGGCATCCAGTTCCGCACGCTGAACGCGAGCAAGGGTCCGGCGGTGCGCGCGACGCGCGCCCAAGCGGACCGGGTCCTGTACAAGGCCGCGATCCGGCGGCGCTTGGAGACACAGCCCAACCTGACGCTGTTCCAGGCGGCGGTCGACGACCTGTTGCTGGACGGCGATCGCGTCAGCGGTGTGGTCACGCAAATCGGGCTCCGGTTCGAGGCGGACGCCGTCGTCCTGACTACAGGCACGTTCCTGTCGGGCCTCATTCATATCGGCCTGGAGAATTACGAGGCGGGCCGCGCGGGCGACCCGCCGGCCAAACGCCTGGGAGCGCGGCTACGTGAGCTGGCGTTGCCTGTGGGACGCCTGAAGACCGGCACCCCGCCGCGATTGGACGGCCGGACCATCGACTTCACGCGACTCGAGCGCCAGCCCGGGGACACGCCCGAGCCGGTGTTCTCGTTCGTCGGCAACCGCGACATGCATCCGCGGCAGGTGGATTGCTGGATCACGCATACGACGACGGCCACCCACGACATCATCCGCGGCGGCTTGGACCGCTCGCCGCTGTTCACCGGCGTGATCCAGGGCATCGGGCCCCGTTACTGCCCGTCGATCGAGGACAAGGTCGTCCGCTTCGCCGAGCGCGACAGCCACCAGATCTTCCTCGAGCCCGAAGGGCTCACGACCGACGAGATCTATCCAAACGGCATCTCGACGTCGCTGCCCTTCGACGTGCAATGGGCGCTCGTCCGCTCGATGCCGGGCTGCGAGCAGGCGCACATCCTCCGCCCCGGCTACTCGATCGAGTACGACTATTTCGATCCGCGGGGACTGCGCTCGACGCTCGAAACCCGCGCGATCGCGGGCCTGTTCTTCGCGGGCCAGATCAACGGCACGACCGGGTACGAGGAGGCGGCGGCCCAGGGGCTGCTCGCAGGCGTGAACGCGGCGCTGAAGGTTCGCGGCGAGGCCGGCTGGTGTCCGCGCCGCGACGAGGCCTATCTGGGCGTCCTGGTTGACGATCTGATCACGCGCGGCGTGACTGAGCCTTACCGGATGTTCACGTCGCGGGCGGAGTACCGGTTGCAGCTGCGCGAGGACAACGCGGACGCCCGGCTGACCGAGAAGGGGCGTGCGCTGGGTCTCGTGGACGACGCCCGCTGGGACGCCTTCAATCGCAAGCGCGACGCGGTGGCGACGGAGCTCCAGCGCCTGGGTTCCACGTGGATCAAACCGCAAGAGCCGCCAGATCAAGCGGTCCAGCGCCTCCTCGGACAGCCTATTGAGCGAGAGTATGCGCTTACTGACCTCCTCAGGCGCCCGGAGGTTGATTACGTCGGCCTGATGACGTTGCCCGGTGCGCAACCGCCGGCACCGCTGGCACCGGAGGCCGCGCAACAGGTCGAAGTGGTCGTCAAGTACGCGGGCTACATCGAGCGCCAGCGCGACGAAGTGGCGCGCCAAGCCGGCCAGCACGAGGCACCGCTGCCGGCGGATCTCGACTACCGGAGCGTCCGCGGACTGTCGATCGAGGTCCAGCAGCGGTTGAACCAGCATCGACCGGAAACGATCGGCCAGGCTGCACGGATCCAGGGCGTGACGCCGGCCGCGATCGCGCTGCTGCTCGTTCACCTGAAGCGCGGCTTCGGCGCGCCGCGCGCGATCGCGGCCGGCGGGGAATGAGTGGCGTGGGCGTGGCGGTCGACGTCGTGCGCGACGGCGCGGCGGAACTCGGCGTCACGTTGACGGACCGTCAGTTCGCGACGCTCGACGCCTACCTCGCCCTGCTCGCGAAATGGAACCGCGTCTACAACCTTACGGCCATCCGCGACATCGGCGAAATGCGCGTGCAGCACGCGCTCGACGCGCTCGCCGTGTTGCCGCACCTGCCTGACCGCCCCGGCCAGCGTGTGCTCGACGTCGGCGCAGGAGGCGGCATCCCCGGCCTCGTGTTCGCGATCGCCCGGCCGCATTGGCACCTGACGTTGATCGACGTCGTGCAGAAGAAGACGGCGTTCCTTACCCAGGCTGCGATCGAGCTCGGCCTCGCCAACGTCGACGTCGCCCTCGGCCGAGTGGAGGAGTGGCGCGCGCCTCTGCCGTACGCGATCATCGTGAGCCGCGCCTACGCGGAACTGCGCACGTTCGTCGCCGGCAGCGCACACCTGCTGGCGCCCGGCGGCGCGTGGTACGCGATGAAGGGCATTGCGCCGGACGCGGAAATCGCCGCGCTGCCGACGACGGTACGCGTCGTCGCCAACACGCCGCTCACGGTGCCGGGTCTTGGGGCCGCGCGCCATCTCGTCGAAATCGTCCCGCTTACGCCATGACCGCTCCCCGCATCATCGCCATCGCCAACCAGAAGGGCGGCGTTGGCAAGACGACCACCGCCGTCAATCTCGCGGCGAGCCTCGTCGCGATGAAGCGGCGCGTGCTGCTGATCGACCTCGACCCGCAAGGCAATGCGACGACTGGCGCGGGACTCGACAAGCGCGCGCTCGACGCGACCGTGTACCAGGTGCTGCTCGGCGAGAAGAAGATCGCCGACGTGCGCCAGGTGTCGCCGAGCGGCGGTTTCGACATCGTGCCGGCCAACCGCGAGCTCGCGGGTGCCGAGGTCGAGCTCGTCGAATTGCCGGAGCGCGAGATGCGGCTGAAGGACGCGATCACGGAAGCGCTGTCGCAGATGCGCGACGCGATCTCCGAGATCGCGCCCGAGTACGACTTCATCCTGCTCGATTGCCCGCCGTCGTTGTCGCTGCTGACGCTGAACGGCCTCTGCGCGGCGGACAGCGTGCTGATCCCGATGCAGATGGAGTACTACGCGCTCGAAGGCCTGTCGGACCTCGTGCAGACGATCCGCAAGGTGCGTGCGCACCTCAATCCGCGCCTCGAGATCGAGGGGCTGCTGCGCACGATGGTGGACCCGCGCAACACGCTCGGCCAGAACGTGGCCGCTGAGCTGGAGAAGCACTTCGGCGACAAGGTCTACCGCACGGTCGTGCCGCGCAACGTGCGCCTGGCGGAAGCGCCGTCGCACGGCGTGCCGGTCATCAAGCTCGAGCCGCAGTCCAAGGGCGCACTCGCCTACCTCGCGCTGGCCGGCGAGATGCTGCGCCGCATGGACAGTGCGGCCGCCGCGGGCGCGTGACGGCGCCGCGTCCACACCTCCGGGGACATACAACGTGATCAGACCCAAGGGACTCGGCCGCGGCCTCGACGCGCTGCTCGCCGGCACCGACGACCGCACCGCGCCGGCCTCGCAACAGGCGTTGCAGATGCTCGCGATCGACAAGCTGCAGCCGGGCAAGTACCAGCCGCGCACGCGGATGGACGACGCGTCGCTCGCGGAACTCGCGGACTCGATCCGCGCACAAGGCGTGATGCAGCCGATCCTCGTGCGTGCCGTCGACGGCGGACGCTACGAGATCATCGCGGGCGAGCGCCGCTGGCGCGCCGCGCAGCGCGCCGCGCTGCGCGAAGTCCCGGTGCTGATCAAGACGGTGCCGGACCAGGCGGCGCTGGCGCTCGCGCTGATCGAGAACATCCAGCGCGAGGACCTCAATCCGCTCGAGGAAGCGCATGGGCTCGCGCGGCTGATCGACGAATTCAAGCTGACGCACGAGGCGGCGGCGGCGGCCGTCGGCCGCTCGCGCAGCGCGGTCACCAACCTGCTGCGGCTCACGCAGCTCGCGCAGCCGGTTCAAGACTACCTGATGGCGGGCGAGCTCGACATGGGCCATGCGCGCGCGCTGCTCGGATTGCCGACGGCACAGCAGGCCGCGGCGGCGGCGCGCGTCGTCAACGGCAAGCTGACGGTGCGCGACACCGAGCGGCTGGTGCACGCGATGCAGATGCCGCCGGGCAGCGCCAAGCTCGCGCCCAAGCGCACGGTGGATACCGACACGCGCCGGCTCGAGACGGAGCTCGCCGAAGCGCTGGGCGCCAACGTGCAGATCGCACCGGCGCAGCGCGGCGCCGGCAAGCTCGTGATCCGCTATTCGTCGCTCGAGGAGCTGGACGGCATCGTCGCCAGGATCCGCGGTTGATCGGGGTGAGGCGCGCGCCGGTTACAGGGCGCCTGGCTCCATGTAACCGGCCGCATTCAACGCCTAGCCCAGCTGCGTGAGCATCGTCTCCGCGTTCGACACTTCGAACTTGCCCGGCGCCTCGATGTTGAGCGTCTTCACGACGCCGTCGTCGACGAGCATCGAGAAGCGCTGGCAGCGCATGCCCATGCCGCGCGCGGTGAGGTCGAGCTCGAGGCCCAGCTTCTTCGTATAGTCCGCGCTGCCGTCGCCCAGCATGTGCACCTTGCCGTCGGTGTGCAGCTCGCGGCCCCATGCACCCATGACGAATGCGTCGTTGACCGACATGCACGCGATCGCGTCGACGCCCTTCGCCTTGAGCTCGTCGAAATGCGCGAGGTAGCCTGGCACGTGCTTGGCCGAGCACGTCGGCGTGAACGCTCCGGGCAGGCCGAACAGCACGACTTTCCTGCCGGCCGTGAAATCCTCGACCTTCACCGGATTGGGCCCGATCGCGCAGCCGTTCTGCTCGGTCTCGAAGAATTCCTGCAACGTGCCCGCGGGCAGCTTGTCGCCAACCTTGATCATCGTGGTCTCCGCATGTGAGGCAACCGCCGCGCGCGGGGCTGCCGGATCGCGGAGTTTAGCGCGCGGCCGCGGGCGGCCTGTGTAAGCGGCAGCGCGCTGCGCGCGCCGAGGGGAGTAGCGTTGCCGTCCCGACCCGCCGAGGACCTCCGATGCCCCGCCTGCGCAATCCCTCCGCCGCGCGTGCGCCCGCCAAGCCGGTGACGTTGCTGATCGCCACGCGCAAGGGACTGTGGACGTTGCGCAGCGACGCGGCGCGGCGCAGCTTCAAGCTCGCGGGGCCCCAGTTTCTCGGGCACATCCTCAACCACGCAGTCGTCGACCCGCGCGATCCCAAGACGTGGCTCGTCGCCGCGCGCACGGGGCACCTCGGCCCGACGGTGTTCCGCTCGACGGACCGCGGTCGCACGTGGAAGGAGGCGACCAAGCCGCCCGCGTTCGCGGATGCGAGCGGCCGCACGGTGAAGCACACGTTCTGGCTTGCGCCCGCGCATGCGAGCGAGCCGGGGGCGTGGTACGCCGGCACGTCGCCGCAAGGGCTGTTCCGCTCGGAGGACGGCGGCGCGACGTGGAATCCGGTGCAGGGCTTCAACGAGCATCCGCGGCGCAAGGAATGGTGCGGCGGCGACCAGGACGGCACGCCGGACGGCCCGACGGTCCACTCGATCCTCGTCGATCCGCGCGACGCGCGCCACCTGTACATCAGCATGTCCGGCGGCGGCACGTTCGAGTCGACGGACGCGGGCGGCGACTGGAGGCCGCTCAACGCCGGCGTGCGCCTCGACTTCGGGCCGGATCCCTATCCCGAGTTCGGGCAGGACCCGCATTGCGTGCGCTTCGCCGCCGGCAATCCGGACCGGTTGTACCAGCAGAACCATTGCGGGCTGTTCCGGCTCGATCGTGCGAAGGGACGCTGGGACGACATGGGAACCGGCATGCCCAAGGCGGTGGGGCACGTCGGCTTTCCCATGGTCGTGCATCCGCGCGACCCGGACACGCTGTGGATCTTCCCGATGGACGGCACGGACGTCTGGCCGCGCACCGCGCCGGGTGGCAAGCCGGCGGTGTTCCGGT
Source organism: Pseudomonadota bacterium (assembly GCA_018241745.1). Lineage (GTDB taxonomy): Bacteria > Pseudomonadota > Gammaproteobacteria > Burkholderiales > Casimicrobiaceae > VBCG01. The sequence goes on from JAFEDG010000151.1 coordinate 9,957, forward strand.
CGCAGGATGGCGGCAAGACGTGGCGCCGCCAGGCCGAAGGCATGCCCAAGTCGCAGGCGTGGTGGACGGTCAAGCGCCAGGCGATGACGGCCGATGCGCGCGACCCCGCGGGCCTCTACCTCGGCACGACGTCGGGCGAGATCTGGGGCAGCCGCGACGAAGGCCGTACGTGGCGCTGCCTCGCGCGGCACCTGCCGCACATCTATTCCGTCGAAGTCGCGTGATGCCGGCGCGGGTCCCCCGATGAGCGGGTCCGCGTCGCACGAGACGGCGGCGGTCGTGCGGGTGCGCGTGCCGTCGCCGCTGCGCTCTTACACGGGCGGCGACGCGGACGTCGCGGTCGCGGTTCCACTGCTCGCACCCGAATCGCCGCCGACGCTCGCTGCCGTACTCGCCGCGCTCGATGGCGCATATCCCGGCATCCGCTTCCGGATGATCGACGAGCGCGGCCAGGTGCGGCCGCACATCAAGCTGTTCGTCGGCGACACGGCCGTGCGCGACCCCGAGACCCGGGTGGCGAACGGGGCCGTCGTCATGATCGTGGCCGCGTTGTCGGGCGGATAAGTCCGACCCAGTCTTCCGGCGTCGGCACCGCGCGAAAATAGGGTCGGACCCTGCACCGCAACACGGCGTTGCCCGAGCCACCGGTTTTGCAGTAAAATCCGGAGGTTTGCGTGGGTCCCGATGCTGGACGTCGGGCAGGTTGCGGACGACACGATGAGCCTCGCCGGGCAGGATTCCGGGCTTGGCGCCCGCGGCCGGCCGCTGGCGTCGCGGCCGATACGTAACGTGCTGCGTTGGCAGGGGGCGGTGGCGCTGATCGGTGCCGCTGTCGCGGGTGCGCTGGGAGGCGTGCCTGCGGCGATGTCGGCTGCGGCAGGCGGGTTCATTCCGTTGCTTTCCACGGTGGTCTACGCGTTCGTCATTGGCCGCGGCGACAGGACGCGCGCCGACGGGGTGATCTTCACGATGCTGCGCGCCGAGGGCGCCAAGATCGCGACGATCGTCGTCGGGTTGTGGGCGGCGCTGCACTGGCTCCCGGAAGTCGTCGGCCTTGCGCTGTTCGCGACGTTCGTGGTGTCGGTGCTGGTGTTCAGCGTGGCGTTCCTGGCGAAGGAGCGGCCGTTGCGCTAGGCCCGTCGGGCCGCGTCGGTGGTAACGCAGTTGCAGCAAGAACGATCGACTATCCGATTTTCTCCAGGCATCTCTCTCCATGGCAGAAGTCACCGAGCTCACCCCGAGTGAGTACATCAGTCACCACCTGACGTTCGACACCGTCGGCATCTTCGGCCACGACGCCACCAGCTTCTGGGCGATCAACGTCGACACGCTGGTGATGACGGTCATCGCCGCGGTCATCTCGTTCGGCTTCCTGATGTGGATGGCCAAGAAGGCCACGAGCGGCGTGCCGTCGAAGACGCAGGCGTTCGTCGAGCACTGGCTCGCGGTCATCGACGACTCGGTGCGCGGCATCTACCACGGCGACAGCAAGCTGGTCGCGCCGATCGCGCTCACCGCGTTCGTGCTGGTGTTCATGCTGAACTGCTTCGACTTCCTGCCCGTGGACATCATGTCGTGGATCTACGCGAACGTGTTCCACGCGCACTACTGGCGCAGCGTGCCCACGGCCGACATCAACACGACGTTCGCGCTCGCGCTGTCGGTGTTCGGCATGATGATCTACTACTCGATCAAGGTTAAGGGTCTCGGCGGCTGGGGGCACGAGCTGATCTCCGCGCCGTTCGGCCTCAGGGCCCACTGGTCGGCGCCGCTGCTGATCATCGCCAACGTGCTGTTCCAGATCATCGAGTACGTCTCCAAGCCGCTGTCGCACAGCCTGCGGCTGTTCGGCAACCTGTACGCCGGCGAAATCATCTTCATGCTGCTCGGCATGCTCGCGGCCGCCGCCGCCGGCTGGGCCGTGGTCGCCGGCATCCTGCACGTGCTCTGGGCGCTGTTCCACATCCTGATCGTGCTGCTGCAGGCGTACATCTTCATGATGCTGTCCATCGTGTACATCTCGATGGCGCACGAGCACCACTAAGGCTTCGTTGTTTTCACTTCGTTAGACCCACCCGCAATCGAAAGGTAAAGACATGGACAAGCTGCAACTGGTCGCGATGATCCAGGCCTACACGGGCATCGGCATCGGCCTCATCATCGGCCTGGGCGCCCTCGGCGCGTGTATCGGCGTCGGCATCATGTGCTCGCGCTTCCTGGAAGGCGCCGCGCGCCAGCCGGAACTGATGGACACGCTGCAAGGCAAGGTGTTCCTGCTGCTCGGCCTGATCGACGCCTCGTTCATCATCGGCGTCGGCCTCGCGATGATGTTCGCGTTCGCCAATCCCCTGATCCCCGGCGGCCTGCGCTAAGCGATCCGCAGTAGACCCTGACAAGGGAAAGCGATGAACATCAATTTCACATTGGTGATGCAGGCGATCGCGTTCTTCGTCTTCATCGTGCTCACGGCCAAGTACGTGTGGCCGATCATGGCGGCGAAGATCGACGCGCGGCAGAAGATGATCGCCGACGGCCTCGCCGCCGCCGAGCGCGGCCGTTCCGAGCTCGCCAACGCCGAGAAGCAGACGGCCGCGGTGATTGCGGAGGCCAAGGCCAAGGCGCAGGAAATCGTCGCGCAGGGCGAGAAGTTCCGTGCCGACACCGTCGAAGCCGCCAAGCGCGAAGCGAAGGTCGAAGCCGACCGCATCGTCGCCGCCGCCAAGGCCGAGATCGAGCAGGAAGTCGCACGCGCGAAGGAATCGCTGCGCACGCAGGTGTCGACGCTGGCAGTGGCCGGCGCGGGCAAGATCCTGCAACGCGAAGTGGACCCGCAGGCGCACGCGGCGCTGCTGCGCGAGATCCAGGGCCAACTGTAAGGGACTGGACGAGCATGGCCGAACTGCAAACCGTCGCCCGGCCGTACGCCGAGGCCGCGTTCGAGATCGCGAAGGGCGCCAACGCGCTGCCCCAGTGGTCCGGCGCGCTCAAGGCTGCCGCGGCCGTGGCAGCCGACGCGCGGATGAAGGATGCGCTCGAGAGCCCCAAGCTCGACGCCGCCGCCAAGGAGTCACTGTTCCTGTCGATCGCCGGCGATGCACTGCCGGCGGAGGGCCGGAACTTCGTGCGCGTGCTGATCGCGGCGGACCGCATCAGCCTGCTGCCCGAGATCAGCGAGTTGTTCGAGGCGCGCAAGAATGCGGTCGAGAACGTGGCCACGGCCACGATCGAGACGGCGTTGCCGCTGTCGGACGCGCAGCTCGGCGAGCTGAAGGGCGCGCTGGCCAGGCATTTCGGCAAGACGATCGAGCCTACGGTCACCGTCAATCCGGCGTTGATCGGCGGCGCGCGCATCACGGTGGGCGACCGGGTCATCGACGGTTCGGTCCAGGGCAAGTTGACGACGATGGCGAACGCGCTGTCCGCCTGACATTGAAATGAACACTGCGGGCGCCGCGATGCGAGCGCCCTGCGACGCGAGGGCACCATGCAGTTGAATCCTTCCGAAATCAGCGAACTGATCAAGGCCAAGATCCAGAACCTGGACGTTGGCGCCCAGGAACGCACGCAAGGCACCGTCGTGTCGGTGACCGACGGCATCTGCCGCATCCACGGGCTGTCCGACGCGATGCAGGGCGAGATGCTCGAGTTCCCGGGCAACACGTTCGGCCTCGCGCTCAACCTCGAGCGCGACTCGGTCGGCGCCGTGGTGCTGGGCGAATACGAGCACATCAGCGAAGGCGACACCGTCAAGTGCACGGGCCGCATCCTCGAGGTGCCGGTCGGCCCCGAGTTGCTCGGCCGCGTCGTCAATTCGCTCGGCGAGCCGATCGACGGCAAGGGCCCGATCAACGCGAAGATGACGGACGTCATCGAGAAGGTGGCGCCGGGCGTGATCGCGCGGCAGTCGGTGTCGCAGCCGGTGCAGACCGGACTCAAGTCGATCGACGCGATGGTGCCGGTCGGCCGCGGCCAGCGCGAGTTGATCATCGGCGACCGCCAGACCGGCAAGACCGCCGTCGCGATCGACACGATCATCAACCAGAAGGGCAAGAACCTCTTCTGCATCTACGTCGCCGTCGGCCAGAAGGCGTCGACGATCGCCAACGTCGTGCGCAAGCTCGAAGAGTACGGCGCGATGGAATACACGATCATCGTCGCCGCCTCGGCGTCGGAATCGGCCGCGATGCAGTACATCGCGCCCTACTCCGGCTGCACGATGGGCGAGTACTTCCGCGACCGCGGCATGGACGCGCTGATCATTTACGACGACCTGACCAAGCAGGCGTGGGCCTATCGCCAGGTGTCGCTGCTGCTGCGCCGCCCGCCGGGCCGGGAAGCCTACCCGGGCGACGTGTTCTACCTGCACTCGCGCCTCCTGGAACGCGCGGCGCGCGTCAACGCCGATTACGTCGAGAAGTTCACGAAGGGCGAGGTCAAGGGCAAGACGGGCTCGCTGACGGCGCTGCCGATCATCGAGACGCAGGCCGGCGACGTGACGGCCTTCGTGCCGACGAACGTGATCTCGATCACGGACGGCCAGATCTTCCTGGAAACCGACCTGTTCAACGCGGGCATCCGTCCCGCGATCAACGCCGGTATCTCGGTGTCGCGCGTGGGTGGCTCGGCGCAGACCAAGGTCATCAAGAAGCTGGGCGGCGGCGTGCGCCTGGCGCTCGCGCAGTATCGCGAACTCGCGGCGTTCGCGCAGTTCGCCTCCGACCTGGACGACGCGACGCGCAAGCAGCTGGACCGCGGCCGCATGGTCACGGAACTGATGAAGCAGCCGCAGTACTCGCCGCTGTCGGTGGCCGACCAGGCGCTGACGCTGTTCGCGGACGACGAGTTCAAGCTGAAGCAGGTCACCGACATCGTTGTCGGCAAGCTGTCGAAGCGTGGCGTCGACACCCGCTCGCTGAAGCACGGCGACGCGGAGAAGATCTCGGGCAACAAGGTGAAGCAGGTCGTCACCGTGCGCACGGGCGTCGAGCAGGAACTCGCGAAGAAGATCCAGCGGCTCGTCAAGGACAGCAAGCTCAAGGTGCAGGCGTCGATCCAGGGCGAAGCCGTGCGCGTCTCCGGTGCCAAGCGCGACGACCTGCAAAGCGCGATCGCACTCGTGAAGAAGAGCATTACCGACTACCCGCTGCAGTATGAGAACTTCCGCGACTGACCGACGCGCCGCGGCCCGCTAGCGGATGGACGTCCTGGTCATCGGCGCCGGCTTTGCCGGCGCATGTGCCGCGCTGATGTTGCGCGAGCGCCTGGGCGCGACCGTCACCGTGCTCGAGCGTGACGCCACGCCCGGCGGCATGCTGAAGACCTATGCGACGGAGGACGGACTCCCGTACGAATACGGCCCCCGCGTCGTCAGCGTATTTCGCGGCACGCCGGACGTGTTGCCCTTCATGCGGCGCTACGTGACGCTGGAGGAGCGCGACATCTACCAGGGCACGCGGCTGCGCCCCGACTACCCGATCATCCCGTTCCCGGTCGATGCCGCGAGCCTCGCGCGGCTACCCTGCGGCGACGACATCCGCAAGCAGGTGGACGCGATCCGCGCACGCCGCGCGCCGCCAGGCGAGCGCGACCTGCGCGACTATCTCGAGACATCCGTGGGGCCGCTGCTGACGGAACTCGCGTTCGCAGGGTTCAACCGCAAGTTCTGGGGCCGCCGGCTCGAGGACATGCCCGCGACGTGGGGCAAGCTGCGTCGCCTCGAGCGGATCGCGGAGACCGGACACTACCGGCTGCCGAGCGAAGCGCCCCACTACTACCCGGTCGGCGGCTTCAATCCGCTGTTCGCGGGCATGCTCGACGGCATCGACGTGCGCTACGGCGTCAGCGTCGAGCGGATCGAGCCCGCGGCCCGCACGACGCGCGTGACTACGGCCGCCGGCACGTTCGACGCCGACCTCGTCATCACGACCGCGCCGATCGACGCGCTGCTCGACTTCCGCTTCGGCAAGCTCGAGTGGCGCGGCTACCGGATCGAGCGCGACATCGTCGCGGCCGATTCACGCGAGAGGCTGGGCCGCGCACCCGACGGCATTCCGTTCGCATGGATCTACACCCCGTGGCCGGAGACACCGGTCTGCCGGACCACGGACTTCGGCGTGATCCATCACGGCGCCGCCGACGTGGCGCAGCGGGGCCCGTCGGTCCTGCTGCGCGAGATCGTCGACGATCGCGTCCCGATGTACCCGGTATGGTGGGAAGACGAGCGCTTCCAGCGTTATCTCGAAGCAGTCACGGCGATTCCTGCCGTGATCCCGCTGGGCCGGCTGGGCCTCTACAAGTACACGACGACCGACAGCACGTACGGGATGGCGCGCAGGCTGGTCGATTCGCTGGATGCCTATCTCGCAGGCGACCCGGCGCGCCGGCTGGACATCCTGCGCGCGGTGCGCGGCGACTGGGGCAACTGACGCGACGTCGCGCTCAACCGAACTCGCGCGCGATGGCGTCGAGCAATGCAGGCCGCGTCGACACCGCGACGACGCGCGCGCCCGAGAAGCGATCGAACCATCCGGCGTATGCGTCGCAGTCGACCTCCCATCCGCGCTTCGCGTACACGACGTTACGGCCGCCGAAGTAACTCGCGAGGTACGAGCTCCCACCCAGTACCGAGACGAACGCGCGACTGCCGGCAAATACGCGCAGCTGCAGTTCGTTGAACGTGAGTTCCGGGTACCGCGCATGCAGCTCCTGGATCGTCAGCACGTCCGGGAACTCGGCCTTGACTGCCTGGATGTCGCCGGTCTCGTGGATCGCCTGGTGATCGTTCACGATGTCGGCGGCGCGCGGCCGGTTGTAGACGACCTGGTAACGCCCGTGCAGGCGCCGGATCACTGCCAGCAGCGTTTCCACGTCGATGAAGTTCGTGGGTTCACGGTGGCTCCGGTAGTGCTCCTCGGAATGCTTGTTGCAGATCACGCACGTGGGCAGTGCCCAGCGGAACCGCGGGTCCGCGTACACCGTGGCATACGGCGGGGGCGCCCATTGCCGGGTGTCGAGGTGCCTGGGAAACGCGAACCGGTCGTAGTGCCGACGGCCCGCTTCGCCCGACGGGTACTCGGTGATCGGCACGTAGCGCCGCGGGATGTCGCGTTCCTCGTGGCGTGGCGAGAAGTAGTAGAGCGCACGCGTGTCGGCACAGGCGGCCGTCGCCACGAGTTCACCGCGGCCATGCAGCCAATATGCGTACGGCACGACCGACAACAGCTCGAACGCAAACTCGCCGAAATACTGGGTTGCGTGGTCGAGCATCGCGTCGCAGCGAACGTGCGCCAGCGCGGCCAGCGCGGGTGCGAGCGGGAAATCCTTCGTCGAGTAGCACGCGACCGCGTCGATGTCGCCGGCGCGCGCGCGACGCGCCAGCGCGGGGCCGTCGCGCATCGCCCCCCAGCGGGCGCCGCCGCTCGCCCAGCACGCGCGCAGCAGCGCCCGGCGCTCGCGCATCGTCAGCGGGCCGCCGACCCAGCCTGCCAACGCCCGCGGAATACTGCGCAGGTACGCGGCAGGATCGGTGCGCGGGTGCGGCAGCGTATGGACGTCGACCGCGGCAGGCACGGGCACCAGCGTCTGCGGGTCGCAGCGACGCGACGGCTGTGCAAAGCGCTCGACGATGAGCGTCGTCATCGGCGGCGTCCCGGGTCCGCCTGGGGGTACGCTGCTTGAAACATCGCGCGCGGCTCGCTATACAGGGTCATCCGGGCCCGCGCGATCATCGCCGTCCCGCCAACCGAGCCCCACGAATCCCTCCCCACCGATCCCCCATGGAACGCGCCCATCCCCTGCCCGTCGCCGCACTCGAACAGCTGTTCCTCGACGCACGCACCTACAACCGCTTCACCGAACGCGAGGTCGACGATGCGACGTTGCACCGGATGGTCGACCTGATGAAATGGGGACCGACGGCGATGAACGCGTGCCCCGCGCGCTTCGTCTTCATCAAGTCCGCAGCCGCCAAGGCGCGCCTCGGCCCGGCCCTGTCGCCGGGCAACCACGACAAGACGATGGCAGCACCGTGCGTGGCCATTATCGCCTACGACCTCGAGTTCTACCATCGCCTGCCCCTCCTGTTCCCGCACGTCGATGGCGAAGCGCTGTTCGCGAACAAGCCCGACGACGCACGCGCGGTGGCGTTTCGCAGCGGGACGCTGCAGGCCGCGTACTTCATCCTGGCAGCACGGGCGTTGGGCCTCGATTGCGGACCGATGGGAGGCTTCGACAATGCGCAGGTCGACGCAACGTTCTTCGCCGGGTCGAGCTGGCGCTCGAACATCCTCGTGAACTTGGGCTATGGCGATCCCGCGTCGCTGCGTCCGCGCAACGCGCGGCTCGCGTTCGACCAGTGCGCACGCATCGAATGACCGCACGCGGCGGCCGCTGCTAGACGTTGCGGTCGACCGCTGCGAGCAGCGCGCGCGCCACTTCGTCGCTGGCGTCGATGATCGCGCCGACGCCGAATTCGGCGAGCCATGCGCGCTCGCCATCGTTGGCGGCGGGCGCGATCAGCACCGCGCGCGGATTGCGCCGGTGCGCCGCCTGGCATACGCGCATCGCGGCCGGGAGGCCGTCGACGGCGATGACGATCGCGTGCGCGGTGCCCACGCCTGCGGCGTCGAGCACCGCGGCATTCCCCGGGTCGCCGTAGACGGTCTTGACGCCCTCGTCCTGCAGCTCGTCGAGCGCGTCCACGCTCTGGCCGACGACTGCGACGTCGACGCCCCGCGTCGCGCAGTCGCGCGCGAGCCGGATCGCAAGCGGCGTATCTCCGCACACGATCACGCTCGACGTGCGTGCGATCGCGGACGCGGGTGCATCGTCCGGGATCGCGCTCGCCGCGACGATGCCTTGCCGCCGCTCCCACCAGCCCAGCAGGCGGAACAGCAGCGGATTGATGGCGATGGACACGATGGCCGCGATCACCAGCACGCCCATGCCGGCGGGTGGCAGCAGTCCCAGGCTCACGCCCAGGCTGCCGAGGATGAACGAGAACTCGCCGATCTGCGCGAGGCCCACGGCCACCGTCAGCGCCGTGCGCGCCGGCTGCCGCAACAGCAGCACGATGCCGAGCGCGATCGCCGGCTTCAGCAGCAGCACGATCGCCAGCGCGAGCGCCACGGCCACCGGCTCGCTCGCGAGCAGCGTCGCGTCGAACAGCATGCCCACCGACACGAAGAACAACGCGGTGAACACGTCGCGGAACGGCGCCATGTCCGCGTTGGCCTGCGTGCCGAAGCGCGATTGTCCGACGACGAGCCCCGCGAAGAACGCGCCGAGCGCGACCGACACGTGGAACACTTCCGCCGCCACCGCCGCCACGCCGAGTGCGATCACGAAGATCGTTACCGTGAACAATTCGGCCGAGCGCGTCCGCACGACGAATTCCATCAAGCGGTCCATCACACGCGTGCCCAGGATCCATACCAGCGCGCCGAACAGCGCGGCCTTGCCGAGCGCATACACGACGCCGACGCCCAGCCCCTGCCACGACAGCTCGGGCGTCGCCAGCGCCGGCAGCAGCACGAGCGCGACGACGGTGAACAGGTCCTCGACGATCAGCCAGCCGACGGTCACGTGGCCGTCGCGGCCGTCGAGGCGCCCGGTGGCGACGAGCATCCGCATCAGCACGACGGTGCTCGCCACGGCCAGCGCCATGCCGAACACAAGGCCCCCCGCACCGCTCCAGCCGAGCAGCATCGCGACGCCATAACCCGCGACGACGGCAACCGCGCTCTGCGCAATCGCGCCCGGGATGGCGACGTTGCGGACCTTCAGCAGGTCCTGCGGATGGAAGTGCATGCCGACGCCGAACATCAGCAGGATCACGCCGATCTCGGCCATCTGCGACGCGAGTGACGCGTTGGCAACGAAACCCGGGGTGTGTGGCCCGACGACGACGCCGGCGAGCATGTAGCCGACCAGCGCGGAAAGCCCGATGCGCTCGGTGATCCAGCCGAGCACGAGCGCGAATGCGAGGGCACCCGCGAGCGTGATGATGATCGAGAGGTCGTGCATCGACGCGCACTCTAACGTGCCGCGTCGTGCGTCACCGCGCCGCGTGCAACAGCGTGGCTCCGCGGCCCCTTACGCCGCCGAGCCCGCCAACCCCTGGACTTCAGTCGATCCGCTCGTACGCCGGCAACGTCAGGAAGTCGACGAACGTGTCGTTGTCGACGAGGCTCGCGAAGATCTTCGCCGCATCGTCGTACTTGCCATCGCCCCACGCAGCGCCCAGCAGCGTGCGGATCTTCGCGAGCTCCTCGGGAATCATCGCGGCGACCATCGGCTTGGTGACCTTGCGCCCGTCGTCGAGCACGCCCTTCGGCGAGCGGATCCACTGCCATACCTGGGAGCGCGAGATCTCGGCCGTGGCCGCGTCTTCCATCAGGTTGTAGATCGGCACCGCGCCCTGGCCCGCGAGCCATGCCCCGATGTACTGGATGGCCACGTTGATGTTGAGGCGCAGCCCCGCCTCGGTGATCGGCTTCTCGGGCTCGAATTGCAGCAGGTCCGCCGCGGTGGCCTTCACGTCCTCGCGCTTCTTCGTCGCGATCTGGTTGGGCGTCGGCATCAGGCGGTCGAACGCTTCCTTGGCCACGCCGACCAGCGCCGGGTGCGCGACCCACGTGCCGTCGTGCCCGTACGTCGCCTCGCGCTCCTTGTCCGCCTTGACCTTGGCGAAGGCCTCCGCGTTGGCCTTCTCGTCGTTCTTGACGGGGATCTGCGCGGCCATGCCGCCCATCGCGTGGATGTTCCGGCGATGGCACGTCTTGACCAGCAGCTCCGCGTAGCTCTTCATGAAATGCGTCGTCATCGTGACCAGCGCGCGGTCCGCGAGGCAGAAGTCGCGGTTGCTGCGCAGCTTCTTGATGCACGAAAAAATGTAGTCCCAGCGGCCGGCGTTGAGGCCTGCCGAGTGCTCGCGGAGCTCGTACAGGATCTCGTCCATCTCGAACGCGGCGAGGATCGTCTCGATCAGCACGGTTGCCTTGACGGTCCCGCGCGGTATGCCGAGCTCGTCCTGCGCCATCACGAAGATGTCGTTCCACAGCCGCGCCTCGAGGTGGCTCTCGAGCTTGGGCAGGTAGAAGTAGGGCCCGCTGCCGCGTGCTTTCAGTTCCTTCGCGTTGTGGAAGAAATAGAGCGCGAAATCGAAGATGCCACCAGACGCGACCTTGCCGTCGACTTTCACGTGCTTCTCCGGCAGGTGCCACCCGCGCGGACGGACGAACAGCACGGCAGTCTTGTCGGCGAGCTTGTATGACTTGCCTTCCGGGGACGTGAACTCGATGCGCCGGCGCACCGCGTCGCGCAGGTTGATGTGGCCCTGCAGGTTGTTGTCCCACTTGGGCGTGTTGGCATCCTCGAAGTCCGCCATGTAGACGCTCGCGCCCGAATTGAGCGCGTTGATCACCATCTTGCGGTCGACGGGCCCCGTGATCTCGACGCGACGATCGGCGATGTCGGCCGGATAAGGCGCGCACGTCCAGTCGCCTTCGCGCACCGCGCGCGTCGACGGCAGGAAGTCAGGCAGCACGCCCGCGTCGAATTCGGCCTGGCGCTTGTCGCGCGCCGCCATCAGCTCGTCGCGGCGATCGCCGAACGCGCGCTGCAACTTCGCGAAGAACTCGAGCGCCGGCGCGGTCAGGATCTCGGCATAGGCCGGGGTGATGGTTGCGGAAATTTCGACACCGGGGACAGGACTGGACATGGCAGGCTCGCGGATTTCGAGGGTGGACGAGTCGTCGCGCGACGACCCTCGATTGTAACGGCTTTGCCGCACCGCAGTACGGGCCGCGCGTGACTGAAAAGGGCCTTGCCGCGGTGCACCGCGGCAAGGCCTGGGGCCGACCGGGCCCTCAGGCTGGGACGGCCTGCGGCGCCTGCGTGCTGCCCCCGATCGACAGCATCCCCGCGCGGGCTTCGCGGTTCACGGCGGAGACGACCGCCTTCAGCGTCGCGGTGACGATGTTGGGGTCGAAGCCGACGCCGTAGACGGTGCGCTCGTCGCCGAAGCGGAGCTGCACGTACGACACGGCCGTCGCGTCCTCGCCGGCACCGACCCCGTGCTCGTGATAGTTCTGCACGTGCAGGTCCACGCCCAGCTCGGCGCGCAGCGCCGCGACGAACGCGTCGACCGGCCCGTTGCCCGCGCCCTCCAGCGTGCGCTCGCGGCCGGCTATCGTCACCCGCGCCGCCAGATGCTCGACACGACCATCTTCGGCGTTGTGTTGCGCACGGTGGTCGCGATAGGCGATCGGCGCTTCGCCCAGCACGTATTCACGGTCGAACGCCGCGCGGATCTCGTTGGCACCCAGTTCCTTGCCGGTGGCATCCGCCATCCGCTGCACGACCTGGCTGAACTCGATCTGCAGCAGACGCGGCAGCGCCAGCCCGTGGTCGCGCTCCAAGAGGTAGGCGACACCGCCCTTGCCCGACTGGCTGTTGACGCGGATCACCGCGTCGTACGTGCGGCCGACGTCCGCCGGGTCGATCGGCAGGTAGGGGACGTCCCAGACATCCTTGCCCTGTGCCTTCCATTCGGCACGTTCGGCGAGGCCCTTCTTGATCGCGTCCTGGTGCGAGCCCGAGAACGCGGTGAACACGAGTTCGCCCCCGTACGGGTGCCGCGGATGCACGGGCAGCTGGTTGCAGTACTCGACGGTGCGGATGATCTCGTTGATGTCCGAGAAATCGATGCCAGGGTCAATGCCCTGCGTGTACAGGTTGAGCCCGAGCGTCACGAGGCACACGTTGCCGGTACGCTCGCCGTTGCCGAACAGGCAGCCTTCGACACGATCGGCGCCGGCCATCTGCGCGAGCTCCGCCGCCGCGACGCCGCAGCCGCGGTCGTTGTGCGGGTGGACGGACAGCACGATCGAGTCGCGCTGCTCGACGTTGCGGCTCATCCACTCGATCTGGTCGGCATAGACGTTGGGCGGCGCCAGCTCGACCGTCGCGGGCAGGTTGATGATCACCTTGTGCGCCGGCGTGGGCGCCCAGATCGCGACTACCGCGTCGCAGATCTCCTTGGCGAAATCGAGTTCCGTCCCGGTGAAGCTCTCCGGCGAGTACTGGAAATACCAGTCCGTCTGCGGGCGCTCCGCGGCGAGGTCGCGGATCAGTGTCGCCGCCGTCGTGGCGATGGCGACGATCTCCGGCTTCTCCGCGCGGAACACGACGCGCCGCTGCGTCGTCGACGTCGAGTTGTAGAGATGAACGATCGCGCGCGGCACGCCTTCCAGCGCCTCGAACGTGCGGCGGATCAGCGAATCGCGCGCCTGGGTCAGCACCTGGACGGTGACGTCGGCCGGGATCAGCCTGTCCTCGATCAGCTTGCGTACGAAGTCGAAATCCGTCTGCGACGCGGCAGGGAACCCGATTTCGATCTCCTTGTAGCCCATGTCCACGAGCAGCCGGAACATCTGGAGCTTCCGCTCCGGGTCCATCGGCTCGATCAGCGCCTGGTTGCCGTCGCGCAGGTCCACGCTGCACCACACGGGGGCTGCCGTGATCGTGCGCGCCGGCCAGCGGCGGTCAGCGAGCGGGATCGGCGCGAACGCCTGGTACTTGTGCGGAACGGGTGCGGTCATGACGGGCCTCGTTGCGTGTGTCGTCCGGCATCGGGGTTGGGCCGTGACGACGGGTTGCAGTGTGCGCATCCCTCCCGGGGCTGCCGGGCGGCGCGGACGGTGTTGCTCGAATTGGGGGGTAGGTTATGTGCGCGCGAGGCGCAGCAGCAGGCCGCCCAGCAGCGGGGCACCTGCGAGGCCGAGCGCGATCGACCCGACGGCGGGGATCGCGGTGGCGGCGAGCGTGGCGGTACGGCTCATGCGGGTGACGTTAGCGGAAATCGTGGCGTCGTGCAAGGCCGATTGCCCGTGGGGGAGCGCGACTGGCGCCCGGCGCCCATTTCCCGCGTCGGTTGCACGGGTCGCCTGCGGCCGCCGAAATGGGCGCCGGACGCCAGCCGCGCTCCCCCACGGGCGGCTTCGCGTTCGCTAACGCAGCGCTTTCGCGAATCCCAAGCCTTCGATGCCGGTACGCGCCGCTTCCCGCGCCCGCTTGGAACGTTGGAGGGCAGTGTCATGCGGCCACGCTTGGATGGCGAACTTGGGCGCGGGAAGCGGCGCGTACCGGCATCGGAGCGGTGGCATCACGACGCGGCGATGGCGAAGCGGCCGCGGGGCGGAAACGGACCGGCGCCAACGCTACGTCGTCGCGCTGCGCCGCTTGCGAAGAGCGAGCCAGGCCGATACCACAACGCCCGACACCCAGTACGCGACGAAGCACGCGAACAACGTCGTCGCCAGCTGGTAGGACGCGATGGCAATGACGATCACGAACAGGAAGATCACGAAGAAGGGCACGCTCTTCTTCAGGTTGATCGACTTGCCGCTGTAGTACTTGAGGTTGGATACCATCGTCAGCCCGGCAAGCAGCGTGATCGCCCACGCGAGCCAGCGCACCGCCAGCGGGTCCACCATGTAGTCGTCCATGATGAACACGAACCCCGCGACCAGCGCCGCGGCCGACGGGCTCGGCAGCCCGGTGAACCAGCGCTTGTCCGCGACCTCGAGCAGCGTGTTGAAGCGCGCGAGGCGCAGCGCCGCGCCCGCGACGTAGACGAACGCCGCGATCCAGCCCAGCTTGCCCATGTCGCGCAGCACCCATTCGTACATGACGAGCGCCGGGGCTGCGCCGAAGCTCACCATGTCCGCGAGGCTGTCGAACTCGGCGCCGAACGCGCTCTGCGTATGCGTCATCCGCGCGACGCGCCCGTCCAGGCTGTCGAGCAACATGGCAACGTAGATCGCGATGGCGGCGAGGTCGAACCGCGCATCCATCGCCTGCACGATCGCGTAGAAGCCCGCGAACAGCGCCGCGGTCGTGAAGAGGTTGGGCAGCAGATAGATGCCGCGCCGCCGGATGCGGTTCTTGCGCAGCGCGCGTTGGGTGTCGAAGTCGACCATGGCGCGGGCTAGGCGAGTTCCGCGAGGATCGTCGTCGTGGCGGCGACCTTGTCACCGACGGCGGCCCTGGGCTTGGCGGTGAGCGGCAGGTAGACGTCGACGCGCGAGCCGAAGCGGATGAAGCCGTAGCGCTGCCCGCGCGTCAGCACATCGCCCGGCTTCACGTAGCACAGGATGCGGCGCGCGACGAGGCCGGCCACCTGCACGCACGTGACGTCCGCCCCCCCGGCCGTCCGCAGGTGCAGCGCGTTGCGCTCGTTCTCGAGCGACGCCTTGTCGAGTGCCGCGTTGACGAACAGGCCGGGGTGGTACCACGCGTCGACGACCGTCCCGTCGACCGGCGACCGGTTGGAATGCACGTTGAACACGTTCATGAACACGCTGATCTTCAGCGCGTCGCGGTCGAGATAGGGGTCGCGCGCCCGGCCGACGACGACGATGCGCCCGTCGGCCGGCGACAGCACCGCACCCGGCACGTCCGGAATGGCGCGCGGCGGGTCGCGGAAGAACTGCAGCACGAACAACGCGACGAGCCAGCCGAGCACGCCCAGCGGCCACCAGGCGAACGACAGGAACAGGGCCGCCGCGACCGCCAGCGCCAGATAGGGCCAGCCTTCGCGCGCGATCAGCGGATGGGGATAGAGGGGATTGGCCAAGTCGTCGGAGCGCGGTGTGCGCTTATTGCGTCTGCGCGTCGATGCGCTTTTCCTCGTCCGCAGCTTGCGCCTTGAGCTCGGTGCCCATGTTGCGCGCGCGTTCGAGTTCGGTGCGCGGCGACGGCGCTGCGGTCGTCGGATCCAGGGGCGCGGGTGCGGCGCCCCCGGGGACATGCGTCCCGGCGGCGGCGTGCTGCGACGATTCGGCCGGCAGCAAGCGCGCGAGCAGGATCTTGCCCAGCCACGCAACGATCAGCAGCGCGATCAGCAGGCCGATGAGGCCCGCCCAGCCGCGTTGCCGTTGGCGTGACGGGGACAAGGCCGCTCGCTTCATGCGGCCAGTATAGCGGGCGGCCGCGCCATCCGTCACGGCGCGGCGCCCACGCGCAGCCGGCAGGCGCCGGCGGTGGTGCTCGTCAGTTGCGCGTCTGGTCGACGAGCTTGTTCTTGCGGATCCAGGGCATCATCGAGCGCAGCTTCTCGCCGACCTGCTCGATCGAATGCTCGGCCGTGAGGCGGCGGCGCGAGAGAAGCGTCGGGGCGCCTGCGCGGTTCTCGAGGATGAAGTCGCGCGCGTACTCGCCGTTCTGGATGCGCGTCAGCACGTCCTTCATCGCCTTCTTCGTGTCGGCGGTGACGATCTTCGGGCCGGTCACGTACTCGCCATACTCGGCGTTGTTGCTGATCGAATAGTTCATGTTGGCGATGCCACCCTCATAGATCAGGTCGACGATCAGCTTCACTTCGTGCAGGCATTCGAAGTACGCCATCTCGGGCGCGTAGCCGGCTTCGATCAGCGTCTCGTAGCCCGCCTTGATCAGCTCGACCAGGCCGCCGCACAGCACGGTCTGCTCGCCGAACAGGTCCGTCTCCGTTTCCTCGCGGAAATTGGTCTCGATGACGCCCGCGCGAGCGCCGCCGATCGCAGCCGCGTACGACAGCGCGACGTCCCGGGCCTTCTTCGACGCGTCCTGGTGGACTGCGATCAGCATCGGCACGCCGCCGCCGGCGACGTACGTCGAGCGCACCGTGTGGCCCGGCGCCTTCGGCGCGACCATCACGACGTCGAGGTCCGCACGCGGCGCGACCTGCCCGTAGTGCACGTTGAAGCCGTGCGCGAACGCGAGCACCGCGCCCTTCTTGATGTTCGGCTCGACGTCCGCCTTGTACGTCGCTGCGATGTGCTCGTCCGGCATCAGCATCATCACGACGTCGGCGCCCTTCACTGCGTCGGCGACCTCGGCGACCTTGAGGCCCGCCTTCTTGGCCTTGTCCCACGACGGGCCGCCCTTGCGGACTCCCACCGTCACCTTGACGCCGCTGTCGTTGAGGTTCTGCGCATGGGCATGGCCCTGCGAACCGTAGCCGACGATCGTGACCTTCTTGCCCTTGATCAGCGACAGGTCGGCATCCTTCTCGTAGTACACCTTCATGGTCGTTCCTCTTCCTCGTGTAATCGTCTTGTGTGGGCGCGGTGGCGTCAGATGCGCAGGATGCGCTCGCCGCGGCCGATGCCGGACGCGCCGGTGCGCACCGTCTCCAAAATCACGCCGGGCTCGATCGCCGTGATGAACGCGTCGAGCTTGCTGCCAGTGCCGGTCAGCTCGATCGTGTAGCTCTTGTCGGTCACGTCCAGGATGCGGCCGCGGAAGATGTCGGCGAGCCGCTTCATCTCCTCCCGGTCCTTGCCCGAGGCGCGCACCTTGACGAGCATCAGCTCGCGCTCGATGTGGTTGCCTTCGGTCAGGTCCACGACCTTGACCACCTCGACCAGCTTGTTGAGCTGCTTGGTGATCTGCTCGACGACGTCGTCGGAGCCGATCGTGACGATCGTCATCCGCGACATCGTCGCGTCCTCGGTCGGCGCCACCGTCAGTGACTCGATGTTGTAGCCGCGCGCGGAGAAGAGCCCCGAGATCCGCGACAGCGCGCCGGCCTCGTTCTCGACGAGTATGGAGAGGATGTGCCTCATCACAATTCCTCCGCCAGGATCATCTCGGTGAGGCCCTTGCCGCCGGGCACCATCGGGAACACGTTCTCGGTCTGGTCCGTCATGAAGTCGAGGAACACCGTGCGTTCCTTGAGCTTGAATGCCTCCGCCAGCGCGCCGTCGATGTCACCCGGCTTCTCGATCCGCAGGCCAACGTGCCCATAGGCCTCGGCAAGCTTCACGAAGTCCGGCAGCGCGTCCATGTACGACTCGGCGTAGCGGTTGCCGTAGAAGAACTCCTGCCACTGCCGCACCATCCCCATGTATCGATTGTTGAGGTTCACGACCTTGATGGGCAGGTGGTACTGCTTGCACGTCGACAGTTCCTGGATGCACATCTGGATCGACGCCTCGCCCGTCACGCAGGCGACCGTCGCGTCGGGATTGGCCATCTGCGCGCCCATCGCGGCCGGCAGGCCGAAGCCCATCGTGCCCAGGCCGCCCGAGTTGATCCAGCGGCGCGGCTTGTCGAACCTGTAGTACTGCGCCGCCCACATCTGGTGCTGGCCGACGTCGGACGTGATGATCGCGTCGCCCTTCGTGATCGCGTAGAGCTTCTCGATCACCATCTGCGGCTTGATCAGGTCGCTCTTGCGGTCGTACTTGAGGCAATCCTTGCGCTGCCATTCCTTGATGTCGGCCCACCACGCCTTCAGCGCCGCGGCGTCCGGGCGCTGCGGCGAGTTCTCGATCTGCCTGATCATCTCGTCGAGCACGTCGGCCACGTAGCCGACGATCGGCACGTCGACCTTCACGCGCTTCGAGATCGACGACGGGTCGATGTCGATGTGGATGATCCTGCGATCGCCGCGCGAGAAGTGCGCCGGGTCGCCGATCACGCGGTCGTCGAAGCGCGCGCCGATGGCGATCAGCACGTCGCAGTGCTGCATCGCCATGTTCGATTCGTACGTGCCGTGCATCCCCAGCATGCCGGTGAACTGGGGGTCCGTGCCGGGGAACGCGCCCAGCCCCATCAGCGTGTTGGTGCACGGGAAGCCGAGCAGCCGCGTGAGCCGCGTCAGCTGCGGTGCCGCGTCGTTGAGGATCACGCCGCCGCCTGCGTAGATCATCGGACGCTTCGCATCCAGCAACAGCTGCACGGCCTTCTTGATCTGCCCCAAGTGACCCTTCGTCACGGGGTTGTAAGAACGCAGCGACACCGTCTTCGGATAGCTGTACTCGGTCGACGCCTGCGTGACGTCCTTCGGGATGTCGACGAGCACCGGGCCCGGGCGGCCGCTCGCCGCCAGGTAGAACGCCTTCTTGATCGTCGTCGCCAGGTCCTTGACGTCCTTGACGAGGAAGTTGTGCTTGACGCACGGGCGCGTGATGCCGACCGTGTCGCACTCCTGGAATGCATCCTGGCCGATCGCGTGCGTCGGGACCTGCCCCGTCAGCACGACCATCGGCACCGAATCCATGTACGCGGTGGCGATGCCGGTCACCGCGTTGGTGACGCCCGGACCGGACGTCACCAGGGCGACGCCGACCTTCCGCGACGAGCGCGAATAGCCGTCCGCCGCGTGGACCGCGCCCTGCTCGTGCCGGACCAGCACGTGCTTGACCGCGTCCTGCTTGAAGATCTCGTCGTAGATGTTGAGGACCGCGCCCCCCGGATAGCCGAAGACGTACTCGACGCCCTCGTCCTTGAGACAGCGGACCACGATTTCCGCACCCGTCAGTTCCATCACTCGCCTCGCGTTGAATATCGACCGCGCACGACAACGCCATGCCGCGCCTGCGGACACGCCTGCATCGATTCAAAGCGCCGGGTGGGGCGCTGCCACTTGCGTAGCCCTCTCATCTGTCGAGTGAGGGCGTGAGGCCGATCGGGACACCCGTCGTTGGCAGCGCGGCTTGGAGGCTCCGTTCGCACTTGTGGTGCATCGGGAGGCTGCGCCGACGACGGTTTTGCAGCACTGGACGAAGGAGCTTAAGCGAAATGCTGCGGCGCGGTCAAGGCAGGGTCCGACCCTATTTTCAGAGCGCCGCGCTTGCTGCACTGCAGGGTCCGACCCTATTTTCGACGACGGAAAATAGGGTCGGACCCTATAATCGCCCGCCATCCATCGCCATCCGGTCGTCCCTCTGGCCACTCGTCAGGAAATTTCGGGCTTTCTCGCAAGCGTCGAGCGCCGCGCGTTCAAGCAGGCGATGTACGCCGTGCGCGACGAGGACGCGGCGCTCGACATCGTCCAGGACGCGATGCTGAAGCTGACCGAGCGCTACGCCGACAAGCCCGCCGCCGAGCTCGCGCCGATCTTCCAGCGCATCCTGCAGAACGCCGTCCATGATCATTTCCGTCGCCAGAAGGTACGCTCGACGTGGACGACGCTGCTGTCGGCGCTGGGCCGCGGCGAGGACAAGGACGATGACTTCGACCCGCTCGAAACCCTTGCCGCCAGGTCCGACTCCAACGCGACGGTCGACCCGGCCGCGCAGGCCGAGCAGGGCCAGGTCATGGCGGTCATCGAGGATGCGCTCGCCCGGCTGCCGGCGCGTCAACGGGAGGCGTTTCTGCTGCGTTACTGGGAAGAGCTCGACGTTGCGGAAACTGCGGTCGCGATGGGATGCTCGGAGGGTAGCGTCAAGACCCATTGCTCGCGCGCTGTCCATGCGCTGTCTGCAACGCTCGCCGCCAAGGGGCTTCGGCTATGACCGAACGTGAAGACGAATTTGCTGTAAAAATAAAGGGTTACCTCGATCGCTCGGCAGCGGACCTGAAGCCGGGGCACGCGTATCGGCTGCGCCAGGCGCGCGAGGCCGCGCTCGCTCGCCTCGACGGCGCGGTGCCGGTTGCAGTGGACGCGGTCGAGCTCGCCGGTGCGCACGGATTCGCGCGGGTTCCGGTGCGCCGCTCCCGCAAGCCCCTCTACTCGCTGGTCGCATTGGTGTTCGTCGCGGTGGTTTCCGGCGTCGGCTACCAGCAATGGCGCGCCTACACGCACATCCAGGAACTGGAGGAGCTCGACGCCCAGATCCTGGCTTCCGACCTGCCCATCGACGCCTACCTGGACGGGGGATTCCAGACGTGGCTCAAGACGTCGCTCGACAACTGATACTCGCGCTCGCGCTGGCTGCGGTCGTCGTGGCGGTCCCCGCCCCGGCGACCGGCGCGCCATTGCCGCTGACCGCGCCCCAGTGGTCGGAGCTTTCGCCGCAGCAGCAAGCAACGCTCGCCCCGCTGGCGCAGGACTGGAACAAGATGGATGCGTCGCGGCGGCGCAAATGGCTGGGGCTCGCCGAACGCTACCCTCGGATGTCCCCGGCCGAGCAGGAACGGACACAGAGCCGCATGCGCACCTGGGCGCAGCTCACGCCGGACCAGCGCGATGCCGCCCGCAAGGAATACCAGACGATGCGCTCGCTGACGCCCGCGCAGAAGGCGGAGATGCGCAGCAAGTGGGAGCAATATCAGAGCCTGCCCCCGGAAAAGCAGCAGGAATTGCGGGCTCGCGCCAACGCAGCCCACGGCAAGTCTTCCCGCCCTGCGGGCGCGCCCAGGGGCACAGGCACCAGCGCCGCCGGCCCCGCGGCGCCGGGCGTCGCGCCAGGTGGGCCGCCGCGGTCGCTGCCGCCTGCGGCCAATCCCCAGGCCGTGCCGGCGGGAGCGACCGCGCCCGCCACCGCGCCGGTGCACTGAGGCGGCATCGCGCGTGACTGCGGCTGGCTCGCCCGCCGGCGTGCGGGGCGCGCCGGACGCCCATGAACCGCTGCCCGCCGCGCCGCTGGCTGGCCTCGGCCGGCGGCTGGCCGCCGCACTCTACGAGCTGTTGCTGCTGACAGCGTTGCTGTTCGTTGTCGGCTTCGCGTTGCTGCCGCTCGCGACGCCCGGGCACGCCGGTGCCGTGGACCGGCTGGTCGTCCCCCCGCTCGCGACGCAGGTGATGCTCTTCTGCCTGCAGTTCGCCATCGCTGCCGCGTATTTCACGTGGTGCTGGACGGGCGGCCGCCGTACGCTGCCGCAGAAGACGTGGCGGCTGCGGCTGGTCACCACCGCCGGGGAGCCGCCCGATCGCAAGGCGGCGCTGCTGCGCTACGCGGCGGGCTGGATCGGTCCGCTCGCGGCCGTGCTCCTCTATCCGTGGCTTGCCGCGCGCGACGTCGGCATGCTGGTGCTAGTACCGCTGTTCGCCAACTACCTGTGGGCACTCGCGGACCGCGAGCGCCAGTTCCTGCACGACCGGATCGCCCACACGCGCGTCATCCGCGCGCAGGCCTGACACACGAGTTTCCGCTCAGGCGTCCGGGCGCGCCCGTCCCAGGACCACGCCGACGGCGATCAGCGCCATGCCGACGAGCGCCAGCGACGTCAGCCGCTCTCCGAAGAGGACGAATGCCATCACCGCGGTGACCGCGGGCACCAGGAAGAACAGCCGGGCGACATCGGCCGCTGCGCCCCGCCGCAGCAGCCAGTACAGCACCGAGATCGAGATCATCGACAGCACGACAACGGACCAGGCGAGCGCGCCGACGAACGCAGGTGCCCAATCGACGCGCCATCCATCCACGAATGCCACGAGCGGCACGTAGGCCAGCGCGCACGCAGCGAACTGGATGGCGGCGCCGGTCCGGAGGTCCACGGCATGGCAGTAGCGCTTCTGGTACAGCGTGCCGACGCTGATGCCGACGAGCGCCGCCACCAGCGCGACGACGCTGGGCCAGCCGGCGGCACCGAGCTTGTGCCCCACGACGAGCGCGACGCCGGCGAGCCCGATGGCGAGCCCCGCCCACTGCCGCGCGACGACGCGTTCGCCGAGCCACATCCACGCGAGCAGTACCGTCAGCAGCGGTTGCAGGCCGACGATCATCGCGCTGACACCGGCCGCAGTGCCCTTGGAAATGGCGAAGAACACGCCGCCCAGATAGATGCCGTGGACGAGCCAGCCGGCGACGGCGCAATGCCACGCCTGCGCGCCGCGCGGCCACGCGGCGTCCGCGAGCGTCGCGACGGCCGTCATCAGCACGGCGACGATCGCGAACCGGTAACCGAGGAACGTGAACGGCGGCGCATGCGGCAAGCCGTACTTGGCCGCGATGAAGCCGGTGCTCCACAGCAGCACGAACAGGGCCGGAAACACGGCGACGCGCGCCGGCGTCCGGGCGACGTCCGGCACCGCCGCGCTCACGGGCAATCCGCCCGCGCCGTCACGCCTTCTTCTTGCGCGGGGGCTTGGCGAAGCGCCGCACCGACTCGACGATCTCCTGCTTCGCTTCCTCGGCGCCCACCCAGCCGGCGATCTTCACCCACTTGCCGGGCTCCAGGTCCTTGTAATGCTCGAAGAAGTGGGCGATCTGCTGCGTCGTGATGGCCGGCAGGTCGCGCGGCGACTGCACGTCCCGGTAGATGGCAGAGAGCTTGTCGATGGGCACGGCGAGGATCTTGGCGTCGCCCCCGGCCTCGTCTTCCATCTTCAGCATGCCGATCGGCCGGCAGCGGACGACGACGCCGGTGATCAGCGGCACCGGCGACAGCACCAGCACGTCGGCCGGGTCGCCATCCGCGGACAGCGTCTGCGGGATGTAGCCGTAGTTGCACGGGTAGTGCATCGCCGTCGACATGAAGCGGTCGACGAACACGGCGCCCGTGGCCTTGTCGACCTCGTACTTGATCGGATCGCCGTGCATCGGGATTTCGATGACGACGTTGCAGTCGTTGGGGACGTCCGTGCCGGCGGGGACGCGATCGAGGCTCATCGGGGATGCGAAAACACGGGGACGGGACCCGCGATTATACGAGACGCGGGTCGCCGAAGGCGCTATGCTCCGCCGCGTGCGCCCTACCCGCCTCGTGCCACTGCTCGCCGCCTCGATGGCGCTCGGTGCCGTTGCGCAGACGCCGCCCGCGCAGCCCCCCGCCGCACTGGCCGCCGTGACGGCGGCCGCGCTCCCGCCGTTCTCGGCCGGCGCGCCCGGCCGCGCGCTGCCGCCCGGCTGGGTCACCGTCCCGATCAACGAGCGCAAGACGCCGACGCGCTATGACGTCGTGCTCGACGCCGGCACGCCCGTGCTCCATGCCGTGGCGGACAGCTCTGCGAGTCTCGTCGGGCACGAACTGGCGATGGACATCGCCGCGACGCCGGTCGCGCACTGGCGATGGAAGGTCGCGGGCGTGGTGCCCGGTGGCGACAACACGACGCGCGATCACGAAGACGCCGCCGCGCGTGTGATCTTCGAGTTCGACGGCGACCGCAGCAGGCTGCCCATCGGCGACCAGGCCGCGTTCCGGCTGTCGAAGATCGTGTCGGGCCGCGTGCTCGCGTACGCAACGCTGATGTACGTGTGGTCCAGCAACGCGCCGGTGGACACGATGATCGTCGACCCGTTCACCGACCGCATCATGATTGTCGTCGCGACGACCGGCAACGCGGACGCCGGCCACTGGGTCGCGGTGACGCGCAACCTGGCGACGGACTTCCGTCGCGCGTTCGGCGAGGCTCCCGGCAAGCTCGTCTCCGTCTCGGTGATGACCGACACGGACAACACGGGCACGCACGCCGAAGCCTGGTACGGCGACATCACGCTCGGTCCCGCGCAGCGCTGAGCGGCTGTCCGCAGGAAGCGCCGCGCGCGTCGCGTGCCCGCCGCCGAACCGCTATCATCGTTCGCCATGGCTTCCGCACAATCGATGGCTGCCGTCGCGGCCGGACCGACGATGGTCGAGCAGGTGTACCGCGCGATCCTCGACGCGATCATCGACGGCCGCCTCACGCCCGGCGAGCGCCTGACGCAGGAAAGCGTCGCCGCCAAGCTTGCGGTCTCGCGCCAGCCGGTCGGGCAGGCGCTGATGCTGCTGCGCGAGCAGCGCTTCGTCGCGCAGGCGGGGCGGCGCGGGCTGATGGTCGCACCGCTCGACCGCGAGTTCATGCGCTGGATCTACGAGCTGCGGCTCGGTATCGAGCCGCTGGCCGCCGCGCTGGCCGCGCGCAACGCCACGGACACGCAGCGCGCCGAAGGCCACCGCCTGCTTGCCGTCGGCCAGGCCGCCGTGCGCGACAACGCGATCGGCCCGCTGATCGACGCGGACATGGCGTTCCACATGTGGCTGTACGCGACGTCCGGCAACCGCTTGTTCGTCGACACGATGGAAAAGCTGTGGCACCACCTGCGGCGCGCGATGCGCGAGGTTCTCGCGCAGCGCGAATACCGGCGCGCCGTGTGGACCGAGCACGAGCAGATCCTGCGCGCGATCGACGCGCGCGACGAGAACGCGGCGGCGTCGCTGCTGCGCGCGCACCTCGCCAACGCGGCGGTCAGCGTGCAGGTGGCGGTGCTGGCGGCGTGAGCGCGGCTCAGCGGCCCGCGTAGACAGCGCTGTATTCGGCGTACACGCGGACAATGTCCGCGAAGCCGTCGCGCTCGACGCCTTTGAGCTCGCGGAATGGCCGCGCCGGGCGTCCCGCGTAGATCCAGCCGGCCGGCACGTGCGTGCCGGGCGCGACATGCGCGCCCGCCGCGATGCACGCGCCCTCTTCCATCACCAGGTGGTCGCCGACGATCGCGCCCATGCCGATCAGGCAGCGATCGGCAACGCGCCCCGAGCCCATACGCACGTTGTGCCCGACGGTGACGTCGTTGCCCAGTACCAGTTCTCCACGCAGGCCGTCGGTGACGAGGAAGCTGTTGTCCTGCACGTTCGTGCGCCGCCCGAGCGCGATGCGCGAATCGCCGGCGTCGACGACGCACGCGAAATAGATGCTCGCGTCGGCATCGAGCTCGACGCGTCCCGCAAGCGCAGCGGTGGCCGCAACGAAGCTCGTCGTCGCCAGCGACGGCCGCGCGGCGCCCGACACGGCAGGCGGAAAGCGCAGCGGCGGCAGTTCGGCCAGCGTGTACGGCTCGAGCGGCTCGCCGCGGCGCAGCGCCGCGTGATAGCGCGCGAGCTCGTCGCGCTCGATGGCACGCACCGGGACTGCGGGACTGCCGGCGTAGATCATGCCGCCCGCCAGCGTCTTGCGCGGCGGGACGACGGATCCCGGCATCACGAGTGCATGCGCACCCAGCGTCGCGCCGTCCATGACGGTTGCCGCGTCCGCGACGACAACGCCGTCGCCCAGCGTGCACGCGTGGACGAGCCCGTAGCGCCCCACCGTGACGCCGTCCCCCATCGTCGTCGCATAGACGTCGTGCGCGATGTGCACGGTGGCACGCGTGCCGAGCCATGTGTCGGCCCCGAGCGTGATGGCCTCGCCGTCGGCGCGCACCGTCGCATAGGCTTCGAGCCGCAGGTCCGGTCCCGCGGTCGTGCGGCCCGCGACGAGCGCATGCGCGCCGAAGCGAGCGCCGTCACCAATCTCGGGCGTGTAGTGCTGGTAGCGGATCTGCATCGTGGACCGACGTTAACACGGCGCCCCTGCGCCGACCGCAGCTCGCGGTCATTCGCGCCAGCGGCGCTCGGCGTCGTCCCACGCGGTCAGCGCCTGCAGGTCGGGAACGATGGCGAGCCCCGATTTGCCGTCGGCGGACACGACGTCGGTACGCACGACGACGTCCAGCAGCGCGGGGCGATGCGCGAGCGCCCGGGCGATCGCGCCTGGCAATGCATCTGCATCGGTCACGCGCTCCGCATACAGGCCCAACGCGCGCGCCATCGCCGCGTGGTCGGCGAACTGCAGCCGCGTGCCGACGACGCGGCCCCAGTTCTGCTGCTGGTCGTTCACCTCGATCTGCCACGCGCCGTTGTTGGCGACGACGACCAGCAGCTTCGCCCCGTGGCGCGCGGCCGTGTCGAGCTCCATCGCGTTGAATCCGAACGCACCGTCGCCGGTGGCAACGACGACGTCGCGGTCCGGCGCTGCGAGCGCCGCCGCGATGCCGAACGGCGTGCCGACGCCGATGCAACCGAGTGGCCCGGGATCCAGGTACGTGGGCGCGTCGAGCGCGACGCGGGCAAAACTGAGGAAATCGCCACCGTCGGCGACGACGACCGCGTCGTCGCTCAATGCGTCGGCGAGCGCGGCGAGCAGCCGGTTGGGGTGGATCGCGCCGTCGGGCGCGGACGGCGCCGCACGCATCGCGCTCGCGAGCTTCGTCGCGCGCGCCTCGTGCTCGGCGCGCAGCCGCGCGGACCACGCGCGGTCGACCGCCGGCGCGCGGCCGGCGGCGGCCGTGACCAGCGCGTCCAGCGCTGCACCGCAGTCCGCGAACACCTCGACCTCACCGCGACGGTTGTCGCGCAATTCCGCCGCGTTGTCCGCCACGCGGACGAAGCGCGCGGCGCCGAACACTGCGGGTGAACCGTACGCGAGCTGGAAATCGAGCCGCCGGCCGAGCGTGACGACCACGTCCGCATCGCCCATCACCGCACCGCGCATCGCACCGACATAGGCAGGATGCGCCGCCGGCAGCACGCCCTTGCTCTCGCCGGTATCGAGGTAGAGCGCGCCGGTCGCGTCGAGGAAGCGCGCGAGCGCCTCGGCCGCGCCGCGCACGCCGCGCCCGCCGATCACCAGCGGCCGGCGGGCCGTCCATACGGCGTCCACCGCGCGCGCGATCGCCACCGGGTCCGGCGCGGGCACGACGCGCGCCGCCTCGCCTGCGTTTGCCACCCGCTGCAGCGCAGGCGGGATGGTGGCGCGCAGCACGTCGGTGGGAAAGTCGAGATACACGGGGCCGGATTCGCCTCCCGCGTCGCCGCGCGCCCGCGCCCAGGCTTCGGCGAACGACTGCGGCACCAGCGACGGCTCGCGCAGCGTCCGCGCGTAGCGCGTGATGCCGCGCATCATGCCGACGTGGTCGAGGTCCTGCAGCGCACCGCGCCCCTCCTGCGGACGCGGCGGCACGCCCGACAGCACGACGACGGCCGCGCGCGCGACGTGCGCGTTGGCAATACCCGTCATCGCGTTCGTCACGCCGGGACCGGCAGTGACAAGCGCGACACCGGGCATGCCGCGCAGCTCGCCATAGGCGTGCGCCATGTAGACGGCCGCCCGCTCGTCGCGGACGTCGACGATCGCGATGCCTTCCGCATCGCAGGCCATCCACAACGGCATGATGTGGCCGCCGCACAGCGCGAATACGCGGTCGACACCGCGCGCCTTCAGCATCCGCGCGACGACGGTCGCGACGGCATCGTTCGCCAGGGTCTCCACGGAGCGCGCCTCCCGTCGTCAGAAGATCGGGCGCTCGCGGTACGTGCCCCAGACGCCTTTCAGCTTCTCCACGATGTCGCCCATCGACGCACCCGCTGCGACAAGCTCGATCGTCGCCGGCATGATGTTCTGCGCCGGGTCGTTGGCGACGGCGACGAGCTTGTCCAGCAACGCGTCCACCTTCGCGTTGTCGCGCTCGCGGCGAACCTTGTTCAGGCCCGCCACCTGGCGGTCGGCCGTCGACGTGTCGTACGGATGCAGCTCGATGTCGAATTTCTCGTCCGGCATCACGTACTTGTTGACGCCGATCACCGGCTTCTCGCCGTTGGCCTTGCGCAGCGCAGTCTCGTAGGCGAAGTCGGCGATGCGGCGCTGGAACCAGCCTTCTTCGGTCAGCTTGATCGTGCCTCCCCGGCGGTCGACTTCGTCGATCACCTCGAAGATCGCCTTCTCGTACTGCGTCGTCAGCGCCTCGAGGAAGTACGAACCGCCGAGCGGGTCGACCACGTTGGCGACGTTCGATTCGTCGGCGATGATCTGCTGCGTGCGCAGCGCGATGCGCATCGCCTCCTCCGTCGGGATCGCGAATGCCTCGTCCTTGCCGTTGGTGTGCAGGCTCTGGGCGCCGCCCAGCACGGCGGCCAGTGCCTGCAGCCCCGTGCGCACGATGTTGATCTCGTATTGCGGCTTGGTCAGCGACGCTGCCGCCGTCTGGCAATGGAAGCGCAGCCGCATCGACTCCGGGTTCTGCGCGCCGAAGCGCTCCTTCATGATCTTGGCGTAGACGCGGCGCACCGCGCGGAACTTGGCGATCTCCTCGAAGAAGTCCGCCTGGCATACGTAGAAGAACGCGAGCCGCGGTGCGAACTGGTCGACGTGCATGCCGGTCTTCTGCACCTCCTCGACGTAGGTGATGAGGTTGCACATCGTGAACGCCACTTCGTCGAGCGGAGAGCTGCCGGCCTCCGACACGTGGTAACCCGAGATGTTGATCGGGTTGTAGCGCTTCATGTGCGTCGCGCAGTACGTGATGCAGTCGCGGACGATGCGCACCGACGGCGCGATCGGGAAGATCCATTCCTTCTGCGCCTGGTATTCCTTCAGGATGTCGGCCTGGATCGTGCCTGACAGCGCATTGAGGTCGTAGCCGCGGCGCTGCGCTAGCGCCACGTACATCGCGAGCAGGATCCACGCGGACGGGTTGATCGTCATCGACACGGAGATCTTCGTAAGGTCGATGCCGTCGAACAGCCGCTCCATGTCGGCGAGCGTGTCGATGGCGACGCCCTCGCGGCCCACCTCGCCTTCGCTCATCGGATGGTCGCTGTCGTAGCCCATCAGCGTCGGCATGTCGAAGTCGGTGGACAGCCCGGTCTGGCCGTTGGCGATCAGGTACTTGAAGCGCCCGTTCGTGTCCTCGGCGGTGCCGAAGCCCGCGATCTGGCGCATCGTCCACGTGCGACCGCGGTACATCGTCGGATACGGCCCGCGCGTGTACGGATACTGGCCCGGCAGGCCGATGTCCTCGAGCGGCGTGTCGGCGACGTCCAGCGCCGTGTACGTCCGCTTGACGGGGAAGCCGCCCAGCGTGCGGAACTCCGCGGCGCGCTCGGGCGCCTTGGCGGTGAAGCGCGCGACCTCGCCACGCTCCCAGGCGGCGACCTGTTCGGTCAGCGCGTCGCGTGCGGCCTCGTCGAGCAGGCGGTGGGGGACTCGATCGTTCATGCGGTTTCTCCTTGAGGCAGCGCCGCGAGCAGGCGCGTCGCGGCGGCGTGCGGTGACAGTTCACGCGCGGCCATCGCGGCGAGCAGCGACGCGACGCGGCCGTCGCGCGCGCGCTCGAAGCGGTCGCGCAGCAGTTCCTCGCTGGCCTTGAGCAGCCGGCGTTCGTCGATCAACGCGCGCCGTGTCGCGATCTCGCCGCTCTGCTCGAGCGCGGCGCGATGCGCGTCGACGGCGGCCACGAGTGCGTCGACGCCCTCGCCGGTCGCAGCGCTCGTCGGCAACACCGGCGGCTTCCAGCCAGGACGATTCGCGAGGTCGAGGATCAGCATCGACTTCAAGTCCGCGATCGTGCGGTTGGCATCCGGCTTGTCGCACTTGCTGACGACGTGGATGTCGGCGATCTCGAGTACGCCGGCCTTGATGGCCTGGATGTCGTCGCCCAGGCCCGGCGCGGAGACGACGACCGTCGTGTGCGCAGCGCGTGCGACGTCGACCTCGTCCTGCCCGACGCCGACCGTCTCGATCATCACGACGTCGAAGCCGGACGCATCGAGCACGTCGACCGCTTCCAGCGTGCCGCGCGCGAGCCCGCCCAGCGCGCCGCGCGTGGCCATGCTGCGGACGAACACGCCAGGATCGCCGCCGAGTTCTCCCATACGGATGCGATCGCCGAGGATCGCGCCGCCGGAAAACGGCGACGACGGGTCGATGGCGACGATCGCCACGGTGCGTCCCTGCTTGCGGATCGCGGCGGCCACCAGCGCGACGAGCGTCGACTTGCCGCTGCCGGGCACGCCGGTGATGCCGACAACGTGCGCGCGGCCGGCGTGCGCGAACATCGCGTCCAGCGCGGGCCGCGCTTCGGCGACCCCGCTTTCGGCGCGTGTCAGCAGGCGGGCGATCGCGCGCGTGTGCCCGGCCCGCGCGGCGGCGACGAGGTCGAGCGACGCGACATAGCCCATCGCGGTCAGCCGGACGTCGCGAGCCTCTGGCTCATGTCGCGGAACACCTCGCGGTCGTCCACGACGCGCCGCGCCTTGAAGTCGGTACGCGGGAACGTGCCGGGTGCGACGACCTCGATCTTCGCGCGCAGGCCCAGCATCTTCGCGAGCCGCCGCGACGCCTCGTCGCGCAGGCCGTTCAACGCATCGCCGCCGCGTGCGGCGAGTTCGCCGCTTGCCTCCAGGCGCACGAGCAACTCGTCCATCGTGCCTTCGCGCGAAATGACGATCCGGTGCTCGCCGCCATAGCCGTCCAGCTGGTTGACGACGGCGTCCACCTCGCTCGGATAGACGTTCTCGCCGCGGATCGTGAACATGTCGTCGATGCGGCCGAAGATGCCTTGCGGCAGCCGCGGGTACGTCCGGCCACAGGGATTCGGGCCGTTTTCCCAGAGCGTGAGGTCGCCGGACAACAGCCGGATCATCGGCTGCGACGTCCGCTCGAGATGCGTGTAGACCGGCGTGCCGCGTTGCCCGTACGGCACGCGATGGAACTTCACCGGGTCGCACACCTCGGTGTAGACGACGTCCTGCCAGCACAGCATGCCGTCGGTCTCGGCCGTGCCGGACACGTTCATGAACGGCGTCATCTCGGCCATCGAGCCGCAGTCGACGACGCGCGCACCGTACGCGTCGGCGATGCGGTCGCGCACGCCGGGCACGGAAGCGCCGGGCTCGCCGGAGAAGAACATCGTCTTCAGCCCGAACGCGCGCGGGTCGTAGCCCTCGTCGCGCGCGACCTCCGCGAGGTGCAGCGCGAACGACGGCGTCGCATAGAGCCCTTGCGGCTTCACGAGGTCGAGCCACATCGCCGCGCGCGCCGTCATGCCCGCGGCGCCCGCGCCGAACGGGAACGCCTTCGCGCCCAGGCGCTCCGCGCCCGCGAGCGAACCCCAGGACCCGAGGTACAGGCTGAAGATCGCCGCGATGAAGATCGTATCGCCCGGGCGCAGGCCCATCGCCCACAGGATGCGGGCATGCGCGTTGGCGATCGCGTCCCAGTCGGCGCGGCCGATCGCGAATGCCGTCGGCCGTCCCGTGGTGCCCGACGTGCCGTGGATGTGGAACACCTCGCCCTCCGGTACGCACAGGTAGTCGCCGAACGGGGGATGCGCGGACTGCGACGCGCGAAGGTCCGCCTTCTTGATGACCGGCACGCGCGCTTCGAAGTCCTCGAGCGTGCGCAATTGGTCGGGATGGAATCCCGCTTCCTCCCATTTGCGGCGGTAGAAGGGCGAGTGATCCCACGCGTGGCGCGTCACTTCGCGCAGCCGGACGAGGATCGCCGCTTCGCGCTCGGCGGCGGGCATCGTCTCGCGTCGCGGAAACCAGTACCGCGAGCTCGCCGGCGGACGGTAGTCGGCGTCGTAGCGCGGCGGAAAGCTCCACTGTTCCATCGTGACCTCCTTGGGTACCGCGACGCGTGGTCTCAGCGCGCGCCGCGCTCGGCGACGACGCGCTTGACCATCGCGACGATGTCCGCAGGCGGCGTGTCCTGCAGCATCAGTTCCTTGACGCCCAGGTCGCGGAGCTTCGCGCAGTCCTCGTCCGGGATGACGCCGCCGCCGACGACGAGGATGTCGCCGGCGTCACGGGCCTTGAGGCCGTCGAGGATGCGCGGGAACACCGTCATGTGCGCGCCGGACAGGATCGAGACGCCGATCACGTCGACGTCCTCCTGCACCGCCGCGTCGACGACTTCCTCCGGCGTCCGGTGCAGGCCGGTATAGATGACGTCCATGCCGGCGTCGCGCAGCGTCCGCGCCACGATCTTCACACCGCGGTCGTGGCCGTCGAGGCCCACCTTCGCGATGATCACGCGAATGCGTTCGGGACTTTCCATCGCTCCTCCATCGCGGCGGACGACGTGCCCGCCCTTCGAATCGTTTTGCATACTGTATTCCGTAATGCGCGTCACGACAAGCGACCGCGACAGTGCCTCCGCTCAAATTTTGTAAGTCTCTGATTTTGAGAAGATCCTGCGCATCGGCAACCCAGGCGCTAACGCGGGTGGGCGGATCCCGAATCCGGACGACCGGATTGGCGCATCCAAGCACCGTCGCCGTGTTGCGTCGCCCCCCGTGCCATGAAGCCTTCCCTGCTCCCGCTGGTCCTGCTGTGCACTGTCCTCGTCGCAGTGGGCCTCGCCTATGTGTTCGTCCACCGCTACATGCCATGGGCCGACATCGGCGCCGCCCGCGCGGCCACGCCGCGCGCCGCCGAAACGGCGGTACGCACCGCGCACACGGTGGCCGATTTCTCGGCGCTCGACGTACAGGGCTTTTGCGAGGTGACGTTGCGCAGCGGGAGCACGCCTGCCGTCGTCGTCGACGCGCCCGCGGAACTGCAGGCAGGCGTCGAGATCGCCGTGCGGGGCAGCACGCTCGGCATCGACTGCCGGACGCCGTCCCGCGGCGTCGGCGCCTGGTTCTCGCGGGGTCCCAGCAAGCCGCCGCGCATCGACGTGACGTTCGTGCGCCTGGAGGCGGTGGCGGCCTCCGGCGCGGTCATGCTGCATGCGGGGCACCTCGCGTCGCCTGCGCTTGCCTTCGACCTCTCCGGGGCCGCCAACGTCGACTTCGCCGATCTTGCCACCGACAATTTGAGCATCGACGGATCGGGCGCGGTCAAGATCGAGATCGCAGGCCGCGCCCGCGCGCAGCACATCGAGATTTCAGGCGCGGGCGATTACCAGGCCCGCGACCTCGTCAGCGAAACCGCGAGCGTGGAGGTGAGCGGCGCGGGCAAGGTGGTCGTCAACGCCACCCGCACGCTGCACATCGAGTTGTCGGGCGCGGGCATCGTCGACTACGTCGGCACGCCGGAAGTGCACCAGTCGATCTCGGGGCTGGGCCGCGTGCGGCAGCTGGATCGGCGCGCCGCGGATGACAAGACGCCAGCCGTGCCACACCTGCCGTTCAGTTCAGCGCCGGTCGCGTAGCATCCGCGCCATCGCCCGCGGCGGGCTTGAACAGCAGCGTGAGCCCGGTCGCAGGATCGCGATCGGGCTGCACGCCGGGCACCACGCGCACGTCCTGGACGCGACAATCCGCGAGCAGGTCGACGAGCATCGCGACGGCGTCGTCGACGCGTTCCATCGGCAACAACGGGCAGCGATAGCCTTCCGCATCGCGCGGCGAGAACGGCGACGACAGCCCGAGCCGCAACTCGCCGCCGTCCTCGGCGTCCGGCGCGCGGTGCGCGCTCAGCATCGCCACGGGCTCGCCCCAAGCGCTACGCAATGTGCGCAGCGCGGAGCCGACGAACAGCTGCGCGGCGATTTCGCGTTGCGCGCGCCGGCCGTCGGCGACCGCGTCGACGACGTCGCGCGCCGCACGCGGCAGCACCAGCACCGACGCCTGCGGCGATGCGAGCGCGCGCGACAGCAGGTCAGCGAGCGGCATCGCGAAGCCGACGTCCTCCGTCGCGACGAGCGGTGGCGCCGCGGGTGACGCGAGCGCCGCGCCGACCAGGAAACGCAGGTGCGC
Source organism: Pseudomonadota bacterium (assembly GCA_018241745.1). GTDB lineage: Bacteria > Pseudomonadota > Gammaproteobacteria > Burkholderiales > Casimicrobiaceae > VBCG01. Next base: position 43,889 of record JAFEDG010000151.1, read on the forward strand.
GGCCTGCTGGCCATCGACGCGCAGCGCCCGCGGCGGCAGCGCGAACGGCGTCCCCGGCGCCGCGACGGCCGCATCCGCCGCCGCGACGAGGCCTGGCAGCGCGGCGAGTGCCAGCGCGGATGCGGGCACGAGCGCATCGGCGAGCGAGAACGCGGCGTGCGCGCCCAGCACGCGGTGCTCGCGCAACAATGCGGCCACCGCCGCGGGATCGGCGAGCGTCGCAGGAAGGTCGAGCGCATCGGCGGCGCCGTCGCTGCGCGCGGCGACGATCACGAGCGGGAGCGCGAACAGCCGCACGGCCAGCGCATCCCCGGGTCGCGCGACGCCATGCCGTATCACGGCGGCGAGGCGCCGCCACAGGTGTCGGTACGTGCTGCCGCGCGGCGCGCCGGCAAAGATCGCGGCAAGGCCGGCGCCGTCGCCGGCCGCCAATGCCGCAGCAAAGGCGTGGTCGATGCCCGCGTCGACCGCCGCGGCCGCCTCGACGGACGCCTGCCCCAGCGCCGAGGCGACGGCCGCCACCAGCGGCGATGCCGCGACCGTCGGCGCGACCGGCGGTCGTGGATCGGGGAGCTCGAGCAGCATGCCGCGAATTGTCGCATGCATGCCACAGCACCCCGCCGTGGCCGCATGCTGCGGCCGCATCCGGCGCCCGATGTCAATTCGAGCTAAAATCAACGTCTTGCATTCGATATCGCGACCCGTTCGCGACATTCCCGCCCGATGCGTGTCTCCCGCTTTCTGCTCACGACGCTCAAGGAAGCGCCCGCCGAAGCCGATGTCGTCAGCCAGCAGCTGATGCTGCGCGCCGGCCTGATCAAGAAGGTGTCGTCCGGCATCTATTCGTGGCTTCCGCTCGGCCTCATCACGCTGCGCAAGGTCGAGGCGATCATCCGCGAGGAGATGAACCGCGCCGGCGCGCTCGAGTGCTACCTGCCTCACGTGCTGCCGGCCGAGCTGTGGCAGGAGACGGGACGCTGGGACAAGTTCGGACCGCTGCTGCTGAAGATCAAGGATCGCCAGGGCCGCGACTTCCTGTTCGGCCCGACGCACGAGGAGGCGGTGACCGACATCGTCCGCCGCGACGTGCGCAGCTACCGCCAGCTGCCGCTCAACCTGTACCAGATCCAGGTCAAGTTCCGCGACGAGATCCGGCCGCGCTTCGGTGTGATGCGCGGGCGCGAGTTCCTGATGAAGGACGCGTACTCGTTCGACGTCGACCGCGAGAGCCTGATGCGCTCGTACCGCGCGATGTACGACGCATACACGCGCATCTTCTCGCGGCTCGGGCTCAAGTTCCGCGCCGTCGAGGCCGACACCGGCGCGATCGGCGGCTTCGCGTCGCACGAGTTCCAGGTACTGGCGGACTCGGGCGAGGACGCGATCGCGTGGTGTCCGCAGTCCGACTACGCGGCAAACGTCGAGCAGGCCGAAGGCGTCGCGCCGACGACCCCGCGCGCTGCGCCCGCGGAGGCGATGCGCAAGGTCGCCACACCCGGCATGTCGACGTGCGAGGACGTGGCCAAGCTGCTCGGCCTGCCGCTCGCCCGCACCGTCAAATGCCTGATGGTGCATGCGGGCGGAAAGGTGCAAATGTTGCTGGTCCGCGGCGACCACATGGGCAACGAGGTGAAGATCGGCAAGCTTCCCGGCTTCGGCGACTGGCGCTGGGCGCACGAATCCGAGATCGCGGAGGCGCTGGGCTGCCGTCCCGGCTACCTCGGGCCCGTGGGGATGCCCGCGACCGTACCGCTGATCGTCGACCGCCAGGTCGCCGTGATGGCGGACTTCGTCTGCGGTGCCAACGAGCCCGACGTCCACCTGGCCGGCGTCAATTTCGGCCGCGATTGCCGCGAACCGGACCTCGTGATGGACCTCCGGAACGTCGTCGACGGGGACCCGTCGCCCGACGGCAACGGCACGCTCGAGATCGTGCGCGGCATCGAGGTCGGCCACGTGTTCGCGCTCGGCAGCGTCTATTCGGCGGCGATGAACGCAACTTTCCTCGATGCCCAGGGTCAATCGCACGTCATCGAGATGGGGTGCTATGGCATCGGCGTCACCCGCGTCGTCGCCGCCGCCATCGAGCAGAACCACGACGAGCGCGGGATCGCCTGGCCCGCGCCGATGGCGCCGTTCACGGTCGCCATCGCGCCGATCGGCTACGATCGCAACGAAGCCGTCCGCAACGTGGCCGACGCGTTGTACGACCGCCTCGTCGCCGCCGGGATCGACGTGCTGCTCGACGACCGTGGCGAGCGGCCTGGCGTGATGTTTGCTGACCTCGAGCTGATCGGCATCCCGTGGCGCGTCACGATCGGCGACCGGGGCCTGAAGGAAGGCAACGTCGAGCTGCAGGCGCGACGCGACGCGAAGGGCGAGAGCGTGCCGCTCGCCGACGTCGAGCGCGTGCTGCACGCACGGCTCGCGCACTGAAACGACACGACATCCCGACATGCCCGCACCGCTCCTCGCTCGCCTGCCCCGCTACGCCGCCGCCGTCGCGCTCGCTTGCGCGGCGACGCTCGCGCACGCCGGCGCGCAGGTGGAGGAGAAGCTCGCGCCGTCCGTCGTCGCGGGGCTCGCGAAGTCGATCGCCGACATGCCGGCACCGGCCAACTATGCCAACCGGCCCGACGTGAAACGCTGGATCGACGACGTGTCGCCGCGGCTCGCGGCGCGCGTGCCCGACGCCGCAGAGCGCCGGGACCTGCTCGCCACCGTGCATTACGAGGCGGTGCGCGCGGGCCTCGACCCTCAGCTCGTCATCGCAGTCATGCACCACGAGAGCGGCTTCCGCAAATACGCGATCTCGCCGGCGGGCGCGCGCGGCTACATGCAGGTGATGCCGTTCTGGGTCAAGCTGATCGGCCTGCCGGACCAGAGCCTCTTCGCGCTGCGCACCAACCTGCGCTACGGCTGCACGATCCTGCGCTTCTACCTCGACGCCGAGAACGGCGACTATTTCCGCGCGCTCGGCCGCTACAACGGCAGCCTTGGCCGCAGCGAATACCCGACGGCGGTGATGGCGGCGATGCGCCGTTACGAATCGCCGTACGGCGCGCCGCTCAAGCTGTCCGTCAACAGCGCGCGGTGACGGCGCCCGCCGCGCACGGCCGACGCTGCGGCCGCTTCGCGCCCTCGCCCACCGGCCCGCTGCATTTCGGTTCGCTCGTCGCCGCGGTCGCGAGCCACGCCGACGCGCGCGCCCGGCACGCGCAGTGGCGCGTGCGGATCGAGGATGTCGACGTGCCGCGCACTGTCGCCGGCGCCGAGGAGGACATCGTCGCGACGCTCGCGCGCCACGGCATGGTGGCGGACGGCAGCATCGTGCGCCAGTCGGCGCGCACCGCGCATTACGAACGCGCGGTCGCGGCGCTCGCCGCGCGCGGCGCCACGTACGAGTGCGCGTGCACGCGTGCCGAGCTCGCGCTCGCGAGCGCCGTCGATCCTGCCAGCGGCGAGCGCGTGTATCCCGGCACGTGCCGCGACGGCGTGCCCGCGGGCCACGCCGCGCGCACGGCGCGGGCCACGCGCGTCCGCGTCGGCACCGCGACGATCGCGTTCGAGGATCGCGTGCAGGGCCACGTCGAGCAGGCGCTCGCGACGGACGCGGGCGACTTCGTCGTCCGCCGCAGCGACGGTCTGTACGCATACCAGCTCGCTGTCGTCGTCGACGATGGCGCGGAGCGCGTCACCGACATCGTCCGCGGCGCGGACCTGATCGCGTCGACGCCGCGCCAGATCCATCTGCAGCGCCTGCTCGGACTGCCGGAGCCCACGTACCTGCACGTGCCGGTCGCGATCACAGCGAGCGGGGAAAAGCTCTCCAAGCAGACGGGCGCGAGCGCGCTGGGCCGCGACGCGCTCGCGTCGCTTGCCGCCGCGTGGGCGTTCCTGGGCCAGCCGGCGCTCCCCGCTGCGGACAGCGTCGACGCGTTCTGGGCCGTCGCCCCCGGCGCATGGGATCCGACACGCATCCCGCGCACGTACGCCGCCCCTGCCCCGCGCGGGCTCGCCTGAACCGGGGTGCGCACGCGCCGCGGGTAAAATAGCGCCTTCGGCGCCATGTTCTCGCGCGTCACGTCAATCCCGTTTGCGCATGACCACACTCGTTGCCGTCCGCAAGGGCGGACAGCTCGCCATCGCCGCCGATTCGCTGACGACGTTCGGCGACCTCAAGCTGTCGTCGACGTACGACCGCAGCTACGAAAAAATCCTCCAGTACAAGGGGACGTACATCGGGCTGTGCGGCTCGGCGGCGCACCAGCTCGTGTTCGAGAGCCTGCTGCGCGAGCACAAGACGTTCGATTTCTCGACCAAGCTCGGCATCTTCGACACGTTGCGCAGGCTGCACCCCATCCTCAAGGAACAGCATTTCCTCAACCCGAAGGAAGAGGAAGACGACCCGTACGAGTCGACGCAGATCACCGCGCTGATCGCCAACGCGCAGGGAATCTTCGGCGTCTACTCGATGCGCGAGGTGTTCGAGTACACGCGCTTCTGGGCCATCGGCTCCGGCCGCGAATTCGCGCTCGGCGCGATGAACGCGCTGTACCCGCGGCTCAAGACCGCCGGCGCGCTGGCCAAGGCCGGCGTCGAGGCCGGCGCGGCGTTCGACAAGAATTCCGCGCTCCCGATGACGATGCACACGCTGACGCTGAGCGATGGCCGCTGACGCGGGACGGCCGGCGGCCGACGCGCTGACGCGCTTCGTCGTCGACGCGGCGGGCGTCCGCGGCAGCGCGCTGACGCTCGACGCGACGACGGCCACGCTGCTCGCCGCGCGCGACTACCCGCCCGCGATCGCAGCGATCGTCCGCGAACTCGCAGTCGCGGCCGCGCTGCTCGCCTCCGCGCTCAAGTTCGACGGCCGGCTCGTGCTGCAGGCGGCGAGCCAAGGGCCGCTGAAGCTCGTCGTCGTCGAATGCGATCGCGGGCTCGCATTGCGCGCGACGGCGCAATGGGACGCGGAAGGCGTCGCGGCGCTGCCCACCGATGCGTCGATGAAGGCGCTCGCGGGCGGCGATCCGGCGGCCCGTTTCATCGTCGCGCTCGACCGCCCGGGCACGCAGCCCTACCAGGGCGTCGTCGCGCTGCCGGATGGCCCGGTCGCCGCGGCGATCGCGCATTACCTGACGACGTCCGAGCAGGTTGCGAGCCGCCTCGCGGTCGCGAGCCGCGGCACGCGCGCCGCGGGTTGGCTGCTGCAGCGAATGCCGCCGCCCGCCAGCTCGTTGCCCGACGACGACACGGCGCGCGAGGCCGCGTGGCAGCGCATCGCCGCGGGTGACGATGAGGCGGCCGTCACGGCGCTGCTGGAGGGCGACGACGTCGAATCCGTCCTGCGCACGCGCTTCGCATGGGATGACGTGCGGATGCTCGCGACGGCCCACCCGCACGCCGGATGCCGCTGCTCCGAGGAGCGCGTCGTGCGCGCGCTGCGCATTGCGGGCCGCGACGAGATCGAGGCGGCGATCGCAGAGCGCGGCGAGGTCGAAGTCACCTGCGAGTTCTGCAACCGCCGCTATGTGTTCGCCGCGGACGTCGCGCGCGCGCTCGTCGGTGACGCGCCGACCACGCCGCAATGACGCGCCCGCGCGAGCCCGACGACGCGGCCGACGGCCGCGTCCGGCTGGACAAGTGGTTGTGGGCGGCGAGGCTGTTCAAGACGCGCGCATTGGCGGTCACTGCGATCGACGCGGGCCAGGTCCGCATCGACGACGCACGCGTGAAGCCCGCGCACACGGTGCGGCCTGGCATGCGCATCAGCGTGCGCCGCGCGGGCCTGGTGCTGGAGGTGGACGTGCGCGCGCTGTCCGCGCGGCGCGCGAGCGCCACGATCGCGGCGACGCTGTACGCAGAGACGGCCGGCAGCGTGGAGCGGCGCGAGCGCTTCCTTGCCGAGCGCGCCGCGGCCGCGGCCCAGGTGCCGCGCTTCCCCGGCCGCCCGACGAAGCGCGACCGGCGCAAGCTCGAGGATTTCCTGAACGAGCCGTGACCGCGCGCGGCGGCTCAGCAGAGCCGGAACGCGGCGAGCTGGAAGACGAGTTCAGGCTGGCAATAGCCGACGTACGCGAGCCACGCGAGCAGCAGCGTGGCGGCGAGCGCCAGCACGATGAAGGCGCGGCGCCGGAACGCGGTCGTGACGGGGGTGGTCTCCACCCCCGCGAGTCTACGCGCGTTGCGGACCGTCGGTCAGTGCGCCGACGCGCGACAGCGTGGCCGGCGCGACGACACCGAGTTCGCGCATTGCGGCCATCACCGAGCTGAAGTCGACGGCGGTGCGTACGTCGGCGATCGGCTTGGCCAGCAGGTTGACCGCGCGGCCGCTGACGATCAGCGGCATGTCGTCGGGCACCGCAGCCCGCAGTCCGCGGATTTCCTGGCCGGCGATCTTGCCGGAGATGCCACGGTCGAACAGCAGCACGACCAGCGCGACCTTGTACGCATCGGCTGCGCCCGCGATCTCCTGCGCCGGCACGCCCGCACCGAGCGTCAGGCAGTTGATGCCTTCGGTGAACAGCAGCAGCTCGAGGATTGCAAGGCCGAGCTGGTTGGGATCGTTGGGCGGCGTCGCGAGCAGGATCTGCCGCGCGTCGCGCGTCGGGCGCACGAGTCGCGTCACGTCGCGCAGCAGACGTTGCGCGAGGTCGCCGAACCGCAGCTCCTGGAAGTTCTGCATGTCGCCGCGCACGACGCGCTCGTGCACCGCCTCGTTGAGCGGGATCAGCGTCTGCTCGAGGAAGCGCCGCAGGCCCTGGCCCACGAGCAGCTTCGACAGGTGGTTCTGCAGTTCGCCAACGCGGTGCTCCGACAGGAGCCGCACGGCGAGCTCGATCTCGGCGGGCAACGGCGACGGTTCCGCGACGGCGAGGCCCAGCATCGACTGCAACGCGCTTTCCGCCAGCGGCACGACCGCGCCCGCGCGCCAGCCCTCCGACAGCAGCTGCTTGATGAGCTTCAGCCGCGCGACCTGGTCCGGCGGGTACACGCGGTCGCCGAACCCGTCGCGCAGCGGCGCGGGGAAGCCATAGCGGCGCTGCCACATGTACAGCTGCTCGCGGCGCAGTCCCGTGCTGCGCACGACCTCGCGGATGTGCAGCGCGCCCGAGCCGTCGCCGGGCGTTTCGTCCACCGCGCGTGGCACGACCTCGGGTTCACGCTGCCGGGTCGGTGCCTTGATCAAGATGCCCATGTTCGTCGTTCCTGTTCCCGAAATCGTCACTGTCTGCCCTGCGCGCCGCGCTCCTGCCGCGTCGCGCCGACGAGGGCCGTTCCGGCCCGCATCATGGACATCCTGTGCTGCACAAGTATAGCGGAGCGCTGCGCCCGGGGCTCAGGCCCCTTGCAGCGCTGCCGGGGATCCCCCCGGGGCTCCGCGGTCGCAGTCTGTGCTGCACGGAACGTACAGCTGCACGATGCGTGCCAAGGCCTGACGGGCGGTGTTGCGCGCGATTTGTGCTTTCGTCCATGATAACCACGCCCAACGGACCGGCAGTCAGCGATGACTGCCGTTTTTTCAATGTTCGGTTTCTCGCGCAGTCAGAAGGACCCGCTCGCGGATCGCAAGTCCGCCGAGCGCTGGCTCGCCGCGTTCCCGGGCACGGATCCGCTGGCGATGCACGCGGAGGTGCTGACCGAACTGGGCCGGCTGGCGGAACGCGGCGCCCGCCGCTCGCCGCCGGTGCTGGAGGCGGTGTTCTATGTCGACGAGCACACGGCGGCCCTGCGCGCCGCGCTGACCGCGCAGTACATCGAGCACGCGACGCGCAGCTCCAGGATCGAGAACCAGCTGTGGTCGGCGCTGTTCGACCTGTCGCAGGCGTTCCTCGTGGCCTACCAGTCGTTCGCACGCGACGTCGACGATCACCTGCAGAGCAACCGCTGGCAGGTGCACGTGCCGGAGCTCGTGGCCCGCCAGGTCGTTCACCTCGCGCACGACGCCCGCATCCGGCTGTACCGTTACGAGCAGTGGATCCCGGCCAAGTGGGCGGAGCTGCACGCGCTCTTCACGTCCGCGTGCTCGCGCCAGATCGAGCGGCTGCCGCTGACACTCGCCGCCGACGGCGACGCAACGACGATCGAGCACGAGTACCTGCAGGCGCTGCTGCTGCAATTGATGAATGCGGGCAACCTGACGCCGCGGCACCTCGAGTGGGTCCATTCGGAACTCGACAACTGGACGCAGCCGCTGCGCTTCGCGCTCGAGCCGTCGACGCTGACGTCGTTCTACGTCGACCTCGCGGCGCGTGAAGGGTTGAAGCGCCGCACCGCGGGCCCGCTCGAAGGCCGTGTCCTGTTCCTCGACACGCGGCCGCTGCACCTGACGCTGATGCAGGCCGCCGCGGTCGTCGAGCAGAAGATCCGTCACCAGCCGCTGTCCGGCCGCACGCCCAAGCGCACGGAGCAGCTCAACCTGCTCAACAAGCTCGCGGCGCAGGTGGACCCGGAATTCAAGCCGTTCGCGCGCCGTGGCGAGCGCACGGCAGCGGCGGGTGCGGTCGACGCGATTGTCGGCTTCGCCAAGATCGCCGCGTTCCTGCGCGAGGAAGAGCGCGACCCGACGAACCGCGCCGCCGCGGCCGCCCCGGGCGCGAGCTTCGGCGGCACGATGGAGCTTGCGGTCTTCGGCCGCGTGCGCAATGAACCGGACCGGCGTGCGGAGCTCGCGCGCCAACGCCTCGCGCGCTTCGCGCCGGCAGGCGGACCCTGGGACATTAAGGACGTGTCGCAGACGGGTTACCGGCTGGTCGCGCCGATGAGCGTCGCCAACGCGGTCACGCTCGGCACGCTCGCGGCGATCCGCCCGCAGGGCCAGGCGACGTGGACGCTCGGCATCGTGCGCCGGATGCGGCGGCTTACGATCGATCGCGCGGAAATCGGCATGCAGGTGATCGCCAACGCGATCACGGGCGTGGACCTCGTCGAGCACCGGCGGACGGCGGCCGACGACTATTCGGTCGACGGCGAGCCCACGACCGGCGCGGGCCGCACGTTCCAGGCGCTGTTCCTCGCGATGCGCAAGCGCGAGCGCGAGACGCCGGTGCAATCGGTCATCGTGCCGGCCGTCGAGTACCAGCCCACGAAGCGCTTCAAGATCGTCACCGCGAGCTCGATCCATCCCATCCGCTTCGGCCGCCTGATCGAGCAGATGGCCGATTGGGTGTGGACGACGATCGAGCCGCTGGGGCTCGACGCACCCGTGCTGATCACGCCGTCGGTGGCCTCCCCGGGGGCCGATGCGGATTCCGTCGACGACGACGACGGCGATTCCGCCGCATCAGCGGCATAATGCGCGCATCTCGCGCGAGGCGGTCGCCGCTTCGCGCGGGGCGCCGATGACCACCGCGGAACCTCCCTTCGTTCACGACCGCTACGCCGAGCTGCATGGCGCGCACCGCTGGGCGCTGCCGGCAGCGTTCAACATCGGCGCCGCCTGCGGCACGCGCTGGGCCGCCGAGCCGGATCGCGTCGCGCTGTACTGGGAAGACGAGGACGGCGCGCAGGCGACCTGGCGCTACACGGAACTGGTGCGCGACGCGGCACGCCTCGCCGCTGCACTTGCCGCGCGCGGCGTCGGCCGCGGGGATCGCATCGGCCTCGTACTGCCGCAACGGCCGGAGACCATCGTCACGCACCTCGCGGCGTATCGGCTGGGCGCGGTCGTCGTGCCGCTGTCGTTCCTGTTCGGTCCCGACGCGCTCGCCTACCGCCTCGAGTTCGCCGCCGTCAAGGTTGCCGTCGTCGATCCGCAGTCGTGGCCCAAGCTCGCGCCGGTGCGCGCGCAGCTCGCGGCGCTTGGGCACGTGCTGGGCGTCGGCGGCGTCGACGCCGCGGGGGTGGACGATTTCGCGGCAACGGTCGCCGCGGCGCGCCCGGACGCTGCGCCGCCCCCGGTGGACACGGCGGCGCGCGACCCGGCGCTGATCCTGTTCACCAGCGGCACGACCGGCCCGCCGAAGGCCGCGCTGATCCCGCATTGCGCGCTGCTCGGCAACCTGCCGGGCTTCGTCGCGTCGCACGACGGCTTTCCGCAACCGGGCGACCGCTTCTGGTCGCCGGCCGACTGGGCGTGGACCGGCGGCCTCATGGATGCACTGCTCCCGACCCTCTACTTCGGCCAGTCGCTCGTCGGCTACCGCGGGCGCTTCGACGCGCACCGCGCCTTTGCGCTGATGGAGCGCCACCGCATCCGCAACAGCTTCCTGTTTCCCACGGCGCTCAAGATGATGATGAAGGAGTACCCGCGGCCGCGCGAACGGTTCGACCTCGCGCTGCGCACGATCATGAGCGCCGGCGAACCGGTCGGCACCGCGGTGTTCGAGTGGGCGCGCGATGCGCTCGGCGTCACGATCAACGAGATGTTCGGGCAGACCGAGATGAACTACATCGTCGGCAACTCGCAGGCCGCGTGGCCCGTGAAGCCCGGTTCGATGGGCCGGCCCTACCCCGGGCATCGCGTCGCGGTGATCGACGACGCGGGCCGCGAGCTCGCACGCGGCGAGACCGGCGAGGTGGCGCTGCACACGATCGCGCCGGACGGGACGCCGGACCCGATCTTCTTCCTCGGTTATTACGGCAACCCGGAGGCCACCGCCGCCAAGTACACGGGACCGTGGTGCCGCACCGGCGACATCGCGGAAATCGACGCCGATGGCTATCTCTGGTACCGCGGGCGCAGCGACGACATGTTCAAGGCGGCAGGCTACCGGATCGGCCCGGCGGAGGTCGAGAACTGCCTCGTGCGCCACCCGGCCGTCGCCAACGCGGCCGTCGTGCCGTCGCCGGACCCGGTGCGCGGCAACGTCGTCAAGGCGTTCGTCGTGCTCGCCGCGGGCCACGCGGCCAGCGACGCGCTGGCCGATGCGCTGCGCGAGCACGTCGCCCGCTTCCTCGCGCCGTACGAGACGCCGCGCGAGATCGAGTTCATCGACGCGCTGCCGATGACGACCACCGGCAAGGTGCAGCGCCGCGTGCTGCGCGAGCGCGAGGCCGCGCATCGCGCGGCGCAGGGCTGACGCGATGGCGGTGCGCCTCACGCTGACGATCGAGCGCGAGCTGTTCGCGATCTGCCGGCTCGCGCCCGCGACGCCGCCGCCCGCGTGGGCGCTCGCGGCACCCTACTTCTCGATGACGCGAACGCGCGACGAGCTGTCGATCGTCGTCGCGCAGTCGCTCGCGCCGGCGGACATCGTCGCGAGCCGCGGCTGGCGGATGATCCGCTTCGCGGGCCCGATGCCGCTCGACCAGACCGGCATCCTTGCGAGCGTCACGTCGCCGCTCGCGCAGGCGCGCGTGTCGGTGTTCGCGGTCGCGACCTACGACACCGACTACGTGCTGATCCCGTCGGACCAGCTGCAGACCGCGGTGACGGTGCTCGAAGCGGCCGGCCACGCGGTCAGCGTCGGCCTCTGACGGACGTGCGGCGGCGGCTTCAGGCCGCGTCCGCGTCGGCGCGCGCGACGAGCCGCGCGTATTGCGCGAGCAGCCGGTCCGCGTCTGCCTGGCCCACGGCCGCGACGAGCTCGGCGTCGGACGCGCGCTGGTTGTGCAGGCTGCCGTCGAGAAATCGGTCGAGCTCGTCGGCGCGCGCAAGCGACAGCGGGACCGCCAGCCGTCGCGCGATGCGCCCGATCACCGCGCGCCAGTCCGCGAGCAGCATCTCGTACGTCATGTGCAGGACCGGTGCGTCGACGGTCGCCGCGAAGTTCTCCATGTGCGTCATGAACGCGGACCACAGCGCGAGGTTCTCCGCGAGCGTGCCGCCGCCGCCGGCGCGCATCGACTTCGCCACCTCGAGCGGATGGCGCACGGTCACGACGTAGCCGGGACGGTAGCCGTGCTGCACGAGCGCCCGGTGCCACGCGGGCCCGAGCGCCGCGATGCGCGGGTCCTTGATCAGGATCAGAGGCGCGTCGTGATAGACCTCGGCCAGGATCGACTGCGCGTCCTCGAGGAACTCGTCGAGCACCGGGCCCGACGTCGGCAGCTCGAAATCGACGCGGTTCCACTTGCCGCCGAGCTGTTCCATGAACCGCGAATCGAGGTCCGTGACGTCCTCGGTCTCCCAGAAGCCCGTCGGGTTGAGTCCCATCTGCGGCGCGTGCACGGCTTCCGGCAGCATCACGCCGCACAGGTTCAGCACGCGCGTAAGCGCCGACGTGCCGCTGCGATAGACGCCGAGCACGACCACCGCGCGCCGATCCTGGCCGTGGGTCTCACCTTCCGCCACACGCGTGCGCGGCGCCTTCGCACCGGCACGGAAATACGCGACCAGCGCCTGCAACTCCGGCACGGGAACGTAGCGCCCGCGTCCTTCCTTCAGCAGCCAGCGCAGCACGACGTCGCGATGCGCGGGCATCCAGGCACCGAGCGGGTTCGTCGTGCCGGCGCGGCCGGCCAGGGCTTCCCGCGTCAGCACTTCGGCGATCCGGCTTGCGTCGGCCGGTGATACCGCGGGCGAGCGCGGCCCGCGCCGGTACAACGGCTCGTCGACGAACACGGGCTCCGCGTGCATCGTCGCGCGCAGGCGGAAGTCCCATCCGCGCGCGGCGCCGACGTCGCGGAAGCCACCCTGCGCGACGAAGAAGTCGCGCGGCACGAACAGGTTGTCGGCGGCACCGGCGACGTCACGGACCAGCAGCGAGAAGCCGGGCGTCAGCGCATCGGGGACGGCGGGCGCGCCTTCGCTGCCAGGCACCACCGGCGCTGGCACCTCGTCGACGACCCGCGAATAGCCCCACAGCGGCGTCGCGTGGGCCATGGCGTCGACGAGCTTGTCGAGGCGTTCCGGCGCGAAGCGATCGCCGGCCGTCAGGAACGCGAGCCAGGGTCCGCGCGCCACGCGTGCGCCGGCATTCGCGGCCTCTGCGTCGCTTGCGCCTGGCTGCGCGACGCGCTGGACGGGAAAGCGCGACGCCTCCGGGGCGACGGTGCGCGCCCCCACTGGCGCCGTATCGACGAGCACCACGTCCACGTCGGCATAGCTTTGCGCCATCACCGATGCGAGCGATGCGGCGAGCGCGTCGCGGTCCGCGCCGACGAGCACGACGCTGACATGCCCAGGCACGACCGGTGCACGCTTGCGCACCGTCTCGCGCTCGCGATAGGCGGCGACGAGCGCCTGCTGCGCCGGATTGGCGCGGGGCGACAACATCGTCGCCAGTACGCTCGCGAGGTCCGAGAGGACGACGTGCATCTGCCAGCCGGTCAACTCCGCGGCCTGCGCGATGTATTCCATCGCAGCGTGCCGCCGGAAGCGGTCGTTCATCACGGCGCCGAGCAGATGCAGCGATGCCGCGTCGCCGGGATCGGCGGCAAGCGCCTTCCGGTAGAGCGCTTCCGCTTGCGCCAGCGCGCCGGCGCGATGCGCGGCGACGGCGTCGAGGTGCAGCCGCGACGGTCCGCCGCGCGGAGCCCACGCCGGCGCGGGCGTGGTAGCCGTTGCAGGCGCTGCCGCTGCCGGCGCGGGCGGCGCAGCGGAGGCCCCCGGCAACGGCGGCGCGCCCGCGACGCCATGGCATTGCTTGTAGCGCTTGCCGCTGCCGCAAGGGCAGGGATCGTTCCGGTTCATCGCGCAGCCGCCCGCCACGTGGACCGGTTGCATCCGCGCCTGGACACCGCGATCACGTGCGCGCCGCGCACGTCAGCCCTGCTGCGCGCGCAGCGATTCCAGCAGGCGCCGGTGCAGCAGCACCCAGATCGCCGCCGGCGCGACCGTGGGCACGATCAGCGCGCCGAACTGGTAGCAGAACGCGATCACCTCGCGGGTCGCCGGCGCAAAGCCCGTCTGCGCCGCGACCAGGGGGCCCGCGGAGAACACGAGGTTCTTGAGGCAGTCGGCGAACACGCCGAAGGCGACGAGTGGCAGCATCGCGACGAGGCCGATCGCAAGCTTCACCGGCCAGCGCGGCTCGCGCGCCGCGAGCGTCAGGGCCGCGAACATCGGCATCCCGAACGCGTACAGCAGCACGTTGACGTCGACGGTGATGTTGCCGCTCGCGGCGTCGCCGGGTCGCAGCCGCGTAATGAACGACAGCACGTGCGCGTCCTGCTCGATGCCGCGCAGGATGTCCGCGAAGCCGACGTGCACGAATGGTGTCAGCAGCATCCGCACGAGCCACGCGACGAGCGGCCCGGCAAAGTACCAGACGACGAACGCGGGCACGAGCCACGCGAGCGTGGCGAGCACGAGGCGCGGCAGGCGCTTGCCGGGAGGCGATGCCATCGTGAGCGGGCCGCGGGGACCGCCGCCCCGGTCAGGCCGCAGGCAGTGGCTGTGCCGGCACCGGCGTGGCGCCTGCGTCCGGCGGCCCGCCGCCCTTGCCGCCGCGCGGCAGCGTGCGCACCCAGACGAGCCACACGATGAGCACGTCCAGCATGATCAGCGCCTGCCACACGTACAGGTGCGCCCACTCGAACCACGTGCGGTTCCACTGGCCGAGGTAGAAGAGGCTGACGATGCGCACGATGTTGAGGCCCTGCACGGCGATCGTGCCGGCGACGAGGCCCAGGATGCGGTTCTTCCACGGCGCCGGGAACGCGAGCATCGCGGCGAGCAGCACGATCGTCGCCTCGACCCCGTTGCAGCCGGCCTCGATCGACACGGCAAACCCATTGGCCGTGCTGCGCATGATCTTGCCTTCGGCGACGACGTGCGGGTCGAATACCGTGACGAGCCACGTCGATACCTGTGCGAGCGCGTCCGTCCACGGGACGACGAACCATTGCTGGACCCAGGGGGTGAGCTCCAGGCCGAACAGCAGCGCCTGCAGTGCGATGAACGTGATGAAGAAGCGGACCACGGCGCGATTCTAGCGCGTCCTAGCCGCGGGCCAGCGCCGGGCCTTGCGCGAAATAGCGCTTGATCCCCTCGTGCATCGACTGCGCGAAGCGCTTCTGCTGGCGCTCGTCACGGAGCCGCCGTTCCTCGTCCGGGTTGGAGATGAATGCGGTCTCGACCAGGATCGACGGGATGTCGGGCGCCTTCAACACCGCGAAGCCCGCCTGCTCGACGGCGCCCTTGTGCAGCGCGTTGATCTCCGACAGCTCGTTCAGCATGTAGCGGCCGGCTTTCATGCTGTCGTTGATCTGCGCCGCCTGCGACAGGTCGAGCAGCGTGCGCGCCACGAGCGGGTCCGCGACGTCGAGGTTGACGCCGCCGATCAGGTCGGCCGCGTTCTCCTTCTGCGCGAGCCAGCGCGCAGCTGCAGACGTCGCACCGTGCTCGGACAGCGCGAACACCGACGAGCCGCGTGCCGTCGGCGTCGTGAACGCGTCGGCGTGGACCGAGATGAACAGGTCCGCCTGCACGCGCCGCGCCTTCTGCACCCGTTGCGCGAGCGGGACGAAGAAGTCGTCGTCGCGCGTCAGCATCGCGCGCATGTCGGGCTCGGCATCGACCAGCGCCTTGAGTCGCCGGCCGATCGCGAGCACGACGTCCTTCTCGCGCGTGCCCCGGCGCCCGATCGCACCGGGGTCTTCGCCGCCGTGGCCGGGGTCGATCGCGATCGTCAGCTTGCGCGGCGGTGCGGCGGACCGCGCCGCCGCGGTCTTCGTGCGTGCGGGCGCGGGCTCGCTGCGCGCCGGCGCTGCCGGCGCGGGCTTCGCGTCGTTGCGCGCAACGACCGTCGGCGCGTCCGCGGGCGCCGCCATCGCTGCGGAAGCGCGCTGCTTGCGCTCCTCGCTGGCCAGCAACGCCATCATCGGGTCGAGCGGCGTGGCCGGATACAGGTCGAGCACCAGTCGGTAGCCATACTCGGCGACGGGCGCGAGCGCGAACAGCTGCGGGTTCACGTCACCCTTCAGGTCGAACACGATCCGCACCTGGCTGGCCGCGGGTTGCCCGATGCGCACGCCGGCAAGGTAGGGATCGTTGCGATCGGCGCGCTTCAGCGTCGCCGCCACCTCCGCCGGCAGGTCGGCGCCGTCGAGGTCCAGCACGAGCCGGTCCGGGTCGTGCAGCACGAGCATCCGGTGCGCGAGCGGAGCCGACGACTCCAGGATCAGCCGCGTGTACTCTTCGGCGGGCCACACGCGCGCGGATGCGATGCGCGCCGCCACGGCCCATGCCTGCGGCGCGAGCGACCAC
>JAFEDG010000152.1 GCA_018241745.1 Pseudomonadota bacterium
TGCTTGACGGGCTTGAAGTCCGTGCCCGTGTAGTACTCGGTGATGACGACCATCGCCGCCGTCAGCGCGAGGCCGATCAGCGTGGCGGCCCACAGCTTCATCGGCGTCAGCGACGGGTCGATGGCGCCGACATTGCCCATCATCCGCGACGTGATGAAGTAGAAGCCGACGGCCGAGATGAGGCCGGCGACGATCAGGCCGCGATAGAGCGCGTTCATGATCTTGCCGCCCGGCTTCGCCTTGACGAAGAAGCAGCCCACGATCGACGCGAGGATCGAGAAGCCGCCCAGCACCAGCGGATAGGTCACCGCGGTCACCGCCATGTTGGGGAGCAGCAGCGCACCCAGCAGCATCGTCGCGACGATCGTCACCGCATAGGTTTCGAACAGGTCCGCCGCCATGCCGGCGCAGTCACCGACGTTGTCGCCGACGTTGTCCGCGATCACGGCCGGGTTGCGCGGGTCGTCTTCCGGAATGCCCGCCTCGACCTTGCCCACCAGGTCGGCGCCGACGTCCGCGCCCTTCGTGAAGATGCCGCCGCCCAGACGCGCGAAGATCGAGATCAGCGAGCCGCCGAACGCGAGGCCGACCAGCGGCTCGATGACCGCATGGAAATTGGCGCCCGCCGGGTCGACACCGTGCGCGAGCCACAGGTAGAAGGCCGTGACGCCCAGCAGCGCGAGGCCGACGACCAGCATGCCGGTGATCGCGCCGCCGCGGAACGCAACCGCCAGCGCTTCGTTGAGCCCGGTGCGCGCGGCTTCGGCCGTGCGCACGTTGGAGCGCACCGATACGTTCATCCCGATGTAGCCGGTCAGCCCCGACAGGATGGCGCCGAGCGCGAAGCCGAACGCCGTGCGCCAGTTGAGGAACTCGCCGATGATGATGAACAGGATGATGCCGACGACGGCGATCGTCGTGTACTGCCGGTTGAGGTAGGCCTTGGCGCCTGCCTGCACGGCCGCGGCGATTTCCTGCATGCGCGCGTTGCCGGCCGGCTTGGCCAGGATCCACGAGATGGAAACGACGCCGTACAGGATCGCGGCGGCCGCGCAGACGAGCGCGAAGATCAGTGCGTTGGACATGCGGTGAATTCTCCCGAACGGCTGTGACATGGACCGCGAGACCATGCCGGCTGGCCGGCACCTCCCGCGACGGCGCCTTGGGGGCGATCCCGGCGCTTCTCGGAAAACGCGCTATTTTGCCAGTTTGGCGACGATAAAGTCGAGTCGAAGCCGCGATACCGTTACGGCGCGCCGTTGACAGCGACGGGCGGTGACGACAGCATCACGCCGGACCGGCATATGCCCGGCGAGGGTCGCCACCCGCTTTCATCACGACAGGGGAGTTCATGAAGCATCGTCATCTCGTTGCACTGGCCATCGCGATCGCCTGCGCCGGCACCGCGGGCGCCGCGGTCATTACGTACACGTTCAGCGGTACCGCCTCCGGCACGCTCGGATCGACTCCCTTCACCAATGCCGCCTTCACCGCGAGCGCGCAGGCCGACTCGACGGCCGCCGTCGTGACTAGCCCGGGGACGTACTGCAACAACACGGGGCCGGTCACGATCACGATTGCCGGCGTCGGGACGACGACCACGACCGGCGCGAACCTGCTGTTCTCCAACCAGAGCGGGCCGGTCTGGGGTTTCGAAAACGGTACCTGCGCGGCGTTCAACGTCGACTGGCTCGACGTTCAGGATCCCAACGCGGCCACCTACAACCTCGATACCGCCGTCGGACCCTCGACGGGCGTGCCGACGTACGCCGGCTCGATCCTCACCGCAGCGGGTACGCTGACGCTCACGACGGCACCCGCCACGTTCACGGCCGTCCTGGGTGGCCCGACGCCCCCGGTCGCCACGACGCCCGTGCCCGCGTTGGGTGCGCCGGCGCTCGCCGGATTGGGCATCCTGCTCTGCGCCGCAGGCGCGTGGTGGTCACGGCAACGCCGCGCGTGAGCCCCTCGGCGCCGCACCGCTGCGCGCGGACGTGGCGCCGGGCGATCACACGTCGAACGGCGTCGCGAGCTTCCGCGGGACCGGGGCGTTCCTGAGCCTCACGTAACGCGGCAGCCCGTCCTTGAACGGCGGCGGCGCCTCGCCCTTCACCAACGGCGCCAGGTAGCGACGCGCCTTGGCCGTGATGCCGTAGCCGTCCGCGGTGATGAAGTCGCGCGGCAGCATCTTTTCCGCGTTGGCCACTTTCGACAAGGGCGCGATGTCGATGGTCCACCGGTACGGCTTGTCGGAGACACGACGGATAGCCGGCATTACCGCGTTGTGCCCCGCCAGCGCGAGCTCCACGGCGGCCTTGCCCACCGCATAGGACTGGTCGAGGTCCGTCTTCGACGCGAGGTGCCGGGCGGCGCGCTGCAGGTAGTCGGCAACGGCCCAGTGGTACTTGAGGCCCAGCGTGTCCTTGACGCGCTGCGCGATCATCGGCCCCACGCCGCCCAGTTGCGCGTGGCCGAACGCGTCGCGCACGCCCGAATCCGACATCAGCTTGCCGTCGGCGGCGAGCAGGCCTTCGCTGACGCCGATGCAGCAGTAGCCGAACGCCTTCACCTTGGCGTCGACGGCGGCCATGAACTTCGCCTCGTCGTAGCGCACCTCGGGGAACAGCAGCAGCAGCGGGATCGGCGTGTTCGCGTCGTCGGCGAGGCCGACGGCCGCGGTGATCCAGCCCGCGTGGCGCCCCATCACCTCCATGACGAACAGCCGCGTCGACGTCTTGGCCATCGACGCGACGTCGAAGGCCGCCTCGCGCATCGACGTGGCGACGTACTTGGCCACGGAGCCGAAGCCCGGGCAGTTGTCGGTGATCGCGAGGTCGTTGTCGACCGTCTTCGGCACGTGCACGGCGACGACCGGATAGCCGAGCTTCTCGCTGATCTGCGACACCTTGAGGCAGGTGTCGGCCGAGTCGTTGCCTCCGTTGTAGAAGAAGTAGCCGATGTCGTGCGCGCGGAACACCTCGATCAGCCGCTCGTACTGCGCGCGCGACTCCTCGAAGCTCTTCAGCTTGTAGCGGCAGCTGCCGAACGCGCCGGCCGGCGTGTGCTTGAGCGCCGCGATCGCCGCGGCCGACTCCTTCGACGTGTCGATCAGGTCCTCGGTCAGCGCGCCGATGATCCCGTTGCGGCCCGCGTAGACACGGCCGATGCGGTTCTTGTGCTTGCGCGCCGTCTCGATCACCCCCGCGGCGCTCGCGTTGATGACGGCGGTGACGCCACCCGACTGGGCATAGAACGCGTTACGGGGCTTGGATTTCGTCGTGGCCATGATGGTGGATGGGAATGAGGGGAGAGCGGGCGACGGGGCGCGGGGTCAGGCGAGCAGCCGGGCGGCGTCGGCATGCTGGGGGTCGAGCTGCAGTACATGCCGCGCGACGGCGCGCGCCGCGTCGGCCTGGCCGCGCAGCGCATGCAGGCGCGCAAGGCCGAACATCAGCTGCGCGTCGCGCGGCCGCACGGCGACGGCCAGTTTCTGGGCCGCCAGCGCTGCATCCAGGTTGTTCGACGCGACCTCGACGCCGGCGAGGATCGCGAGGCCTGCCGGGTCGTTGGGATTGAGCGAGAACAGCTCCGCCAGCCTGGCGCGCGCGCCCGCGCCGTCGCGCAGCTGCGCCGCCGCGAGCGCGGCGCTGCGCAACGTGCGGGTGGCGTCGCCCAGCGCCTCGCGCTGGACCTTCCACTTGTCGAAGATCAGCGCGCACATCCGCGCGATCTGTGCGTCGTCGACGTTGCGCCCGCCCCACGTGCCGGACTCGCCGGCATCCGCATGCCAGGTGAACGTCTTGAGCGGCTCGAAGTGGAAGCGTGTCTGTTGCGCGCACTGGATGAAGAAATCCCAGTCCTGGTGCGTCGTGCAGCGCTCGTCGAAGCGCGCCCCGGCAACGACGAGCTCGCGCGACCACAGCGCGCTCGACATGTGGATGAAGTTGCGCGCATAGAGCTCGGTCAGCGCCATCGGCTGGCCGAACGTCTGCGTCCCGCCTTCGAAGACGGCGTGCGCCAGCGAATGGACGAAACGCGCGCCGCGCGCGCTGGCGCGGGCAGCCGCGGCGACAAGGCCGCTCACGTGCGTCGGATGCAGCTCGTCGTCGTCGTCGAGGAAGCTGATCCAGTCGCCCCGCGCCGCATCCTGGCCGGCGTTGGCCGCCTCGGGTCGCGTCAGCCGGCGCGGCGAATCGACGAAGCGCACCGGATGCGGGCCTGCCGCCGCGGGGACCGCGGTGTGTCCTGCGCCGCGCGCGTTGGCAACGATCACCTCGAGGCGCGGATGATCCTGGGCCGCCAGCGAAGCAAGCGCGCGCGGCAGCGTGGGCCGCCCCATGCTGCGGATCACGATGCTGACGAGGGGCGTCGCGGCGGTGTTCATCGCGGCACGGCGCGCCGGGCGTGGTTCAGGACTTGAGCGCCGCGAGGCAGGCCGCACGGATCGCATCGACGCTGCCCTGGCCGTTGACCTCGCGGTAACGCGGCGCCTTCGCGTCCTGCGTTGCCGCCCACTGCTGGTAGTAGGCGACAAGCGGCTCGGTCTGCGCGTGGTACACGGCGAGGCGGTTGCGTACGACGTCCTCGCGGTCGTCGTCGCGCTGCACGAGGTCCTCGCCAGTGACGTCGTCCTTGCCGGCCACCTTGGGCGGGTTGAACACGACGTGATACGTGCGGCCCGAGGCGAGGTGCACGCGCCGCCCGGTCATTCGCTCGACGATGACGGTATCCGGCACGCTGATCTCGAGCACGTAGTCGATCGGCACTGCGGCCGCCTTCATCGCGTCGGCCTGCGGAATGGTGCGCGGGAAGCCGTCGAACAGGTAGCCGCCCGCACAGTCCGGCGCCTTCAGGCGTTCCTGCACGAGGCCGATGATGATGTCGTCCGACACGAGGCCGCCGCTGTCCATCACCGCCTTGGCCGCGAGCCCGAGCGGCGTGCCCGCCTTGACCGCCGCGCGCAGCATGTCGCCGGTGGAGATCTGCGGAATGCCGTAGGCCTCCTTGATGAACGTGGCCTGCGTCCCCTTGCCCGCTCCGGGCGGGCCCAACAGTATCAATCGCATGGCGTGGCTTCGGTGGGTGAAAGGAAATCGTGGGTCAGAGCAGCGCGCGCACGCGTGCGAGGTCGTCAGGCGTGTCGACGCCGGGTGCGGGCGCGCCGACGGTCAGCTCGACGACAATGCGGTAACCGTGCCACAGCGCGCGCAACTGCTCCAGCGCTTCGCAGCCTTCGATCGGCGCCGGCGCGAGCTCGGGAAAGCGCGCGAGGAACGCGACGCGATATGCGTAGAGGCCGTAGTGGCGCAATAGCGGCAGGCCGGGTGGCAGCGCCGCGGGCGCGCCGCGGGCGAACGCGTCGCGCGCCCAGGGAATCGTCGCGCGGCTGAAGTACAGCGCGTAGCCGCGCGCATCGCAGACCACCTTGACGACGTTGGGATTGAACGCCTCGGCGACGTCGGTGATCGGGTGCGCGGCCGTGGCGATCGCCGCTTCCGGATGCTGCGCGAGCACGTCGGCCATCCGGCGGATCAGCGCCGGTTCCAGCAGCGGCTCGTCGCCCTGCACGTTGACGACGATGTCGTCATCCGCGAGCCCGAGCGCCCGTGCAGCCTCGGCGAGGCGATCGGTGCCCGTCGGATGGTCGCCCCGTGTCAGCAGGGCCTCGCATCCCGCGGCGCGCACGGCGTCGATCACGCGCGTGTCGTCCGTCGCCACGACGACGCGCGCCGCGCCGCTCGCCGCCGCACGCTCGGCTACGCGCACGACCATCGGCTTGCCGTTGATATCCGCGAGCGGCTTGCCCGGCAAGCGCGTCGACGCATAGCGCGCCGGGATCAGGGCGACGAAGCCGGGCATCGGGACTTCAGTCGTGCTCGTCCGGGCCGAGCTTGCGGGCCTCGTCCTCGAGCATCACCGGGATGCCGTCGCGCACCGGGTAGGCGAGCCGCGCCGAGCGCGACACGAGCTCCTGCTTCGCGGCGTCCCACACGAGCGGCCCCTTGGTCACCGGGCATACGAGGATCTCGAGCAGCTTCGCATCCATCATCGACCTCCGATCAGCTTCACGACCCGCGCCACCAGGGCGGGGTCGAGGCGCGCCTCGATCGGCAGGTACCAGAACCGGGCGTCCGCGAAACCGCGGCATTTTACCGCGTCCTTCTCCGTCATCAGGATTGCCGCGGCACCTGCGAACCCAAGGTCCGCGCGCACGTAACGATGGTGGTCGGCGAACGGATGCGGCGTGGCATCGATGCCGAGCGCCGCAAGCGACGCGAAGAAGCGCGCGGGATTGGCGGTGCCGGCCAGCGCATGCACGTCCGCGCGCCGGAAGCGCTCCGGCCCGGCGGTCAGAGCGGGGTCGGCCACGTTGCGGAACGCGAGCGGGATCTGCGCCATCGCGCTCTCGCGCCCGTTGTCGCGCGCCTGCGGGAACGGCGCGTCATACGGCACCAGCGTGACGACGGCGTCGACGCTGCGGAGCCGCGACGCCGGCTCGCGCAGCGGTCCTGCGGGAAGCAGCCGCCCATTGCCGAGGCCGCGCGTACCGTCGACGAGCGCGATCTCGACGTCCCGCGCGAGCGCGTAATGCTGCAACCCGTCGTCGGCGACGATGACCGTGCAGTCGGGGTGCGCCGCAAGCAGGGCGCGTGCCGCATCCGCGCGGCGTGGCGCGACGTAGACGGGATGGCCGCTGCCCGCGAGGATCGGCGCCTCGTCGCCGACGAGCGCGGGGTCCGAATCCGGGGTGACGGCCGTCGGCACGCGCGCGCTGCCGCCATAGCCGCGGCTGACGATGCCCGGCCGGTGGCCGTGGACCGCCAGTGCGTTGGCCAGTGCCCGCGCCGCTGGCGTCTTGCCGCCACCGCCGACGGTGAGGTTGCCGACGACGACGACCGGCACCGGCATCCGCGCGACCGGCAGCACGCCGGCATCGAACAGCGCGCGGCGCACGCGCACGCCGGCGCGCATCAGCCACGACAGCGGAACGAATGCCGCGGTGAGCGGCGTCAGGTGCGGCGAGTACCACGCATCGACGAGGCGCGCGGCGCTCATCGTGGGATTGGCGGCGCGGCGACGAGCGCGGTCGCCGGCGTCACTTGCCTGCCGCCGCGCCTCCCGCCGGCGTCTGCGTCTGGAACGTGATGTGGACGAGGCCTGCAAGGCGCGCGGCCTCCATCACGTGCACGACGGACTGGTGCGTGCTGTTGGCGTCGGCGTTGATGATGACGACCGGGTCCTTCTGGCTGCCGGCCGCGCGCCGCAGCCGCTCCGCCAGGTCGTTGGCCGACGTGTACGTGAAGATCTCGCGGTCGATCGAATAGCGGCCCTGGGCGTCGATGCCGACGACGATGTCCTTGGGGCGTTCAGGCGACGCCTCGGCATTGGCTTCCGGCAGCGTGATCTGCAGTTCGGCGACGCGCTGGTACGTGGTCGTGACCATCAGGAAGATGAGGATCACGAGCAGCACGTCGATCAGCGGGATCAGGTTGATCTCCGGATCGTCACGGCCGCGGGCGGGGCGCAGGTTCATCGTGCGGCGGCGCCTACTTGCGATCGTCGTGCGCGAAGTCGACGAGCTTGATCGCCTGCTGCTCCATCTCGATGATCAGCGCGTCGACCTTGCCGCGGAAGTAGCGGTAGAAAATCATGCTCGGGATGGCCACGATCAGGCCCATCGCCGTGTTGTACAGGGCCACCGAGATGCCGTGCGCCAGCGCGATCGGATTGGACGCCGCGGCGCTTTGCGAGCCGAAGATCTCGATCATGCCGATGACGGTGCCGAGCAGGCCGAGCAGCGGCGCCATCGCGGCGATCGTGCCGAGCGTGGTCAGGAAGCGCTCCAGGTCATGCGTGACGACACGCCCGACTTCCTCGATGGCTTCGCGCATCACGGGGCGCGGGGCCTTCACGTTGGCGAGGCCGGCGGCGAGGATGCGCCCCAGCGGCCCGCGCTGGGCCGTGGCGCGCAGCAGTTCCGGCGTCGCGCCCCGCTCGCGGTATTCGACGAGCACCTTGTCGACGAGGCCCGGCGGTGCGACGACGCTGGAGCGCAGCGACCAGAAACGCTCGATGATCAGCGCCAGCGCGACCACCGACGCGATGATCAGGGGCCAGATCGGCCAGCCGGCCGCTTCGATGATGGACCACACGGTGCGGGAACTCCTCGCTACGGGAAGCGCGATGTTAACCCATCCAGCGGGCGTCGCCGCCTGTCAGCCACGGGCGGTGCCGTTGAGCGCGGCCGTGAGCGCTGCGCCGGCGAGGACGACGACCCAGCACAGGTACAGCCACAGCAGGAACACCGGCAGCGCGGCCAGCGCGCCGTAGATGAGCTCGTAGCTCGGCACCGCGGCGATGTACAGCGCGAAGCCCCGCTTCATCAGCTCGAACACGACCGACGCGGCGATGCCGCCCAGGATCGCCGCGAACCAGCGCACGGGGCGCGCCGGGACCAGCTTGTAAGTGAGCGTGAACGCGATCGTCGTCAGCACGAACGGGACCGGCGCGACGATCCAGTCGCGGAACAGCGTCGGCCGGTTGAGCATGATCCGCGACTCGGCGGCGATCTCCGACGACAGCCAGATGCTCGCCCCCACGAGGATCGGGCCGATCGTGATGCCGAACAGATACAGCGGCAGGCGCCGGTGCAGCGGGCGACCGCGCGTCACGCGGAAGATCGCGTTGAGTTCGGACTCCACGGTGGCGATCAGCATCAGCGCGGTGACTGCGATGATCACGACGGAGATCTTCGACAGGCTCGCCGCGCGGTCGGCGAAGCCCATCACGTACTCGTGCACGACGGCCGACGCGCTGACGGGCAGCATGTGGCGCAGCAGGAACGTCTCCAGCGCAGCCATCCACGTCGTGAAGATCGGGAACTGCGCGACGATGGCGAGCGTCACCGTCGCCAGCGGCACGACGCCCAGCAGCGTCGTGAACGCGAGCGCCGCGGCCGTCTTGCTGATGGCGATCTCGCGCACCTGCGCCGTCGCGTTCTGCCAGAAGGCAGCCATGCCCGGCGCTCAGCCGCCCGCGACGCCCGCAGCGTGCGCGGCGCACCACCAGACCGCGCCGGCAATCGCCGCCGACGCGGGAATCGTCAGGATCCAGGCCCACACGATGCGGCCGGCGATACCCCAGCGCACGGCGGCCAGCTTGCGCGTCGCGCCGACGCCGACGATCGCGCCGGTGATCGTGTGCGTCGTCGACACCGGGATGCCAAGGTGCGTCGCCAGGAACAGCGTCAGCGCGCCGGCCGTCTCGGCGCAGCAGCCGCCGACCGGCTTCAGCTTCGTGATCTTCATGCCCATCGTCTTCACGATGCGCCAGCCGCCCAGCAGCGTCCCGAGCGCGATCGCGCCCTGGCATGCGAGCACGACCCACAGCGGAATGTCGCCCGCCTTGAACGTCGGCGGCAGCTTGCCGGCGGCCACCAGCACCAGCGCGATGATGCCCATCGTCTTCTGCGCGTCGTTGCCGCCGTGGCCCAGGCTGTACATCGCGGCGGACACGAGCTGAGCGCGCCGGAACCACCGATCGACGCGGTGCGGCGGCGTGCGGAAGAAAAGCCACGACACCGCCGTCATCAGCAGCATCCCCAGCGCAAGGCCCAGCGCGGGCGACAGCACGATGGCCGCGCTGATCTTCGCGAAGCCGGCGAGTTCCAGCGCGCCGAACCCGCCCTTGGCCACCGCAGCGCCGGCCAGGCCGCCGATCAGCGCATGCGACGACGACGACGGCAGCCCGACCCACCACGTGATGACGTTCCACGCGATCGCACCGGCGAGCGCGCCGACCAGCACCCACGCGTCGACGATGCGCGGCGCGATGACGCCGGTGCCGATCGTGCCGGCGACCGCGAGCCCGAAGAACAGGAACGCGACGAAGTTGAAGAAGGCGGCCCAGGCCACCGCGTACTGCGGCCGCAGCACGCGCGTCGACACGACGGTGGCGATGGAGTTGGCCGCGTCGTGGAACCCGTTCAGGAAGTCGAACGCGAGCGCCAGCGCGATCAGCGCGACGACGAGTGGCAGCCCGAGCGCGGCGCCTTCCACGGCGCTAAGCGCTCTCGAGGACGATGCCCTCGATCAGGTTGGCGACATCCTCGCAGCGGTCCGTGACCTCCTCGAGGAGCAGGTACACCTCCTTCTGCTTGATGATCTCCTTGGCGTCCGGTTCCTCGCGGAACAGCGTCGACAGCGCGGTGCGGAAGACGCCGTCGGCCTCGCTCTCGAGGCGGTCGATCTCGCTGCACAGCGCGAGGATGGCCGCGGCGTTCTTCATCGACGCCAGCATCTGCACGCAGTCGCGAACCTTGGCCGTGCTGGCGGCGCACAGCCCGGCCAGTTGCTGCGCCTGCGGGCCGATGCGGCGCACGTCGTACAGGAACAGGCACTCGACGACGTCCTCCATCAGGTCCAGGATGTCGTCCATCGCGTTGATCAGCGCGTGGATCTGGTCGCGGTCGAACGGCGTGATGAACGTCTGGTGCAGCAGGTGTACGGTGTCGTGCGTGATGCGGTCGGCCTGCTTCTCGGCCGCCTGGATCGCCTTGCCGTGCGGCTCCGCGGCGGCCAGGTCCGCGAATACGGCGACGAGTTCGCCGGCTGCCGTCGCCGCGAGCGTCGCGTGCTGGTTGAAGTACTCGAAGAAGCGGCCTTCGCGTGGCAGGAGCGGCATCGGGGCGGGACCATCGTAGGGCTGCGACGGGCGCGGATTATCGCACGCGGTGTAAGGATCGAGCGCATCCCGACGACCGTCTGCCGTCATTGAAATCGCGTGCGCGAGCACCGATTTCCTTCCCGAAAGGAGCTTCCCCATGACGCAAACCTCCACGCCCTCTGTCGACTACGCCGTGCTGGGCGGCGGCTGCTTCTGGTGCCTCGACGCCGTGTTCCGCGACCTGGACGGCGTCGTCGGCGTCGAGTCCGGCTACGCAGGCGGCCGCGGTGCCGCGCCGAGCTACGAGGACGTGTGCACGGGGCGCACCGGCCACGCTGAAGTCGTGCGCATCGCGTTCGACCCGGCGCGCATCGGCTATCGCGACCTGCTGCGGGTGTTCTTCACGATCCACGACCCGACGACGCGCGACCGCCAGGGCAACGACGTCGGCACGCAATACCGGTCGGTGATCTTTGCGCAGGACGCGGCGCAGAAGGCGGCCGCGCGCGAGGTGATCGCGGAGATCACGGCGGAGAAGCTGTGGCCCGCGCCGCTGGTCACCGAGGTTGCCGATGCGGCGCCGTTCTACGCCGCGGAGGGATATCACCAGGACTACTTCGAGCGCAATCCGCAGCAGCCGTATTGCATGTTCGTCGTCGCGCCCAAGGTGGCCAAGTTCCGCAAGGCGTACGCCGACCGCCTGAAGCGCGCCTGACGCCGCGCCGCGCCCGCTTCCGGTGCAGCCGCCGGGAGCGCGGCGCGTTCGTTCAGGGCGCGAGCCTTCGCCGCGACCAGCCGGCCGGCGTCCGCGCGTAGGCGATGCGGTCGTGCAACCGCGATGGCCGCCCCTGCCAGAACTCGAACGCATCCGGGATCACGCGATAGCCACCCCAGTGCGCGGGACGCGGCACGTCCTCCGCCGGGTGGCGCGCTGCCGCATCGTCGAAGCGGGCCGACAGCCAGCCGCGGTCGGGAATCGTCTCGCTCTGCGGTGACGCGAGTGCCGCGAGCCGCGACGCGCGGGGGCGACGCGCGAAGTACGCGTTGTCGTCGGCTTCGCTGGTGCGCTCGACGGCGCCTTCGACGCGCACCTGGCGCTCGAGCTCGGGCCAGAAGAACACGAGTGCCGCGCGGGCGCGCGCACCGAGCTCGCGCCCCTTGCGGCTGTCACGATTCGTATAGAAAACAAGGCCCCGGCCGTCGACGCCCTTCAGCAGCACGACGCGCGCGGACGGGCGACCGTCGGCGTCGACGGTGGCGAGCGTCATCGCCGACGGTTCCAGCGCCTTGGCGGCGATGGCGGCGTCGAGCCATAGCGCGAACTGGACGAACGGGTCGGGGTCGGCATCGCGCTCGTCGAACGCGGCGCGCCGGTAGTCCGCGCGCAAGTCGGCAAGGTCGGTGGCGGCATTCATGGCGAAGCATCTTACGCCGGACGCGTCCCGCGCCGCGTCGGTCGCCGCCGACGACGAGCCGCGCACGCGCACCTTGCTGCGGCGTGCGGCCTTACAACAGCACCGAATATTCCCCTATGAAAGCGGTATCGCCACTCTGAAAATGCGGTATAGTCGCCGCCGATGGAGCGTCACTCTCCACTCTGGAGGGAGAAGCGGCGCTTCAGATCGATCGGCAACGCCGCTCGCAAACTCGACAGGAAGGAGAACCATGGCTACTGCCAAGAAAGCTGCAAAGAAGACCGCCAAGAAGCCGGCCGCCAAGAAGCCCGCTGCCAAGAAGCCGGCAGCCAAGAAGGCCACCAAGAAAGTCGCCGTGAAGAAGCCGGCCGCCAAGAAGGCCGCGAAGAAGACCACCGCCAAGCGCAAGCCCAACGCCGCGTTCATGAAGGCGATGACCCCGTCGGCCACGCTGGCCGCCGTCGTCGGTTCGGCCCCGCTGCCGCGCACCGAAGTGACGAAGAAGGTCTGGGACTACATCAAGAAGAACAAGCTGCAGGACACCGTGAACAAGCGCAACATCAACGCCGACGACAAGCTGAAGGCCGTGTTCGGCGGCAAGAGCAAGGTGTCGATGTTCGAAATGACCAAGCTCATCTCGAACCACCTGAAGTAAGCCAGGCTGCCTGGCGCCGCTCGCGGCGCCCGCTGGCAAAACGGCCGGACTCCTCGCGGAGCCGGCCGTTTTCTTTGGCGGCTCGCGCCGCGCGCCGCGTTCAGCCCCGCGTACCCTGCAGCGCGGCGATGCGCACCGGCAGCGGCGGGTGCGTCGCGAACAACGCCATCACCGCCGACTTGTCGATGATGCCGAAGCCGGTCAGCGCCTTGGGCATCTCGCCGGCCTCGACACCGCCCAGCCGCTGCAGCGCGTGCACCATGGGCGTCGGCGAGCCGAGCAGCTTCGCGCTGCCGGCGTCGGCACGGAACTCGCGCTGGCGCGAGAACCAGGCGACGATCATCGAGGCGAGGATGCCGAACACGATCTGCAGCACCATCACGCAGATGAAGTAGCCGGGTCCGTTACCGCCGCGGTCGTTGCGGAACACCGCGCGGTCGACGATGCTGCCGATCACGCGCGACAGGAACACGACGAACGTGTTCACCACGCCCTGGATCAGCGTCAGCGTCACCATGTCGCCGTTGGCGACGTGGGATACCTCGTGGCCCAGCACCGCCTCCACCTCTTGCTTGTTCATCGACTGCAGGAGGCCGGTCGACACGGCGACCAGCGCCGAGTTCTTGAACGCGCCGGTGGCGAAGGCGTTGGGCGCGCCTTCGTAGATGCCCACTTCGGGCATGCCGATGTTGGCCTCGTTCGCAAGCTTGCGCACCGTCTCGACGAGCCACGCTTCGGCGTCGTTGCGCGGTTGCCCGATGATCGTGAGCCCCATCGAGTGCTTGGCCATCGTCTTCGACAGCAGCAGCGACACGATCGCGCCGGTGAAGCCGACGACGGCCGAGAACGCGAGCAGGCCGCCGTAGTTCATGCCGGTCTGCGCGTACGCGACGCGATCGAGGCCGAAGATCTTGAGCACGATCGACAGCACCGCCAGCACCGCGATGTTGGTGACTATGAACAGGAATATCCGCTTCATCGAGAGCTCCTTCAGCCCGCCTTGGCGTTCCAGGAATCGCGCAGCGTCACGGCTCGGTTGAACACGGGGCGCTCCGCGGCGTGGTCGGCGAGGTCCGCCACGAAATAGCCGTGCCGCTCGAATTGCACGCGCGTCTCGCGCGCGGCTGCCGCGAGCGCCGGCTCGACGTAGGCGCGGATCACGCGCACCGACTCGGGATTGAGATCGTCCAGGTAATTGCGCTCGGCGGGCTCGACGGCCGCGTCCTCGTCGCCGGCGATCGTCGCCGCCGGCGCCGCCGCCTCCTCGGCTCCGCCCCGATTGCCGTACGGGTTGCGCGCGCCGGGAAACGGCACGCGAAACAAGCGGTCGTACAGCCGCACTTCCGCAGGCACCGCTTCGCGCACGGGCAGCCAATGGATGTTGCCCTTGACCTTCTTCGCGTCGGCGCCGGGCGTGCCGCTGCGCGTCGTCGGGTCGTATTCGCAGTGGACGACGGTGACGTTGCCGTCCGCGTCCTTCTCCGCGCCCGTGCAGCGCACGACGTACGCATAGCGCAGCCGCACCTCGGCACCCGGCGCGAGCCGGAAGTACCCCTTGGGCGGCACCTCCGCGTAGTCGTCGCGCTCGATCCACAGCTCGCGGCCGAACGGGAGCATCCGCTTGCCGAGCTCCGGCTTCTGCGGGTGGTTGGGCGCCGCCATCTCCTCGCGCGCGTCCGCGGGATAGTTGTCGATGACGAGCCTGATCGGGTCCAGCACCGCCACGCGGCGCTCGGCGCGGGCGTTCAGGTCCTCGCGCATCGCGTCCTCGAGCAGCGAGAAATCGATCCACGAGTCGGATTTGGACACGCCAACGCGCTCGTTGAAGAGCCGGAATCCTTCGGGCGTGTAGCCGCGCCGGCGGGCGCCCACCAGCGTCGGCATCCGCGGATCGTCCCAGCCGGCGACATGGCCGTCCTCGACGAGCTCGATCAGCTTGCGCTTGGACAGCACGAGGTAAGTCAGGTTGAGCCGCGCGAACTCGTACTGCTGCGGCAGCGGCCGCGCCAGCTGGCCGCCCGCCGCGAGCTTCTCGATCACCCAGTCGTACAGCGGGCGATGGTCCTGGAACTCGAGCGTGCAGATCGAGTGCGTGATGCGTTCCAGCGCATCCGAGATGCAGTGCGTGTAGTCGTACAGCGGGTAGATGCGCCACGTGTCGCCGGTGCGATGGTGGTGCGCATGCCGGATCCGGTAGATCGCCGGGTCCCGCAGATTCATGTTGGGGCTCGCCATGTCGATCTTGAGCCGCAGCACGTGGGCGCCGTCCGGGAACTCGCCGGCCTTCATCCGGCGGAACAGGTCCAGGTTCTCAGCCACGCTGCGGTTGCGATACGGCGAGTCCGTGCCGGCTTCCGTCAGCGTGCCGCGCGTCGCGCGCATCTCGTCGGCGCTCTGGCTGTCCACGTAGGCGAGGCCCTGCTCGACGAACCATTCCGCAAAGCGGTAGAGGTCGTCGTAGTAATCGGACGCGTGGTAGCGGTGGCCCGCCCAGTCGTATCCCAGCCAGCGCACGCTGTCCGCGATCGACTGCTCGTACTCGACGTCCTCCTTCAACGGGTTCGTGTCGTCGAAGCGCAGGTGGCACACGCCTGCGTTCTCGGCGGCGAGCCCGAAGTTGAGGCTGATCGACTTGCTGTGGCCGAAATGCAGGTACCCGTTGGGCTCGGGCGGGAAGCGCGTGCAGACGCGCCCGCCGTACTTGCCGCTGGCGAGGTCGTCGGCGATGACGGTACGCAGGAAATTGGGCGCGGGCGCGGCGGAAGGCTTGCCAGTCGGAGCGGCAGCGGCGCTGGCGGGCGACGGACCGGGGGCGGGCGCGGCGCTCATGCAAGTGGGACGACGGAATTGAACATCGTGCGGATTCTAACCTTGAGGCGGATTCGGTCTTCCTCAATGCCGCATGGCAACATCGGTGGGCGTTCGCCATGGCGGCGCGACGGTTGGCGCTTGCGCAACAACGCGGCGGCACGTCGCGTTGTCCACAATTCCTGTGGATGGTCGTGTGGATATCTTGTACATTCGCGCGCTAAGTCCTGCCGGGGTCGTGAGCGGACTGGTTCTGCCTAAATTCGCACCGGAAATTTTCGCCGCCGATTCAGACACTTGGCGAGGTCTTCCGGATGCAACGCTGCGGTAACATCGGCGTCATCGCGCGCTTGCCGCGCTGCGCCACACGCCGTCCACGTCGCCATGTCCTCGCTGTTCGACGAACCGCCGCCGCCGCGCGATGCGCGCGCCCCGCTGACCGTATCCGCGCTGGTCGCGCTCGCGCGCGGCGCGCTGGAACGCGGGCTGCCGGCCGTGCGTGTCACCGGCGAAGTGTCGAATTTCGTGCGCGCCGCCTCCGGCCACTGCTACTTCAACCTCAAGGACGCCGGCGCCCAGGTGCGCTGCGTGCTGTGGCGTACGAAGGCGCGCCTCGTCGATTTCTCATTGAAGGACGGCCTCGCCGTCGAGATCGCCGGCGCCGCGACGCTGTACGAGCCGCGCGGTGAATTCCAGATCGCCGTCGACAGCGTGCGTCCGGCGGGCGCCGGCGCGCTGTACGAGCGCTTCGCGCGGCTCAAGGCGCGGCTCGAGGCCCAGGGATGGTTCGCACCGGAGCGCAAGCGGGCGCTGCCTGCGTACCCGCGGCGCATCGGCATCGTGACGTCGCTGGCGGGCGCGGCGCTGCACGACGTACTGACGACGCTCGCGCGGCGCTGGCCGGCCGGACGCGTGGTCGTCTACCCCACGTCCGTACAGGGCACGGGAGCGCCAGCGGAGATCGCAACCGCCATCCGCGTCGCCAACGAGCGCGCCGAGGTGGACGTGCTGATCGTCTGTCGCGGCGGCGGCTCGATCGAGGACCTGTGGGCCTTCAACGAGGAAGTCGTGGCAGCCGCGGTGTACGCATCCGCGCTGCCGGTGATCTCGGGCGTCGGGCACGAGACGGACATGACGATCATCGATTTCGTCGCCGATGTCCGCGCACCCACTCCCACCGGGGCTGCGATGCTGCTGGTGCCGGACCGCGCGGTGCTGGCGGGGCGCGTCGATGGCCTGGCAAGCCGCCTTGCCCGTTCGCTCGGGCACACGGTGGCGACGCGGACGCAGCGGCTCGACCTCGCGGCGCGCACGCTGCAGCATCCCGCGGCGCGCATCGCCGCGCAGCGTCGCCTCGTCGACGACGCGGGGCGGCGCATCGTCGCCGCAGGTGGCGGCCGCGTCGCGCAGGACCGCGCCGCGCTGCGCGCGCTCGCCCAGCGGCTGCATCGCGAGCTGGGCGTGCCGCTGCCAGGCCGGGCGCAACTCGCGCAACTGCAGGCGGACTGGCGGCGCGCGGGTGCCGCGCGGGTGAGCGACGTCGGCCGGCGGCTCGACGCGCTTGCGCAGAACCTTGCGCACCTGTCGCCAGCGGCCGTGCTAGAGCGCGGCTATGCGATCGTCACGCGCGGCAACGGCGACATCGTCACCGATGGCGCGTCGCTCGCGTCGGGCGAGGACGTGGCGATCGCGTTCGCGCGCGGGACGCGCGGCGCTACCGTGAAATAGGGTCCGACCCTATTTTCCAAAGGCCGCGGCAATACCGCGGGCGTTGGCGGCAGGAAAATAGGGTCGGACCCTATCTGAGCCGGGGCGTGCCGGTCACGACGTCGGCGTTCTGGGCACGCTGGCGCAGCGCGTGGTCGATCAGCACCAGCGCGAGCATGGCCTCGCCGATCGGCGTCGCGCGGATGCCGACGCAGGGATCGTGGCGACCGTGCGTGTTGACGATCACCGCATTGCCCGCCTTGTCGATCGAGCGGCGGTCGAGCCGGATCGACGACGTCGGCTTGACGGCGAATGACACGACGATGTCCTGGCCGGTGGAGATCCCCCCCAGGATGCCGCCTGCGTGATTGGACAGGAAGCCCTGCGGCGTCATCTCGTCCGAATGCTCGGTCCCGTGCTGCGTGACGGCGTCGAAGCCGGCGCCGATGGCCACGGCCTTCACAGCGTTGATGCTCATCATCGCCGCGGCGATGTCGGCATCGAGCTTGCCATACACGGGTTCGCCCCAGCCGACGGGCACGCCGGACGCGACGACTTCGATCTTCGCGCCGACGGAATCGCCCGACTTGCGCAGCCGGTCCATGTACGCCTCGAGCTCCGGCACCACGTCAGCGTTGGCGACGAAGAACGGGTTGGCGTCGACGTGCGACCAGTCCACGAACGGGATTGCGTTGGGCCCGAGCGCAGTGAGATGGCCGCGGACCTCGACGCCATAGCGCTCGCGCAGCCACTTCTTGGCGATCGCGCCCGCCGCGACGCGCACGGCCGTCTCGCGCGCGGACTGTCGCCCGCCGCCGCGATGGTCGCGGATGCCGTACTTCTGCCAGTACGTGTAATCGGCGTGACCCGGCCTGAACGTCTCGGCGATGTTCGAGTAGTCCTTGCTGCGCGGGTCCTGGTTGCGGATCAGCAGCGCGATCGGCGTGCCGGTCGTACGCCCCTCGAACACGCCGGACAGGATCTCGACGGTGTCGGGCTCGCGGCGCTGGGTGACGTGGCGCGACGTGCCCGGCCGCCGGCGGTCCAGCTCGTGCTGGATGTCGCTTTCGGCGAGCGCCATGCCCGGCGGGCAGCCGTCGACGACGCAACCGATCGCGGGGCCATGCGATTCACCGAAGGAAGTCACGCAGAACAGCGTGCCGAACGTGTTGCCGGACATCGTGCAGGTCAGGGGGAAACGGGCGCGATCGAGTGTAGCATCGCGCCCCGCCCGCCCCGGCGGGAACGCCCCCGCGTCAGCCCGGCTGGCGGGCGACGGTGACGCCCTCGATTGGCGTGCCGAGCAGCAGGAGGTCCGGGTCGCGCAGCGCGACGAGCAACGCGTCGCCGTGCTCATCCGCGCGGAACTCGCCAAAGTGCGCCCCGGCATACTGGCGGGCGCGCCCTTCCTCGAAGAACCACGCGTTGGTGGCGAGGCGCACGCGGCCGTCGCGGATCCGGTAGCGCATCCGCGCTTCGTCCGCCGCCAGCGGCGTGCCGTCGTCGAGCCGGCGGAACGTGGCGACGTTGCGCGCGTCGACGGCCAGTACCAGGTAGCCATCGCGTGGCGCCGCCGCGACGTCGTCACGCGTCGGGAACGCGGCGCGCAACGCTTGCCAGGCGAGCTGCATGTAGTCGCCCTGCAGCGGCGCGCGCGGATCGACCGGCGCCGTCGCCAGGATCAACGTGCGGCCGTGCTCCAGCAACGTCTCGCGCGCCGCGATGCCGCGATGGACCACGGCCAGCACGACGAGCGCGGCGACGACCAGCGCGACGCGGCGGATCACGACCGCGCCTCCGCCGGCGCGACGAGGCGCGGCAGCACGAGCCCGATCGCGACCAGCACCGCGCCGCACAACGCGAGCGACGCCGCCTTGACGAGCAGCGACGCGTCGAGCGCATAGTAGTAGTACGCGGTCATCCACAACGCGGTGACGAGGCCCACGCCCAGCAGCGCCGGGCGCGCCATCGCGAACGCGACGACCGCGACGGTGGCCGCGGCGAGCAGGCCCGGCACCGCCCATGCGAATCCGCACAGCGCGACGACGCCGGCGCCGATGCCGAGTCGCGCGAGGCGGTCCGCCGGCCCGCGCGCGTGCACGATGGCTGCGGCCGTTGCTGCGAACACGACCGCGAGCAGCAGCCAGCCCATGCGGTCGCGCGCACCGTACGGCACGCGACCGACGGAGAACGCATCGACGAGCGGCATGGCGCCGGCGGCGGCGCACACGGCCAGCGCGAGACCCGCGGCGACGGGCGCAGCCCATGCCGACACCGCCGCGTTGCGGTCAGCGACGAGCGCCGTCATCGCGAACGCGGCCGTGAGCACCGGCACCAGCGGCAGGCGCGGCACGTCCAGCAGCAATATCGCGTAGGCGGCGCCTGCGGCCGCCAGCACCGCGAGCACGCGATGCACGCGATGGGGGATGGCCGCGACCAGCAGCAACTCGAACGCGACCAACAGCGCCAGCGGCAAGATCCGGTGCGGCGAGAACGCGTTCATCAGCCCGAACGCGACGGCAGCCTGCCCGGCGAGCGCCACGGCCAGCGCGAGCTGCTCGACGAACGTGCCGCGGTCGCCGCCGCGCAAACCCCACGCGGCCGCACCGCACAGCACGAGGCCGACGACGATCGGGCCCGGCGCGGAATCCAGCAGCCGCCACGACAGCGCGCCGATCGTCGACAGCACGAACCACGAAGCGACCCACGCCGCGAAGCCCGTGAGCGCACGCACGTACCACGGCGTGGGCGGCGGCGCATCCGGTGGCGCAGCGCCGTCGACGAGCTTGGCGGCGACCAGCGCTTCCCACAGCCCGTGCGCGTTCATGACGCCTCCTCGGCGACGATCCGCCGCAACCACGCGGTGCCCTGCCAGGCCATGCCGATGACCAGCGCGCCGATCGCGAGCGGCGCGAGGAACCCCGCGTGGACGAACACGTGGACCGTCAGGAATACGGACACGACGGCGATCGCCGACGCGAGCGCGATCGCCAGCACGAAGACATCGACGCGAAGCACGCGGTAGACATAGGCGATCGCGCCGAGCCATGCAAGCCAACCGAGGCCCATTCCCGCGCGCCACGCACCGCCGCCGAAGCTCCCACCGAGCCCGAGTGCCGTCGCCGCCACCGCACTCGCCACCGCGACGGTGCGCACGACCCATAGCGGGCTTTCGCGCAAGCCCGACCGGAACGCGAGTTCCGCGGCAACCAGCGCCGCGCCGTTCAGCGCCAACAGCGTCCACAGCATCCGCTGCAGCGGGTTCTGGCCATCGAGGATACGGACGAGCCACAGCTCCGCCGCGCCGTTGACGATTGCGAGCCACAACAGCCACAGCGCACCCTGGCGACCGAGGATCACGAGCGGCAGGATCGCGAGCGCCCACGCGCTGAACAGCTCGTCGGTATCGGCGCCCGTCTGGTAGGACTGGCCGACGAGCGCCAGCAGCGCGCCGAGCGCGATGCACGCGACCCCCAGCGCGGTACCGCCCGCCGCGCCGCCCGGGCCGCGCCACGCGGCGACCACGACCGCACACAGCACGGTCGCCTCGACGAGCAGCAGCCGTTCGGCTCGCGTCATGGCGCTCCAGTTGTGCGCGATGAAGAAGACCAGCGCTGCGGCCAGCATCGCACCTCCCGCGACGATGCCGACAAGGCGCAGGAACCGCGCCCACGCCGCTGCGTCCGGGTAGACGCCGGTCGCGCGCAGCGCCGCGGCCAGGTCCGCGTCGCGCAGCCGCCCGCTCGCGTTCCATGCCAGCAGCGTGTCGCGCACGTGGCTCATCGTTGCCCCCCGTCCGCCCGCGGTTGTCAGCGCCGCTCGCCGCGCAGCGCCGCGACGTCGCGTTGCAGGCGCTCCACCGTCGCGTCGGGGG
This sequence comes from Pseudomonadota bacterium, assembly GCA_018241745.1. Lineage (GTDB taxonomy): Bacteria > Pseudomonadota > Gammaproteobacteria > Burkholderiales > Casimicrobiaceae > VBCG01. Next base: position 21,125 of record JAFEDG010000152.1, read on the forward strand.
CCGCGATCACGGGCCCTGCGACGAGGTCGACCGGTGCGCGCAGGCCGAGCCAGCCTCCCATGGCCTTGCCGCCGTGGGCGCGCGAGAAGCAGCTCCCCCACAGCCCCCGCAGCGCCATCGGGACGACCGGCACCGGCCGGCGCGCAAGGATTTCCGCGATCCCTGGCTTGAACGGCAGCAGTTCGCCGGTATCGGTGAGCCGCCCTTCCGGGAAGATGCAGACGAGCTCGCCGGCCGCGAGCGCCGCGTCGACGTCCGCGAACGCCTGCGCCTTCAGCACGGCATCCTCGCGCGCCGGCGCGATCGGGATCGTACGCATCGTGCGGAAGATGAACGACAGCACGGGGATGCTGAAGATCCGGTGGTCCATCACGAAGCGGAGCGGCCGGCGCACGTAGCCCGCGATGATCATCGCGTCGGCGTAGCTCACGTGGTTGCAGACGACGACGGCGGCGCCTTCGTCCGGAATGTTGGCAAGGCCCGCCGTGCGCACGCGATATGCCGCGTGGACGATGATCCACGCGAGGAAGCGCATCAGGAACTCCGGCAGCAGCAGGTAGATGAACAGCGCGACGACCGCGTTCATCAGGCCCAGCGTCAGGAACAGCTGCGGGATGGACAGCCCCGCCTTCAGCAGGCCCAGCGCAACGCCCGCGGACACGACAAGGAACAGCGCGTTGAGGATGTTGTTGGCGGCGATGATCCGCGACCGGTACGCGGGGTCCGAGCGCGTCTGGATCAGCGCATACAGCGGCACGATGTAGAAGCCGCCGAACGCGCCGATCAGCAGCAGGTCAGCGATCACGCGCCAGTGCGCGTGGTTGGCGAGGAACACGCCGACGCCCGCCGGCACCGCCTCGTGCAGGCCACGGCACGCGAACCACAGGTCGACGGCGAACACGGTCATGCCGATCGATCCGAGCGGCACCAGTGCGAGCTCGACGCGGTGGCCGGACAGCCGCTCGCACAGCAGCGAACCGGTCCCGATACCCACGGAGAAAAGCGCAAGCAGGAACGTCGCGACATGCTCGTCGCCGCCCAGGATCTCGCGCGTGAAGTTCGGGAACTGCGTCAGGAACGTGGCGCCGTAGAACCAGAACCACGAGATGCCGAGCAGCGACAGCCACACCGTGCGGTTGGCGTACGCGAGCTTGAGGTTGCGGCCCGTCTCCGTGAACGGGTTCCAGTTGAGCTTGAGCCCGGCATCCACCGGCGGCGTCAACGGGATGCCGCGGCTCACCCACCAGCCGGCGACGGCGATGGCGATCGCCGTCGCGCCGGCCAGCACGGGGCCGTGCGGCTCGATGGCGACGATGAGCCCGCCTGCGATCGTGCCGATCAGTATCGCGACGAACGTCCCCATCTCCACCATGCCGTTGCCGCCCGTCAGCTCCGCCACCGACAGGTGCTGCGGCAGGATCGAGTACTTGACCGGTCCGAACAGCGTCGAGTGCACGCCCATCAGCGCGAGCGCCGTGAACAGCAACGGGAGGCTCTTCAGCGCGAAGCCCGCGAGGCCGACCACCATGATCCCGATCTCGAACAGCTTGATGAGGCGGATCAGCCGCGATTTCTCGAACTTGTCGGCGAGCTGGCCGGACGTGGCCGACAGCAGCACGAACGGCAGGATGAAGATCGCCGCGGCGAGGTTGACGAGCGTATTGGGATCGAGCGTCGTCAGCGTCGTCGCGTGGAACGCCGCGTAGATGACGAGCGCGTTCTTGTAGACGTTGTCGTTGGCGGCCCCGGCGAACTGCGTCCAGAAGAAGGGACCGAAGCGTCGCTCCTTCAGCAGCGCGAACTGGTTGGGGGCATGGTGGTCGGCGGTCGCGTCGGGTGCGCTCATCGATGGCTCGTCGAAAGTCCGGCGTCTTTGTACCGCAGTCCCGTCGACGGCACAAACGCCGGCGGCCCCGATCCTTTCGCCCTTCGCCAGCTCGTACATGGCGCGTCCCCCTGGTGGCCTCGTGGCCCGTGGCCGCATCCTGCGCTGCCCGGCGCCGATTGCAATACCCATCGTAGGCGGTATCATTTATCGATACCTCGAGTTCCACCGCCGATGAACGACGCCGCCCGCATCGTCGCCGCCCTCAAGAAACTGCTGCGCAGCCGCGGCTTCACCTATGCGCAGCTGGCCGCGCGGCTCGGGCTGTCCGAAGCGAGCGTCAAGCGCCTGTTCTCGCGCGGCACGTTCACGCTGGCACGCCTCGAGGCGCTGTGCGCGGTGCTCGACGTCGACTTCCTGGAACTCGCGCGGCTCGCGCGCGGCGCCGGCGAGGCCCCGCGCGAGATGACGCGCGCGCAGGAAGCCGCGCTCGCGGCGGACCCGCAGCTGCTCGCCGCGTTCTACCTCGTGTTCAACGGCTGGACGTACGCGGAGATCGTCGACCGCTATGCGGTCACGGCCGCCCAGTGCACGGCCTGGATGGTGCGGCTCGACAAGCTCGGCGTCCTCGACTTCCTGCCGGGCAACCGCATCCGCATGCGCGTGCCGCGCCACACGCAGCTGATCGCGGACGGGCCCATCCGGCGCAAGTACGGCGCGCAGGCCGTGGCCAGCTTCCTCGCGCCGCGCTTCGCGGACGTCGGCGGCTACTTCGCGTTCGAGTTCAGCGACCTGTCCCGCGCGTCGCGCGAGCTGTTGCAGCGCAAGCTCGAGCGCCTCGTCGCGGAGTTCCACGAGCTCGCGGAGCTGGACGCAGGCTTGCGCGCGTCGGCGCGCGAGACCGTCGGCTTCGCGGCGGGGCTCAGGCCATGGTCGATGGAGCAGGCGCTGCCGCTGGCGCCGCGCCGGCGCGCCCGCAGCGGCACTTGACCGCCCACGCGCGGCGCCGCCCGGCGGCTCCGCTAGAATGATCGCGGCCGACGCTTCCCATGCAAACCTACCTCGACTTCATGCGCCACGTGCTCGCCCACGGTGTGCGCAAGGACGATCGCACCGGTACCGGCACGCTGTCGGTGTTCGGCTACCAGATGCGCTTCGACCTCGGCGCGGGCTTCCCGCTGCTGACGACGAAGAAGGTGCACATGAAGTCCGTCGTCTACGAGCTGCTGTGGTTCCTGCGCGGTGATTCCAACGTGCGCTGGCTGCAGGAGCGCGGCGTGTCGATCTGGGACGAATGGGCCGACGAGCGCGGAGAGCTCGGCCCGGTGTACGGCGTGCAATGGCGCTCGTGGCCGACACCGGACGGCGGCACGATCGACCAGATCGCCGACGTGATCCGCGACATCCGCCGCAACCCCGATTCGCGCCGGTTGATCGTGTCGGCGTGGAACGTCGGCGAGATCCCGCGGATGAAGCTGCCGCCGTGCCACGCGTTCTTCCAGTTCTACGTGGCACAGGGCAAGCTGTCGTGCCAGCTGTACCAGCGCAGCGCGGACATCTTCCTCGGCGTGCCGTTCAACATCGCGTCGTATGCGCTGCTGACGCACATGGTGGCGCAGCAATGCGACCTGGGCGTCGGCGACTTCGTCTGGGTCGGCGGCGACTGCCACCTGTACCTGAACCACCTCGCGCAGGTCGACGAGCAGCTGGCGCGCACGCCGCGGCCGCTGCCGACGCTCGAGTTCCGCCGCCGGCCACCGTCGATCTTCGACTACGAGTACGACGACATCGCGGTCGTCGGCTACGATCCCGCGCCCGCGATCAAGGCGCCCGTCGCCGTCTGACCCACGCAACGCGCAGGCAAAAAAAAGCCCGCGGGAGGAGTGGCGGGCGGAGGGGGAATTGCGGTGACGAGGGTCCTGCCGGCCCACCCTCAGGGCGAAATGGCGCGGGGGTAGCGCCGCGGCAATCGTGAGGCCGTCCGCCGCGAGGCGGGCGAGCCCCGGGGTTCAGTAGACGAGCCGGGCCGCGCTGACGCGCTCGGCGAGTTCGTCCAGCGCTTCCTGCTCCACGGCATCGTGATCGTCGTGCTCGGCCGCGATGGCGGCGAAACCTTCGTCGTCGAACCAGAAACCGGTCAGGTCGGGCGCATTCATGTTCGTGCTCTCTTCAGGTGAAGGAGGAGGATGGGACACCTATTGCAAGCGCCGTGCCAGCCAGCACGCCGCCCGCTGTCGCCCAGGAATTTCTTCAGGCCAGCGCTGGACTTGGGTTGAATGATGCCCACGGCCGCGGTCGGCGCGCAGCGGCGGAAGCCGGATGGTTCTGTAGTCGTTTCCCGACAGCACGCCCGGCGGCGCGCGCCAAGTGCTTGAATCGGACGACTTCATGCTGTCGTCATTGCACGACAGCGCCCGCGCCGGGAGGCGCGTGGACGTACACGGCGCGTCAGCCCTTCATGTCCTTGAACATGGCGGGCTCGAGCTGATGGCGCTGCAGCAGCTTGTAGAACTCGGTGCGATTGCGCTTGGCGAGCTGCGCGGCTTGCGTCACGTTGCCGCCGGTGATCTTCAGCAGGCGCACGAGGTAGTCGCGCTCGAACGACTTGCGCGCTTCCTCGAACGGCACCAGCGCCGATGCGTCCTCCTTCAGCGCCTTCTGGACCGTACTCGCGGGAATGACGGAGGTCGTCGTCAGCGCGACCGCCTGCTCCAGCAGGTTCAGCAGCTGGCGCACGTTGCCGGGCCACGGCGCGGCGACGAGCAGCGCCTGCGCGTCGGGCGCGAGCGTCGGCACGGCCTTTCGGTAGCGCTCGGCGAGCTTGCGCAGGAAATGCGCGGCGAGCAGCGGGATGTCCTCGCGCCGCTCGGCGAGCGTCGGCAGCTGCAGCGACACCACGTTGAGCCGGTAATAGAGGTCCTCGCGGAACAGCCCGGCCGCCTTCTGCGCGTCGAGGTCGCGATGCGTCGCGGAGACGATCCGCACGTCCACCGGGACGGGCTGCGTCGCGCCAACCGGGCGTACCTCGCCTTCCTGCAGCGCGCGCAGCAGCTTGACCTGCAGCGGCACCGGCATGTCGCCGATCTCGTCGAGGAACAGCGTGCCGCCATCCGCCTGCTGGAACAGCCCCTTGTGCGCCTGGACGGCGCCGGTGAACGCGCCGCGGGCATGGCCGAAAAGCTCGGACTCCAGCAGTTCCCCGGGGATCGCGCCGCAGTTGACGCTGACCAGCGGCTGGTCACGCCGCTTGCTGGCGCGATGGATCGCGCGCGCGAACAGCTCCTTGCCCGTGCCCGATTCGCCGCAGATCAGCACGGACGCGTCCGCATCGGCGACGAGCTTGGCCTGGCGCAGCAAGTCCTCCATCCGCGGGCTGCGCGTGATGATCCCTTCCCGCCATTCGCCTGCGCCGGCGTACGCCGCCGTCGGATCGTCACCGGCGAGCGAAACCGCCGCCGCCACCTTCTGCAGCAGCTCCTGGCTGTCGAATGGCTTCGTCAGGAAGCCGAACACGCCCTGCTGCGTGGCCGCGACGGCGTCGGGAATCGTCCCGTGCGCCGTCAGGATGATGACGGGCATTTCCGGGTGCTGGCGGTGGATGGCCTCGAACAGTTGCAGCCCGTCGATGCCGGGCATCCGCAAGTCGCTGATCACGGTGGCGGGACGCGCGACGGCAATGGCTGCCAGCGCGAGTTCGCCGTTGTCGGCCGTGCGCACGCGATATCCCGCGGACTTGAGCCGCAGGCCAATCAGCCGCAGCAGGTCCGGATCATCGTCGACGAGCAGCACGTCGCCGGCCGCGACGCCGGCCGCCGGGTTCGCGTCCGCGCTCATCCGCCGCCTCCGCCGCCACCCCCGCCACCTCCCCCACCCCCGCCGCCGCCGCCACTGCCGCCACCGCCACCCCCGCCGCTGCGGACCCGGTCGCGCAACAGGCTGCGCTCCATCTGCCGCAACGCGTCGAGCTTCTGCACCGCCTCGTTCGTGCGCACCTGCTCGTCGCGGACGGCACGCGTGCGCTCGGCGATCTGTGCCTGCAGCACCGCCGCCAGCTGCTTCTGCGGCGACGGGCCGCCGTTGGAGCGCGCGACGGCCTCCAGCAATTGCAACGCGCGCTGGTCGTCGGCCGGCGACCGCGACATCGAGTACAGCATCGCGAGCCGGATCCGGTTCGCGTCGCTGCGGTCGCGTGCCAGCGCTTGCGACACCGTGGCGATCTCGCGCTTGACGTCCTCGGCGGACAGCGCGGCGTAGCGCGTCAGGTCCGCGAGCAGCACCAGCGTCAACAGCTCGTCCGGGCTTGCCGCAGGCGCGCTCGGCAACGTCGTCGGGCTCGCGCTGGCGACGACCACCTGTTCGGGCGGCGTGGCCACCGGCTCCGCGGCCGACACGTGGGCGGGGGGCGCCGGCAGAACGGCGCCCGGGGACGGCGCGGGGGTCTGCGCGACGGGTGCAGCGGGAACCGGCTGCGGCACCGGCGCCGGCGCGGGATCGCGCGCCGGGGTGCTGTCGGCGGACGCAGCCTGTGCCGCCTCGAGGGCCTGCTGCATCGCGGCCTCGCTGTTGTCGGGCGGCATCGGCGTCAGCGGCAGATCGTCGTCGAAGCTCAGGTCGTCGTTGGGCATCGGCGTGATGGCCGAGCACGCGGCGAGCAGCAGCGCCGCTGCCAACGCACCCACCCAGCGCATGCGCGATGCCTGCCCGCTCATCGCGCCTCCGCGGTGCGCCGCGCCGCCGGCGCCGGCACGGGCTGGACGATGCCGAACGCGAGCGGCAGCCGCAGGCGGAACACCGCGCCGCGCCGGCCGTCGGGGCGCGCCGCGACGTCGATCGTGCCGCCGTGCGCCAGTGCGTACTCGCGCGCGATCGCGAGGCCCAGGCCCGAGCCCTTGACGCGGCCGCCCGTCTGCACGGAGCCCTGGTAGAACGTCTCGAAGATCGCGCTCCGCTCGCCGGGCTCGACGCCCGGCCCCTCGTCGACCACTTCGAGCACGGCATCCTGCCTGTCCGCGGCGAGCTTCAGCGCTACCGTCGACGACCGCGGCGAGAACTTGAGCGCATTGGTGACGAGGTTGTCGACGACCGTGCGCAACCGCTCCGGGTCGCCGGTGATCGCGAGCGGCGCGAGGTCCGTCTGGAACGTGATGATCCGCGCGAGCGCCGCGAGCTTGTTGTCGCGCAGCACGCGATGAACGATGTCCGCGAGCATCACCGGGCCCAGCGTGGCCGGCTCCAGCGCGCGCGTCTGGTGGTACTTGAGCAGGTCCTCGATCAGCTTCTGCAGCGAGATCGTGTTCTCGCGGACGATGCGCACGATGTCCTGCTGCTCCGGTGACAGCGTGCCCCCGATCTCGTCGCGCAGCAGCTCGGCGCCTTCGCGGACCGCCGTCAGCGGCGTCTTCAGCTCGTGCGACACGTGCCGCAGAAAGCGATTCTGCTGGTCCTCGAGGTCCTTGAGGCGCATCCGCAGCCACTCGAGGCGCTGGCCCAGGTAGCGCAGGTCCTGCGGGCCGTTCACCTCGATCGCGTGCTTGAAGTCCGCGGCGCCCATCTGGCGGATCGCCTGGTCCAGTTGCCGGATCGGGCGCGCGATCAGCACGGCGAACAGGATGGCGAGCGCGAGCGCGATGCCGCCCGCCGCCCACGCCAGCGCCTTCCAGGTCTCGTGGCCGCGGGCCGCGGTCTCCTGCAGCCGGTCGATCGCCTGCTGCGTCACCTGGTTCATCGACGTGACGACCGCCTGCGAGCCGTCGACGAGGCGCGAATAGCCGTCGGCGAGCGCGGCGGTCGACGAGGCGTTGCGCGCCGGCTGCTTGAACGCGCCGTACAGCTGGGACTCGCTGCCGACCAGCAGCGCGACCGCCTCGCGCACCTCCTGCGACAGCGGCAGCTGCTCGAGCTGCTGCGCCGAGGCGCGGAACTCCTGGCGCACGCGGTTGTAGTCGTCGACGAGCGCCGGGTCGTCGAGGATCAGGTCCTGGCGCACGATCCGCTCGAGCGTCGTCGTCTGCTCGAACATCAGCCGCGACGTGCGTACGGCGCGCGCGGATTGCTGCACCTCCTCGCTCGCCTGCGTCGCAAGGCGGTCCAGCGTCAGCACGAGCTCGGCCAACGCGTACAGCAGCGGGAGGCTGACGAGCAGGAAGCCCAGCAGGATGAACTTGAGGAAGGACCGTGGGTAATACACGGTGCGCGGGACGCGGGCGTCGCTATAATCGTCGGGGCATTATGACACCGCCCTCCCGGCTTCCGTGGCCGCTTCCGCACCAGTCCCCCACCGTTCCGCCGATCCCATCGGACCGTCCGTCGCCCCGTCGCGCATCGCGCTGGTGGCGGCGGTCGCGCGCAACGGGGTCATCGGGCGCGGCCTCGCGCTGCCCTGGCGGCTGCCAGGCGACCTCGCGCGCTTCCGCGCGCTGACGATGGACCATGCGATCGTCATGGGGCGGCGCACGTGGCAGTCGCTGCCGCGGGCGCTGCCGGGCCGGCAGAACATCGTCGTCAGCAGCGACGCGCGGCTGCCGGCGGCGGGTGCCGCCGTCGTGCCGACATTCGCGGCGGCGCTCGCCACCGTCACGCAGCCGCCGCCGGTGTACGTCATCGGTGGAGCGGTGCTGTACGCGGCCGCGCTGCCGGAGGCCGACGCGCTGTACCTGACGGAGATCGACGCCGACTACGACGGCGACGTCCTGTTCCCGGCGTACGACCGGGGCGCCTGGCGCGAGGTGTCGCGCGAAGCCGTGGCGGCCGCCGGCGATACGCCTGCGCACGCCTATGTCCACTACGTGCGCCGCGACGCGGCGCCCGTTTCCACGCGGTCGTCGTCGACCATCCAGGGAGAGTCCGATGTCAGGCGGTGAATTCCACGTCCACGGCGTGCACGAGCACGCGGTCGAGCACCAGGCGCACAGCGGCGACTCGTTCGCCGCGCGGATCGCGGTGATGACGGCAATCCTGTCCACGATCGGCGCGCTGTTCGCGTTCCAGGGCGCGGCCGAGCAGAATTCCGCATTGCTGCTGAAGAACGAGGCGGCGATCAGGCGCGCGGAAGCGTCCGACCAATGGGCGTTCTACCAGTCGAAAAGCAACAAGCAGAACCTCGCGGAGCTGGGCGCGGCGTTCGCGAGTGGCGACATGGCGGCCTCCTTCCGCAAGGAGGCGGAACGCTACAAGGCGGAAAAGGCCGAGATCGAGCCAAAGGCCCGCGAGCTGGAGAAGGCCGCCACCGAGGCGTCGGAACGCAGCGAGGCGGCGATGCACGTCCACCACCGCTGGGCGCAGGCGATGACGCTGGTCCAGATCGCGATCTCGCTTGCCGCCATCACGCTACTGACGCGCAAGCGCTGGCTGCAGGGGGGCGCGTACATCGCCGGTGCGGGCGGCGTCGCGCTCGCCGTGCTCGCGTTGCTGCACATCTGAGGTCGACCGGCCGGCCGCGGCCGGCAAGTTTGCGATAATGCGCACCGCGGCCGCCTGCATCCGGTCCGGCCGCAGCATGTCGCGTCCCTGGCCCGAGTGGTGGAACTGGTAGACGCAGGGGACTCAAAATCCCCCGCCGCAAGGCGTGCCGGTTCGAGTCCGGCCTCGGGCACCAGCATGACCCCCTATCGCGTTTCCGACTTCGACTACGCACTGCCGCCGGAGCTGATCGCGCAGGCACCCCCGGCGTCGCGCGGCGCGAGCCGGCTGCTCGACGTCGTTGGCGACCGGCTCGTCGATCGGCGCTTCGACGAGCTCCCGCAACAGGTCGAGGCCGGTGACGTCGTCGTGTTCAACGACACGCGCGTGATCAAGGCGCGCTTCCATGCGCGCAAGGCCACCGGCGGCCGCGTCGAAGGGCTGGTCGAGCGTGTCGTCGGGCCCGACGCCGCATGGGCCCAGATCCGCGCGAGCCACACGCCCAAGGTGGGCGCGGTGCTGCAGCTCGACGGCGGCGGCGAAGCCCGCATCGAGGCGCGCGACGAGCAGATGGTGCTGTTGCGCTTCGCGCTGCCGGTCCCGCTGGACGATTGGCTGGACGCGCACGGCGACGTGCCGTTGCCGCCGTACATCACGCGGCCACCGGACGCAGCGGACCTCGCGCGCTACCAGACCGTGTACGCGCGCGTGCCCGGTGCCGTCGCCGCGCCCACGGCCGGGCTGCATTTCGACGATGCGCTGCTCGCCGCGCTCGCCGCACGGGGTGCGACGCTCGCGTACCTGACGCTGCACGTCGGTGCGGGCACGTTCCAGCCTGTCCGTCACGACGACGTCTCGCAGCACCGGATGCACCGCGAGCGGTTCAGCATTCCGGGGCCGACGCGCGCGGCGATCGCCGCCGCCCGCGCGCGCAACGGCCGTGTCATCGCCGTCGGCACGACGACGTTGCGCGCGCTCGAGGCGGCCCACGACGGCAGCGGCAACGTCGTCGTCGGCGACGCCGACACGGCACTGTTCATCACGCCGGGTTATCGCTTCGGCGTCGTCGACCGGCTGGTGACGAACTTCCACCTGCCCCGCTCGACCCTGCTGATGCTCGTGTCCGCGTTTGCGGGCTACGACCGGATCCGGGCCGCCTATGCGCACGCGGTGGCGGCGCGCTACCGCTTCTTCAGCTACGGCGACGCGATGCTGCTACGCCGGCTCGAAGGCTGAACGCCAGCGGCAAAAACCGCGTGTTTTCGTCGCCAAATGGCGACACTTCGCATTCAGGTTGCGAAAATCGCACCTTATGTCGCCTCGCGGAGCACATTCGGGCGGCCCGCGCTTGGCTTTCCGACAGCGAGCCTTTATTCTGGCGCCAACCCTTTCAACGGCGATTCGCGACGCGCGTTGCGCGTGCCAGTGGCAATCGCCCCCGCGTGCATGTTTGCTGTCTCTCGCCCGCTAGCGCGGGTTGTCCGCAGGCTGGCGTTGCTGGTCGTCCTCGCGTGCGCGTCCGGCGTGGCCGGTGCCGCCCGCGTCGGCGTCCTTGCCAACTACAACAAGTTCGACGCGAGTGCCGCGGTCGCCGCGGATTTCACGCTGCACGTCCCGCACCACACGTTCACCGCCGTCGACGTCACCAGCGGCCCGCCGACCCTCGCCTCGCTGCTGGCCCGCTTCGACGTCATCCTGCTGTTCGAGGACGGATTGTTCGACCAGGCGCCGGCCGTGGGAACGGTCGTGTACCAGTTCGCGGAATCCGGCCGCGCCGTCGTGCTGGGCACGTTCTACGACCAGGACCGCAGCGATCGCACGCTGTCGAGCCTCGGCGCACCGTTCGGCTGGGGCCCGCTGGAAACGATCGATCCCAACACCACCGACGGCTTCGGCACGCCGTACCAGCCGCGGACGCTCGATCCCGCGTCAATCGTCCGCGGGCCGCTGACGTTCGGCGTAGCGTCGCTATGGTCGGGCCCGGCACCGAATTCGTTCGCGGGCGGCAACCAGGCCAAGCCGGGGACGATCGTGCTCGCGACGTGGGCCCAGCCCAACCTCAACGGACAGCCCGATCCCGCCATCGCCTACCGGATCACCGGCGACGCCTGTGTCATCCACATCGGCATCGCGCCCGACTACGCCGCGTACGGCGCACTGGGGACCGCGTTCGGCGGCGACTTCTACCGCGTGTGGGGCAATGCGTTCGCGTTCGGCTCCGATCACTGCGGCATTCCGCAAGTGGTGCCCGTCGTCCCCGCGCCGCTCGTCGCCGCGCTGTCGCTGCTGCTGGCGACGCTGGCCGCCAGCGCGCTCGCCCGCGCACCTCGTCGCGCCTGACCGCGCGCCGCCCCTCCTTGGATTTCCGCGTCCTCGCCACCGCCGGCCGGGCGCGGCGCGGACGGCTCGCGCTCGCGCACGGCGACGTCGAGACCCCGGTGTTCATGCCGGTCGGCACGTATGGCACCGTGAAGGCAATGGCGCCGAACGAGCTCGTCGACCTCGGCGCGTCGATCGTCCTCGGCAACACGTTCCACCTGTGGCTGCGCCCGGGAACGGACGTGATCGGGCGGTTTGGCGGCCTGCACCGCTTCATGGGCTGGTCGCGGCCGATCCTCACCGACTCCGGGGGCTTCCAGGTGTGGAGCCTGGGCGCGCTGCGCAAGATCGACGAGGAAGGCGTCGCGTTCGCATCGCCGGTCAACGGCGACAAGCTGTTCCTGACGCCCGAGCGGTCGATGGAGATCCAGCGTGCGCTCGACTCCGACGTCGTCATGGCGTTCGACGAGTGCACCGGATACCCCGCCACGCGCGACGAAGCGGCGCGCTCGATGGAACTGTCGATGCGCTGGGCACGGCGGTCGAAAGTTGCACACGGCGGCAACCCGAACGCGCTGTTCGGCATCGTGCAGGGCGGCATGCACGTCGACCTGCGACTCGCGTCGCGCGACGCGCTCGTCGACATCGGCTTCGACGGCTACGCGCTCGGCGGCCTGTCGGTCGGCGAGCCCAAGGAGGAGATGCTCCGCGTGCTCGACGCCGTGGCGCCGGCACTGCCGGCCGACCGGCCGCGCTACCTGATGGGCGTCGGCACGCCGGAGGACCTGGTCGCGGGCGTCGCCGCGGGCATCGACATGTTCGACTGCGTGATGCCCACGCGCAACGCGCGCAACGGGTGGCTGTTCACCCGCTTTGGCGACATCAAGATCCGCAACGCCGTCCACCGCGACGCCACCGAGCCGCTCGACCCCACGTGCACGTGCTACACGTGCCGCGAGTTCAGCCGTGGCTACCTGCACCACCTGCAGCGCGTAAACGAGATCCTCGGCGCGCGCCTCGCCACGCTGCACAACCTGCACTACTACGCGGCGCTGATGGCGGACCTGCGGGCGGCGATCGAGGCAGGAACGCTGGACGAATGCATCCGGAATTTTCACACCGACCGCGCGCGTGCACCCCGCGGCGCGCCGGGCTAGAATCCGCAACGTCTTGCAATAGTTTCCGGGGGATTCCGCATGTCGTTGCCGTCCACGCGACTCTCGTCGCTCGCAGTCCTGTTGGGGTTCGCGTTCGCGTCCATTGCGTCGGCGCAGGCGCCCCAGATGTTCAAGCCCGGCCCCGGCCCCGACGAGCTGTGGGACGTGACGATGAAGATGGAGATGGCGGGCATGCCGATGGCGATGCCCGCGCAGCAGATGCAGATCTGCAAGCGCAAGGACGCCGGCGGCGAGAAGTTCGCGCCGCAGAAGAACGATTGCCAGACGACGAACGTCAAGACCAGCGGCAACAAGACGACGTTCGACTTCGTGTGCAGCGGCAAGGAGCCGATGACGGGCTCCGGCACGTTCGTCGCCACCGGTGACACCTACCAGGGCACGATGCACATGAAGGGCGGCCGCAAGGGCGAGGAGATCGACATGACGCAGACGATGTCCGGGCGCAAGGTGGGCACCTGCACCGACACGTCGCAGCAGACGGTCGCCGCGATCAAGGCGCAGGCCGACGACATGACTGCGAAGTCGTGCCAGCAGATGCTCGACGGCCTGTACGCCGACGGCATCTTCGACGCCAAGTCGGCGTGCGCGGCGCAGCGCAAGCCGTTCTGCGACAAGGTCGCCGGCATCGCGTCCACGGCAGGAACGCCTTCCGGCTACCGCGCCGCGCAGTCCAAGTACAGCGCCCCCGTGATGGACAAGGCGTTCTCCGCGTGCGGGCGCAGCTTCGCCGACACGCAGCGCGCCGCATGCGCGTCCGGCGTCTCGTCGCGCGACTGGTCGTTCGTCGGCAGCGGCGCGTGCGACGACGACGTGCGCACGGTGGGCGACGCGCAATGCCGCGGCCGCTCGTACACCGGCATGGACCGCTCATTGGTCCCGTTGTGCAACCGGTATGCGTCGCTGATGCGCGGCAGCGGCATGAACGCGGCGCAAGGCACGCCGGCACCTGCGGCAGCGCCGGCGCCAGCGAATCCGGTCGAGCAGGGCCTGAACCAGGTCCGGAAGCTGTTGCCGTTCTGACGCGCGGCGTGCCCGCGGGTGGCGGCGTGCGCGCCTGCGTCGCCGTCCTCGCGCTGTCCTGCGCGGCGGCCGCCGCAGCGGCCGCGCTGCCCGACCCGTTCGCGGCGTCCGCCACCTCGGCACGCGCCTACCTCGTCGTCGCCGACGGCCAGCCGCTGTGGGGCCGTGGCCCGGATACGCCGCAACGTCCGGCGAGCCTCACGAAGCTGATGACCGCGTTGCTCGTGGACGAGCGGCTCGCGCGCGGCGACGACGACGTCACGATCCCGCGCGTGGCGGCCGCCGCCGACGGCACGCGCCTCGGCCTGCGCGCAGGTGAGCACTGGCGGGCGTCTACGCTGCTCACCGGGATGCTCGTGCGCTCGGCCAACGATGCCTGTCTCGCGCTCGCCGCGTGGGTCGCCGGCGACGAGGCGACGTTCGTCGCACGGATGAATGCGCGCGCCGAGGCGCTGGGGCTCGCCGCCACGCACTTCGACAACGCCTGCGGCTTCGACGCGCCGGGCCAGCGCAGTTCCGCGGCGGACCTCGCCGTGCTCGGCACCGCCGTCATGGCCTCGCCGCGGCTCGCCGCGATCGTCCGCCTCGAGCGCGCGACGCTCGTGTCCGCAGGAGGCAGGCGGGTCGCGATCACCACCACGAACGCACTGCTGGGCCGCGTGCCCGGCGTCGTCGGCGTCAAGACCGGGTATACCCATGGCGCCGGCAGCTGCCTCGTCGCCGTCGCCGAGCGGGATGGACGCCGCGTCACGGTCGTCGTACTGGGAGGCAGCGACCGCTGGTGGGACGCCGTGGCGATGATCGAGCAGGCGTTCGCCACGCCCCGCCGGTGAGCGAACCGCCGATGACCGCGCCGACGCGCGCACCGACGCGCGTGCGCGCCGCGGGCGCGGGCCGCGGCGCGGGGCGTTTCGGGGTGCGCCTCCACCGCCACGGGCTGCCCGTCGCGCTGCTGCTGGCCGCCGTCGTCATCGCCTATGCGAACGCAGCGGCCACCGTGTTCCAGTTCGACGACCACGTCGTGATCGTCGAGAGTGCCGCGAGCCATGGATGGGGCGCGTGGGCCGCGGGACTGCCCGGGCTGCGGCCGCTGCTGAAAGCCAGCTACGTGGCGTCGTGGTGGGCGGGCGGCGGCACGCCGTTCGCCTTCGTCGCTTTCAACGTCGGCGTGCACGCCGCCAACGCGCTGCTCGTCTACGCGCTCGTGCTGCTGCTCGCACCGGGCCTGCGCCAGCCCGACGCGCGCACGTTGGCAACGGTCACGGCACTCGTGTTCGCACTGCATCCGGCGATGACGGAGGCCGTCACCTACCTGTCGGGACGCTCGACGTCGCTGATGACGATGTTCTACCTCGCGGCACTTGCGTGCGCGATGGGCGAGCGCCAGTCCACGCGCTGGGCCGCGCTGCCGCTGTTTGCCTGCGCCGTGCTGGTCAAGGAAACGGCCGTCGCGTGGCCCGTGGCGGTCCTGCTCGCCGTGTGGGTGAAGACCGGCGCGTGGCGCGAAGCGTGGCGACGCACGCGCGCACCGGCGCTCGCGGCAATCGCGGCGCTTGCGGCAATCGCCGCCGTGCCCGCCTACCGGCGCCTCGCCGCCGCGAGCCTCGCCACGCGCGACCCGCTGGCGAACCTGGCGGCGCAGGTCGACGCGATCGCCTATCTCGTCGTCGAGCCGCTCGCGCAGCTGCACACGAACATCGATCCGGACGTCCTGCCGGCCGCGACGAGCAGCGAGGGCTACGCGCGCCTCGCGATCGTCGTCGCGCTGGTGGCCGGCGCCGTCGCGGGACTGTGGCCGCGCCGGAGCACGGCCGGTGCCGCGGGACCGGCCTACCCGGTCACCGGGTTCGCGTGCGCGTGGTTCCTGCTGTCGCTGGCGCCGACGCATTCGGTGGCCGCGCGCTTCGATCTCGCCAACGACCGCCAGCTCTACCTCGCGCTCGTCGGCCCTGCGCTCGCGCTGGCGGCGCTGACGCTGCGCCTGCGTGCCGGGCCCGTGCTCGTCGCGGCGCTGCTCGTCGTGCTCGGCAGCGCCACGATGGCGCGCAACCTCGACTACAGGAGCGAGGTCGCGCTATGGGAGGCCACCGCGGCCCGCTCGCCCGGCAAGTCGCGCGTCCACAACAATCTCGGTTATGCGTACGAGCTGGCCGGGCGGCCGGCGGACGCGCGGCAGGCCTACGACCGCGCGCTGGCGCTGGACCCTGCCGATTACAAGGCCCGCGCCAACCGGAATCGCCTGGGGAGCGTGCTAGAATAACGGGTTGATTTGGCGAGCGGTTTTCGCCCCGCCGCCCGCGCGCGGACGGGCGTCGCGCAACGTTTCGACCGCCGCCGACGAGAAGCCGGCTTTGCACCGGCCCCTTGAGCGCCACCGTTTTGGAGAACCGCCGTGTTGATCAGTAACGCCTACGCGCAAACCGCCGGCGCGGCCCCCGGCCAGTTGGACATGTTCACGTCCTTCCTGCCGATGATCGCGATCTTCATCGTGTTCTACTTCCTGCTGATCCGTCCCCAGCAGAAGCGCGCGAAGGAGCAGAAGGAACTGTTGTCCGCCCTCGAGAAGGGCAACGAGGTGATCACCGCCGGCGGCATGGTCGGCCGCATCACCAAGATCAACGAGCAGTACGTGACGCTCGACGTGTCCAATGGCGTCGAAGTCACGTTCCAGCGCAGCAGCGTTGCGCAACTGCTGCCCAAGGGCACCCTCAAGTCGCTGTAACGGGCCGCACCGCCGGCGCGGCCCCGGGCCCGCCGGCATCGCACTCCGCCCGCTCCGGGCCTCCGCCCCCGCCTTTCGTGGTTGAACGACGATGAACCGCTATCCCCTCTGGAAATACGTGCTGATTGCCGTCGCGCTGGTGATCGGCGTGCTGTACACGGTCCCGAACCTCTTCCCCGAGGTGCCCGCGGTCCAGATCTCGACGTCGAAGGGCGGCGTCAAGGTCGACGACAACACGATGGCCACCGCCGAAGCGGCGCTCAAGGCGGCCGGCATCGAGTTCCGCGGCGAGGTGCTCGATGCCAACGGGATCAAGTTCCGCTTCGCGGACACCGGTGGGCAGGAGAAGGCCAAGGCGGTGCTCCAGCAGAAGCTCAATGGCGACTCGACGGACCCGGACTACATCGTCGCGCTGAACCTGCAGTCGTCGTCCCCGCAGTGGCTCGCGTCGATCGGCGCGCTGCCGATGTACCTGGGCCTGGACCTGCGCGGCGGCGTGCACTTCCTGCTGCAGGTCGACATGAAGGGCGCGATCGAGAAATCGGTCAACGGCGCGCTGGTCGACATCCGCACGATGATGCGCAACGAGAAGGTCCGGTACGCGGGCGTCTCGCGCGAGGGCCCCAACCTCGTGCTGTCGTTCAAGGATGCGGCGGAGCGGGACAAGGCGCGCGTGCTGATCGACCGCAACAACCCCGATCTGGCCGTCCGCGTCGTCGACACGGCGCCGGACGACCTGCGGCTCTACGCGACGCTCAAGCCGGAGGCGCAGAAGCGCATCCAGGACAGCGCCGTCCAGCAGAACATCCAGATCCTGCGCAATCGCGTCAACGAGCTCGGCGTATCCGAGCCGATCGTCCAGCAACAGGGCGCGGACCGCATCGTCGTGCAGCTGCCCGGCGTGCAGGACACGGCGCGCGCGAAGGACATCCTGGGCCGCACCGCGACGCTCGAGATCCGGATGGTCAACGACGACCCCGGCGCGCTGCAGGCTTCGCTGAACGGCAGCGTGCCGATCGGCAGCGACCTGTATAAGGACCGCAACGGCACGCCAACGCTGATCCGCCGCGGCGCGGTGCTCACCGGCGATCGCATCCAGGATGCACAGCCGGGCTTCGACAGCCGCAACAACCAGCCGATCGTCAGCGTCACGCTCGACGCGTCGGGCGGCCGCATCATCCGCGACGTCTCGCGTGAGAACCTCAAGAAGCGGATGGGCATCCTGCTCGTCGACCGCAACAAGACGGAGCTGCTGACGGCGCCGACGATCCAGGAAGAGCTCGGCTCGCGCTTCCAGATCAGCGGCTCGATGACGGCGCGCGAGACCAAGGACCTGGCGCTGCTGATGCGCGCCGGCTCGCTGGCGGCGCCGATGGAAATCGTCGAGGAGCGCACCGTCGGCCCGTCGCTCGGCGCCGAGAACATCGCCAAGGGCTTCAACTCGGTCAAGTACGGCTTCATCGTGCTGGCGCTGTTCATCTGCGCGTACTACCTGCTGATGGGGCTGATCTCCACGCTGTCGCTCGCGTTCAACCTGCTGCTGCTCGTCGCCGTGCTGTCGATGATCCAGGCCACGCTGACGCTGCCCGGCATCGCGGCCATCGCGCTGACGCTGGGCATGGCCATCGACGCCAACGTGCTGATCAACGAGCGCATCCGCGAGGAGCTGCGCAACGGCGCCACGCCGCACGCGGCGATCACCGCCGGCTACGAGCGCGCGTGGGGCACGATCCTCGACTCCAACGTGACCACGCTGATCGCCGGCGTCGCGCTGCTGATCTTCGGCTCCGGGCCGGTCCGCGGCTTCGCCGTCGTCCACTGCCTCGGCATCCTCACGTCGATGTTCTCGGCAGTGTTCTTCTCGCGCGGCATCGTCAACCTGATCTACGGCCGCCGCCGCAAGCTCACGTCGATCTCGATCGGCCAGGTGTGGCGCCCAGGCGTCACCACCACCGCGCCAGCCAAGCCGTGACCGCCGCCCCGTTCAACCCGACGTTGCCGGCGGCCCCCGCCGGCGCGCCGTCCAACGCCTAGACGCACGACCCGCACGCCATGGAATTCTTCCGCTTCAAGCGCGACATCCCGTTCATGCGGCACGCGCTGGTGTTCAACGTGATCTCCGCGATCACGTTCCTCGCCGCCGTCTTCTTCCTCACCACGCGCGGCCTCAACTTCGGCGTCGACTTCAAGGGCGGCACCGTGCTCGAGGTGCAGTTCGCGCAGGCCGTCGACTTCGACAAGCTGCGCGGCACGCTGGACAAGCTCAACCTCGGCGAATACTCGGCGCAGGCGTTCGGCGGCCCCAACACGGCACTGATCCGCCTCGCGCAGCGCACCGACTACACGGGCACCGGCATCGACGCCTGCCTCAAGGCGCGGCAGGCCGCGCGCACCGGCGGCGCGAGCGGCTCCGCGATCGCCGACGTGTCGGGCTGCGTGATGGACGCGATCAAGGCCGCGGACCCGAGCGCGACGCAGACGCGCGTCGAGTTCGTCGGGCCCCAGGTCGGGCGCGAGCTCTACGACAATGGCGCGCTGGCGCTGTTCCTCGTGATCTGCGGCATCATCATCTACCTGTGGATCCGGTTCGAGTGGCGGTTCGCGCTGGCGGCGGTCATCGCCAACATGCACGACGTCGTCATCATCCTGGGCTTCTTCGCGTTCTTCCAGTGGGAATTCTCGCTGCCGGTGCTGGCGGCCGTGCTGGCCGTGCTCGGGTATTCGGTCAACGAATCGGTGGTCATCGCCGACCGGGTGCGCGAGAACTTCCGCAAGATGCGCAAGGCCACGGTACCGCAGGTCATCGACAACGCGATCACCAGCACGATCTCGCGAACGATCATCACGCACGGCTGCACGCAGATCATGGTGACGTCGATCCTGGTCTTCGGCGGCGAGACGCTGCACTACTTCGCGCTGGCGCTGACGATCGGCATCCTGTTCTCGATCTATTCTTCGGTGCTCGTGATGGCGCCGCTCGTCATGTGGATGGGCGTGTCGCGCGAGGACCTGATCCGCTCGGACAGGAAGCGCCCGGGCATGACCGCCGAGAAGATCCTGCCCTGACGCGCGCCGCGCGGGAGGCGACGGCGTGGTGACGACGCTCCTGTACTCGCTGCTGGCGCTCGACCAGACGATCGCGTCGCTGGCGATGCAATACGGCGCGTGGATGTACGCGCTGCTGGCGCTGATCGTGTTCGCGGAGACGGGGCTCGTCGTGTTCCCGTTCCTCCCCGGCGACTCGCTGCTGTTCCTCGCCGGCACCGTCGCGGCGGCCGCCGGCCTCGACATCCACCTGCTCGTCGCCATCCTGTCGGTCGCCGCGATCGCGGGCGACTCGGTCAACTATGCGGTCGGCCGCTACATCGGACCGCGCGTATTCACCCGGCCCGACTCGCGCTGGCTCCGCAAGGAGCACTTGAAGCGTACGCAGGCGTTCTACGAGCGCTACGGCGGCGTGACGATCATCATCGCGCGCTTCGTGCCGATCATTCGCACGTTCGCGCCGTTCCTAGCCGGCGTCGCCGGCATGAAGTACGGCCGCTTCCTCGCGTACAACGTCGTCGGCGGCGTGCTGTGGATCGCGTCGCTCGTCTATGCAGGCTTCCTGTTCGGCAACATCCCGTGGGTCAAGGACAACCTGTCGATGATCGTGATCGGGATCGTCGTCGTGTCGCTGGTTCCCGTGTTCGGGACGTTCATTCGCGAGCGGTTGCGTACGAAGAAGTGAGATTGGCTGCGAAGGGCGGGCGGTACGTGTCGCGGGGCTTCGCGTCCGGCGGGCGCCTCAGGAGGGGTAACAACTTGGGGTCGGTCACCGCGGCGCGAAGCTGACACAACGCATCCGACCCCAAGTTGTTACCGGACTGCGAAGCCCCCAACCGCCGCCGTCCCCCGCTGACCCTCGTATCTCTAGATCCGCTTGGCCAGCGAGGCAGCAAGCCCGGTGTAAGTCGCCGGCGTCAGCGCCTTGAGCCTCGCCCGGGCGTCCTCCGGCAACGCAAGCCCGTCGATGAACGCGTGCAGCGATTCCCGCGTCATGCCGGTCTTGCCGCGCGTCAGCGCCTTGAGCTGCTCGTACGGATTGGGCAGGCCGTAGCGGCGCATCACCGTCTGGATCGGCTCGGCTAGCACTTCCCAGTTGGCATCGAGGTCGGCGGCCGTGGCGGCAGGATCCGCCTCCAGCTTCGACAGCCCCTGGCGCAGGCTGACCCACCCGAGCAGCGCATGGCCGAGCGCGACGCCCAGGTTGCGCAGCACCGTCGAATCGGTGAGGTCGCGCTGCCAGCGCGACACCGGCAACTTGTCGGCGAGGAAGCGCAACAGCGCGTTGGCGACGCCCAGGTTGCCTTCGGAATTCTCGAAGTCGATCGGGTTGACCTTGTGCGGCATCGTCGACGAGCCGACCTCGCCTTCCTTCACGCGCTGGCGGAAGTAACCGAGCGCGATGTATCCCCACGTGTCGCGGTCGAGGTCGACCAGGATCGTGTTGATCCGGGCGATCGCGTCGCAGTACTCGGCGACCGCATCGTGCGGCTCGATCTGCGTCGTGTACGGGTTGAACTCGACGCCCAGGCTCGCGACGACGCGCGCGCCGAGCTTTTCCCAGTCGACGTCCGGATAGGCGACGACGTGCGCGTTGTAGTTGCCGACGGCGCCGTTCAGCTTGCCCTTGACGACGACGTGCGCGAACGCGGTGACGGCGCGTTCCAGCCGCGCGACGACGTTGGCGAGTTCCTTGCCGAGCGTCGTCGGCGTGGCCGGCTGCCCGTGCGTGCGCGACAGCATCGCGACGTCCGCGTAGCGGTGCGCGAGCGCGCGCAGGTCGTCGACGACCCCGTGCAGCGCCGGCAGCAGCACGTCGCGCCGCGCCTCGTTCAACGCGAGCGCATGCGACAGGTTGTTGATGTCCTCGGACGTGCAGGCGAAATGGATGAACTCGCTGACCTTCGCCGCGGACGGAACGTGCGCGATCTTTTCCTTGAGCCAGTACTCGACCGCCTTGACGTCGTGGTTCGTCGTGCGCTCGATCGCCTTGACGCGCTCGGCATCGCTTTCCGCGAAATCGTCGCCGAGCGCCTTCAACGCTTCGTTGGTAGCGGCGTCGAACGCCGTGACCTCCGTGATCCGTGCTTCCGCGGCGAGTGCCGCAAGCCACGCCATTTCGACGCGCACCCGCTGTCGAATGAGCGCATATTCGCTGAAGTAGTCGCGCAATGCGTCGACCTTGCGTGCATAGCGCCCGTCGAGCGGTGAAAGTGCGGTGAGCGACGACGAAGTCATCGGAAAATCTTATCATGCACGTGCGTTCCAATCGGGGCCGTGGCGCGCCGATCGGCCGCGACCGGCGCCGGTATAATCGCCGCCATGCTCACACTGCTGTCGTCCGCTACCAGCCCGTTCGCCCGCAAGGCGCGCATCGTCCTCGCGGAAAAGAAGGTCGAATTCCAGCTCGTCGAAGCCTCGCCATGGGTGGCCGATACGCCGGTCGCCGCCGCCAATCCGCTGTGCAAGGTGCCCGTGCTGACGCTCGACGACGGCACGCACCTGTTCGACTCGCGCGTGATCGTCGACTACGTCGACAGCGTGAGCCCGGTCGCGCGGCTGATCCCGGAAGCGGCGCGCCAGCGCGTCGCCGTGCGGCGGTGGGAAGCCTTGGCCGACGGCATCTGCGACGCGCTCGTGCTGGCTGTGCTCGAAGGCCGGCGCAAGGCTGCGCAACGGAACACCGACTGGATCACGCGCCAACGCGCGAAGATCGACGCCGGCGTCGCCGAGATGGCGCGCGAACTCGAAGACAAGCCCTGGTGCAACGGCGAGGGCTATACGCTCGCCGACATCGCCACGGGTTGCGCGCTCGGCTACATCGACCTGCGGTATTCCGAGCTCGACTGGCGCGACCGCTATCCCAATCTCGCCAAGCTCGCCGAAAAGCTCGGCAAGCGCCCCGCGTTCGCGGAGACCGCCCCGCCCGCCGGCGCGTGAACTGTCGCGCTCCTGCCACGTCGAACTCGGGGCGCGGCATGAATATCGCGATAGTGGCGCGACGTCCGCAGTTGCGGCGTGCGGGGCGGTGGGCTGCGGGTGCGCCTCACGAGGGGTAACAAATCGGGGTCAGGGTCCCTTGCCGCGAAGCTGGCAAGGGTCGCCTGACCCCGATTTGTTACCGGAGTGCCGAAGCACCCGCAGCCCACTGCCTCGCGCGCCGCAACCGCGGCACCCGGCGCACCACGCGCGCTGCTACACGTTCTGCTTGAGCTGCTCCAGGATTGCCGGGTTCTCGAGCGTGGACACGTCCTGCGTGATCGTCTCGCCCTTGGCTATCGACCGCAGCAGGCGTCGCATGATCTTGCCGGACCGCGTCTTGGGCAGGTTGTCGCCGAACCGGATGTCCTTGGGCTTGGCGATGGGCCCGATCTCCTTGCCGACCCAATCGCGCAACTGCTTCGCGAGCTTCTCGGCCTCCGCACCGGACGGCCGCGCACTTTTCAGCACGACGAACGCGCACACGGCTTCGCCGGTGAGGTCGTCGGGCCGGCCGACCACGGCCGCTTCGGCGACCAGCGGGTTGGCGACGAGCGCGGACTCGACCTCCATCGTGCCCAGCCGGTGGCCCGACACGTTGAGCACGTCGTCGATGCGGCCCATGATCGTGAAGTAGCCGTTGTGCGCGTCGCGCACCGAGCCGTCGCCGGCGAGATACAGCTTGCCGCCGAGTTCCTCGGGGTAATAGCTCTTCTTGAAGCGCTCGGGGTCGCCCCAGATCGTGCGGATCATCGACGGCCACGGGCGCTTGACGACCAGCATGCCGCCGTGGCCGTTGGGCACGTCGTGCCCGGTCTCGTCGACGATCGCCGCCATGATGCCCGGCAACGGCAACGTGCACGACCCCGGCTTCAGCGCCGTGACGCCGGGCAGCGGCGTGATCATGTGGCCGCCCGTCTCCGTTTGCCAGAACGTGTCGGCGATGGGACAGCGCGCGCCGCCGACGTTGTTGTAGTACCACATCCACGCTTCGGGATTGATCGGCTCGCCGACCGAGCCCAGCAGCCGCAGGCTCGACAGGTCGTACTTCTTCGGGTGGACGGCAGGATCCGCCTCCGACGCCTTGATCAGCGAGCGGATCGCCGTCGGCGCCGTGTAGAAGATCGATACCTTGTGGCGCGCGATCATGTCCCAGAAGCGCCCCGCGTTCGGGTACGTGGGCACGCCTTCGAACACGAGTTCCGTGGCACCCACGGCAAGCGGGCCGTACGCGATGTACGAGTGCCCGGTCACCCAGCCGATGTCCGCCGTACACCAGAACAGGTCGGACGGCTTGATGTCGAACGTCCACTTCATCGTCAGCGCGGCCCACAGCAGGTAGCCGCCCGTCGAGTGCTGGACACCCTTCGGCTTGCCGGTGGACCCCGACGTGTAGAGGATGAACAGCGGGTGCTCGGCGTCGACCCACACGGGCGGACACTGGTCCGCCTGCTTGTCGACGAGGTCGTGCATCCACACGTCGCGGCCGGCCTGCATCGCCACCGGGTTGCCGGTGCGGCGATAGACGACTGCATGCTTCATGTGCTCGCAGCCGCCCAGGCCCAGCGCCTCGTCGACGATCGCCTTGATCGGCAGCGCCTTGCCGCCCCGCACCTGCTCGTCGGCGGTGATGACGGCGACGGCACCGGCGTCGATGATCCGCTCGTGCAGCGACTTGGCGGAAAAGCCGCCGAACACGACGGAGTGCGTGGCACCGATCCGCGCGCACGCCTGCATCGCGGCCACGCCTTCGACCGACATCGGCATGTAGATGATGACGCGGTCGCCCTTGGCGATGCCGAGGGACTTGAGGCCATTGGCGAGCTTGCACACCATCGCGTGCAGCTGGCGGTACGTGGTGCGCGTGATGGTGCCGTCGTCGCGCTCGAACACGATGGCGACGCGGTCGCCCAGGCCCGCCTCGATATTGCGGTCGAGGCAGTTGTAGGACGCGTTCAGCTCGCCGTCGTAGAACCAGCGATAGAACGGCGCCTTCGATTCATCGAGCGTCTGCGTGAACGGCTTGTGCCACGCGAGCGTCTCGCGCGCGAGCCGCGCCCAATAGCCTTCGAAGTCGCGCGCGGCTTCGGCGTTCATCGCGTCGAAGTCGGCGGGCTTGACGTTGGCCTGCGCGGTCCACGCGGCCGACGGCGGAAACAGGCGGTTTTCCTGCAGGACGGATTCGATGCTGGACATGCGGACTTCCCCCAACGGTGGCAGCGTTAGCGGGCTGTTGGCGGCGCCGGCATGGTGGCCGGTGCCCAGCCCTGTTCGATGGCGAGCGGTGGGGCCGCAGCGCTCTTCTACGCCCGAGTCTACCCGCAGCCTCCGCGGCGAGGCAACCGGCCCGCCAGCCGCCCGGAACGGGCGATCCTCGATGCTAAACTTTTAGCCCCGCCGTCCTTCGTTCCCGCATGTCCCGCCTCGACGACACCGATCCGCTGACTGCTGCCAACGCCCGCATGCGCCCGCTGCCGCGCCTCATCTTCATGAGCCGCTGGCTGCAATTGCCGCTCTACCTCGGCCTCATCGTCGCGCAGGCACTGTACGTGTGGCAGTTCTGGATCGAGCTCATCCACCTGCTCGAGGCGACGTTCGGCGACGCGGAAGCGCGGCAGGCGATCATCATGAGCGTGCTGCCTTCCGGCGTGACCAGCACGGCGGGCATCGGCGCGGAGACCGTCACGATGCTGCTGGTGCTGGGGCTCATCGACGTCGTGATGATCTCCAACCTCTTGATCATGGTGATCGTCGGCGGCTACGAGACGTTCGTGTCGCGGATGGACCTCGAGAACCACCCGGACCAGCCCGAATGGCTGTCGCATGTCAACGCCAGCGTGCTGAAGGTCAAGCTCGCGACGGCGATCATCGGCATCTCGTCGATCCACCTCTTGCGCACGTTCATCACGGCCGGGCTCTACCCGAACACACAGGCCATGTTGTGGCAGACGATCATCCACTGCACGTTCCTGCTGTCGGCCCTCGCGATCGCGGCCGTCGACCGCATCCTGCCCGCGCCCGACCGGGACAAACACTAGAAGCTCCCCGATGACCACGATCCGCCAGGAAGACCTGGTCGCGTCCGTCGCCGACGCGCTCCAGTACATCTCGTACTACCACCCGCTCGACTACATCGAGGCGCTGGGCGCGGCCTACCGCGCCGAGCAGTCGGAGCCCGCGCGCGATGCGATCGCGCAGATCCTGACCAACTCGCGGATGTGCGCGGAGGGTCACCGCCCGCTGTGCCAGGACACCGGCATCGTCGTCGCCTTCGTCCGCGTGGGCATGGACGTGCGTTTCGCCGACGCGACGATGAGCGTGGCCGACATGGTCAACGAAGGCGTGCGCCGCGCCTACAGCCACCCGGACAACACGCTGCGCGCGTCGATCCTGGCCGATCCGGCCGGCGGCCGCAGGAACACGCGCGACAACACGCCGGCGGTCGTCCACTTCGACCTCGTGCCGGGCAACACGGTCGACGTGAAGATCGCGGCCAAGGGCGGCGGCTCCGAGAACAAGTCGAAGCTCGCGATGCTCAACCCGTCGGACTCGATCGTCGACTGGGTCGTGAAGACGGTGCCGACGATGGGCGCGGGCTGGTGCCCGCCCGGGATGCTGGGCATCGGCATCGGCGGCAGCGCGGAGAAGGCGATGGTACTGGCGAAGGAAGCGTTGATGGAGCCCATCGACATCCACGAGCTCCGCGCGCGCGGCCCGCGCAATCGCATCGAGGAGATGCGCCTCGAGCTGATGGACAAGGTGAATGCGCTCGGCATCGGCGCGCAGGGCCTGGGCGGCCTCGCCACCGTGCTGGACGTGAAGATCCTCGACTACCCGACGCACGCGGCGAGCCTGCCCGTCGCGATGATTCCCAACTGCGCCGCGACGCGCCATGCGCACTTCACGCTCGACGGCAGCGGCCCCGCGCGCCTGGACCCGCCCGACCTCGCGCGCTGGCCCGACGTGCACTGGACACCGTCGCCGCAATCGAAGCGCGTGAACCTGGATACGCTGACGCCCGCCGAAGTCGCGTCGTGGAAGCCGGGCGAGCGCCTGCTGCTCAACGGCAGGATGCTGACGGGTCGCGATGCCGCCCACAAGAAGATCGCGGACCTGCTGGCAGCGGGCAAGCCGCTGCCGGTCGATTTCCGCAACCGGGTGATCTACTACGTGGGCCCGGTGGACCCGGTCCGCGACGAGGTCGTCGGCCCGGCCGGCCCGACGACGTCGACCCGGATGGACAAGTTCACCGAGATGATGCTCGGCCAGACAGGCCTGATCGCAATGGTCGGCAAGGCCGAGCGCGGGCCTGCCGCCATCGAGGCCATCCGCAAGCACAAGGCTGCCTACCTGATGGCGGTCGGCGGCGCGGCCTACCTCGTGTCGAAGGCCATCCGCGGCTCGCGGACCCTTGCCTTTCCCGAGCTCGGCATGGAAGCGATCTACGAATTCGACGTCAAGGACATGCCGGTGACGGTCGCCGTCGACGCGACCGGCACGTCGGTCCATCATTCCGGTCCACGCGAGTGGCAGCAGAAGATCGGGCGCATCCCCGTCACGACCGGCTGACCGGCGGTCCGCTCATGCGGCTGCGGTTGTCGATGGCACGCCGCATGCTGTAGCTTCGCAAGCCTGCGGGGCGGCGGCGCGTGGATGCGCGTCCGTACCCGCCGGCCCAACGCATGCCTGCCCTCGCCCGCATCCTCGACGCCACTGCCGGCGTACCGGTCGCTTGCCTCCGCCTGGCGCGGGTCGCGGCATGGTGCGTCGGCGTGTCTGCCGCGCTCGCCGCCGCGGCCGCCGGACGTGTCCCCGCTCCGGCCGCCGCGCCTCCCGCGCCGCACCTCGTCGTCGTCAATTCCGGCGACAGCCGGATGTACGGTGAAGGGCTGGCCGGGATCCGCGAAGCCGCGGGGACGACCGTCGAGGCGGTCACGGTGGGACGCGACGACGGGAGGATCGCGGCGCTCGTCGGCCTGCGCGATCCCAACGTCGCGATCATCGCGCTCGGCAACCGCGCCAGCGAAGCGATCGGTGCGCTCGCCGTCGGGCGGCCGGTCGTCCAGTGCATGGTGACCACGGACGCCAGCATGGCGTTCCCCGCCGCGGAGCGGGTTTCGCTGGTCGTCCCGGCGCAAACGCAGGCCACGTGGCTGCGCAGGCTGCTCCCGCAGGCCCGCTCGGTGGCGCTGCTGTATACGCCGCGCGTGACCGAAGGCTATGCGACGAAGATCGCGGCCGAGCTCGCGGCGCAGGGCTACAGCGCGAAGATCGAGCCGGTGGCGTCCCCGTCGGACCTGCCGGTTGCATTGCACCGGATCGCCCACGCCGACGCACTGCTCGCGCTGCCCGACCCCGGGATCTACTCGCCGGAGCTCGCGCGCGGCATCCTGCTGTTCTCGTATCGCACCCGAACCCCGCTCGTCGGCTACACGCAACCCTGGGTGCAGGCCGGCGCGCTCTACGGGTTCGAATGGCGCTATGCGGAGGTCGGCGCCTACTGCGCGACGCTGGCGCTCGCACGGCTCGCGCCGGCGCCGACTACGGGGGCCCTCGCCGTCGCCGCGACGGCACCCGTGCCGCGCGTGTTCGTCAATCGCGGCGTCGCGACGCGGCTCGGGATCGGATGGGACCCGGATGCCACCCGCGGGACCGAGGACGCCCGGTGACCGACGAACGCGCGCCGGACACCGGCCAATCCGCCAAGGGCAAGCGCGGCGCGCTGCGGCGGCTGCGCCGCCACCTGTCGCCGCTCGCCAGCGACACGATCTCGCCGCTCAACCTGCCGCCGGTGCGCCTCGGCCTCTTCACGAAGCTGCAGATCCTCACCGTGTCGCTGATCCTGTTCACGGCAGCGTCGATGTCGGCCGCCTACCTGTGGCAGCAGTCGCGCGACGAAGCCGCGCAGATGCGCACGCAGGCCGCGGGCCTCGCGCAGATGATCGCGGACCTGTCGGCGCTGGACGTCTACACGCGCAACCGCGTCGAGCTCACCGAGCTGCTCGAGCGCGTCGCGGCGCAGAGCGGCATCGCGTACATCGTCATCGCCGACGCCAGTGGCACGCCGCTGGTCCAGCGCTCGCAGGAAATCGGACTGTCGACCGACGTGCTGGAGCAAGCGCTCGCGGGAGGCCCGCGGCCGGACAAGGACGGCACGCTGACGATCGCGGGGCATCGCTATCGCGATGCGGTCGCGCCGATCCAGTTGCGACCCGACGACAACCTGGCCGACCCGTCCCGGGACACGAAGCCGGCGACGGCCCCGACGGAGCCTGTCGGCGTCGTCCATGTCGGCACGTCGCTGGAACGCGAATACGACCGCGTGCGCTCGGCGCTGGTCGTGGCGCTGTCCGTCGTCGCGCTGCTGACGCTGCTCGCACTGGTCGCCACGCAGCTGCTGACGCGGCGGCTCGTCGCGCCGCTCGAACGGCTCACGCGCGCGGCGCGTGCCGTCGGCGCCGGGCGGCTGGACGTCTATGTCCCGGCGAGCGCGTCCGACGAAACGGGCCTGCTGACGCACACGTTCAACCACATGACGCAACGTCTTGCCGCGTCGCAGGCGGAGGTGTCGTCGTACCAGCGCACGCTGGAGGAGAAGGTCGCGCAGCGGACCAAGGAACTGGAGATCGCCACCGCGCACGCGTACAAGCTCGCGCAGCACGACATCCTGACCGGCCTGCCCAACCGCTCGCTGCTCAACAGCCGGCTGAAGCAGATCCTGGCGCAGGCGCATCGCGAGCGCGTGCAGGTCGCGTGCCTGTTCCTCGACTTCGACCACTTCAAGCGGATCAACGACACGCTGGGACACGACGCCGGCGACCAGTTGCTGCAGGCCATCGCGCAGCGGCTGACGACGGCCGTGCGCGAAAGCGACACCGTCGCGAGGCTCGGCGGCGACGAGTTCGTCATCGTGCTGCCGGGCCTCGACGCCGCGCACGCGACGTTCGAGATCATGACGGTGCTGTCGCGCGTCCGCGAGGCGTTCCTCGCACCGTTCCGCCTCGCCAACCAGATGCCCACGCTCACGTGCTCGGTCGGCGTGTCGATCTACCCGCTCGACGCGCAGGACGCGGCGACGCTGATCAAGCAGGCGGACACCGCGATGTACGCCGCCAAGGAAGCGGGCCGCAACGCGTACCGCTTCTACACCGCCGACATGAATGCGCGCGTCCAGCACCGACTGCAGATCGAGACGGACATGCGGCGGGGCCTGATGGACGACGAGTTCTTCCTCGTCTACCAGCCGCAGGTGGAAATGAGCACCGGCCGCGCCTGCGGCGTCGAAGCGCTGCTGCGCTGGCGCGATCCGGAGCGCGGCGTCATCGCGCCCGCCGATTTCATCCCGATTGCCGAAGAGTCGGGCATGATCCAGGCACTCGGCGCGCGCGTGTTGCGCGACGCATGCCGCCAGGTGATGCAATGGCACCGCCAGGACATGATGCTGCGCCTGTCGGTGAACCTGTCCGTCCAGCAGCTGCAGCACGAGAGCTGGATGTCGATCGTCGAGGAGGCGCTCGAGTCCAGCAAGCTGCCGCCGTCCTACCTCGACCTCGAGATCACCGAGAGCGTCATCATCACGCACCCCGACAAGGCCGTGGCCACGCTCGTCAAGCTGAAGCAGATGGGCGTGTCGATCACCGTCGACGATTTCGGCACCGGCTACTCGTCGTTGTCCTACCTGGCGCAGCTGCCTCTGCAGAGCGTCAAGGTCGACCAGCGGTTCGTCCACGGCCTGGAGCTCAACCGCAACGACGAGGCGATCACGCAGGGCATCATCGCGCTGTCGCACTCGCTGGGGCTGCGCGTGATCGCCGAAGGCGTCGAGACGGCCGCGCAGTTCGAGTTCCTGAAGCGCCACGGCTGCGAGGAGGCACAAGGCTACCTCATCTCGCGTCCGCTCGAAGCGGAGGAACTGCGCGCGTGGTGGGTCGCCCGCGAGCAGGGCGGCGGTGCCGACCAGCAGCTCGACCTGTGGCGGAGCGCGGCACCCAAGTAGGCCGCAACAACGCGTTACTGCTGATCGGCGTGGAGGTCGTCTGGAACGTCGACGTCGCGCAGGATGCCGACGTCGTTGACGTCGACAAGCACGACGTCGCGCGCCGCCGCGAGGACGTCGCGCGCACCTGTGTCGCCGCGCAGCGCGAGCAACGCCGCCTTGTGCCGCGACGCGAAGCCGACCGGATGCCCGCGCTGTCCCCGGAACGACGGCGCAACGATCGACGCGCCCTTGCGCAGCGCGGTCGCCACGGCGTCGAGCGTCGCTTGGGCCACCCACGGCATGTCGGCCAGCATCACGACCCAGCCGCTCGCATCCGCCGCCGCGGCCACGCCGCACGCGAGGCTCGCGCCCATGCCGTCCCCAGCCTCCGCGCATTCGACGACGCGGGCACCGGTGGCGCCGAGGTGGCGCATCAACTCCGCGTCACCGGGCCGCACGACGGCCACCGTATGAGGCAGCGTGGCGACAAGCTTGCGCGCCGTGACGACGCCGACCGGCACGCCGCGCGACGGCCCGCTCGCCATCGGGGCGAGCAGCTTGGCGCCGCCGAAGCGCTCGCCCTTGCCCGCCGCGAGCAGGATGCCGACGACGGCCACGGCGCTACTCGGACAGCAGGCGGAACTTGCCGTCCTTGACGACCACGAGAACGCGAGCGCGCTCGTCCATGCCGTTGTGGTTGGTCGGCGACATGTTGAACACACCCTGGCAGCCGACGACCTCGCGCTGCTGCTCGAGCGCATCACGCAACGCCGCGCGGAACGCGGGCGTCCCCGGCTTGGCCACCTTGAGCGCCGCGGGCAGCGCGTCCTCGAGCAGGATGCCGGCGTCCCACACATTCGCGCCGAACGTCGCAGGCACCGTGCCGAAGCGCTTCTGGTACGCGCCGATGTAGCTCTCCGCGACCTTCTTCGTCGGGTTGGACGCCGGGATCTCGTCGATGACGAGCATCGGCCCCGCGGCGAGGATCGTCCCCTCGACCTTGTCCTTGCCGAGCTTGATGAAGTCCTCGGTGGCGACCGCGTGCGTCTGGTAGATCGTGCCCTTGTAGCCCTGGTCGCGCAGCGTCGCCTGCGGCAGCACCGCAGGCCCGCCGACGGCGGCGATCAGGATCGCGTCCGGCTTGCCGGCGATCAGCTTCAGCGTCTGGCCCGTCACGCTCTGGTCGGTGCGCGCGTATTTCTCGGTACCGGTGATGCGGATGCCAGCCTTGTCGGCCAGCGCGCCAAACACCTTGAACCAGTTCTCGCCATACGGGTCGTTGAAGCCGATCAGGCCCACGCTCTTCACGCCCGCCTTCTTCATCTGCGCGATCAGCGCCGCGGCGATCAGGTCGTCGTTCTGCGTCGTCTTGAACACCCAGCGCTTCTTCGCGTCGAGCGGCTCGACGACGGCCGATGTGCCCACGGTCGCCATCAACGGCACACCGGCTTCCGCGATCACGTCGAGGATCGCAAACGCATTGGGCGTCGTCGACGGCCCGATGATCGCGTCGACATGGTCGTCCTGGATAAGCTTCTTGGCGTTCTGCACGGCGCGCGTCGTGTCGCCGCCGTCCTCCAGCGAGACGTACTCGATCGTCGTGTTGCCGACCTTCGTCGGCAGCAGGTCGCCGGTGTTCTTCTGCGGGATGCCGATGGCCGACGTGGGCCCGGTGGCGGATACCATCAGGCCGATCTTCACCTGCGCGCCGGCGGGGGCAGTGGCGGCGGA
Organism: Pseudomonadota bacterium; assembly: GCA_018241745.1. Taxonomy (GTDB): domain Bacteria; phylum Pseudomonadota; class Gammaproteobacteria; order Burkholderiales; family Casimicrobiaceae; genus VBCG01. The sequence goes on from JAFEDG010000152.1 coordinate 53,320, forward strand.
CAGCGCGGCGAGGGCGACAGCGGCGGCAAGCGTAGGGAGGCGCATGGAGGCAACGTGGGTGTGCGTGGACCGACACGCATCGTAACAGGGGACGGCGTCAACCTCGCAGCGACGTTCCGCGCGCCCGTGTAGACTGCAGCCTTCACGTCCGTTCCGTCGAACGTGCGCCGTGCGCGCCACGTCGTGCGTCCCCGATGCACTCGCTGCCTTCCGGCCCGCCCGTCGCTACCCCGCCGTCGCTGCGCACGCTGTTCTTCCGCTTCATGGAGGTGGGCCTCTCCGGCTTCGGCGGCGTGCTGCCGTTCGCGCGGCGCATGCTCGTCGAGCAGCGCGCCTGGCTCACCGAGCACGAGTTCGCCGAGATGCTGTCACTGGGCCAGTTCCTGCCCGGGCCCAACATCGTCAACGTCGCGGTGATGGTCGGGCGCAAGTTCCACGGCGTCCGCGGCTCGTTCGCCGCCGTGGGCGGGCTGATGCTGATGCCGATGGCGATCGTGATGACGCTCGGCGCGCTCTATGCGCAGTTTGCCGAGCTCGCGGTCGTCCGCAACACGATGGGCGGCGTCGCGGCCGCGGCGTCGGGCCTCGTGCTCGCCATGGGCTTCAAGATGGCGCGCGCGATCCGCACGCGGCCCGTCGCGATCGGCGTGGCCGCGGTCGCGTTCGCCGCAATTGCGTTCGCGCGCCTGCCGCTGATCTGGGTGCTTGGCGTGATGGCGCCGGTCGCCGTCGCGCTTGCATGGTGGAAGCGGCTCTGATGCCGACTGCCTTGTTCGAACTGACGCTCCAGTTCCTGACGTTGTCGCTGCTCTCGTTCGGCGGCGCGGCCGCGGCGCTGCCCGACATCCACCGCCGCGTCGTCGACGTCCACGGCTGGATGACCAACAGCGAATTCACGCAGATGTTCGCGCTGTCGCAGGCGGCACCCGGGCCCAACGTGCTCGTCGTGTGCCTGATCGGCTGGAAAGTCGCCGGCGTCCTGGGCGGCATCGTCGCGATGACCGCGATGTGCGCGCCATCGTCGGTGCTGACCTACGTCGTCGCCCATGCGTCCGACCGTTTCCGCGAGGCACCGTTGCGGGTCGCGATCCAGAACGGCCTCGTGCCCGTGACCGTGGGTCTCATCGTCGCGTCCGGCTACGTACTCACGGTCAACACGGACCACGGCGTTCCGGCGTACGTCGTCACGCTGCTGTCGCTCGCCGTGCTGGTGTTCACGCGCGTGCATCCGTTGTGGGTGCTGGGTGCCGGCGGCATCGTCGGCATGCTCGGCCTGCTGGCGCACTGACGCCTGCGTCACGCAGCCGTGCCGGCCGCATGGGCCGACGACCACGCCCACTGGAAGTTGTAACCGCCCAGCCATCCGGTGACATCCACGCATTCGCCGATGAAATGCAGCCCCGGCACGCTCGCTGCCTCCATCGTCTTCGACGACAAGCCCGCGGTGTCGACGCCGCCGAGCGTCACTTCGGCCTTTGCATAGCCCAGCGTGCCGGACGGCTTGAGCGACCACGCATGCAGTGCGGCTGCTAGCTCGCGCAAGCGCCGCTCGCCCAAGTCGCGCAGCGGCCGCTGGGCGTCGTGCATCGCTGTCCACGCCTGGGCGAAGCGGCGCGGCAGGCGCTCCGCCAGCAGGTTGTCGAGCCGCTGCGTCGACGCGAGCTGGCCCACGAGCCACGCGGCCGCGTCGACGCCTGGCAGCGCGTTGATCGTGACCGCCTCGCGCCCGTCCCAGTACGACGATACCTGCAGGACCGCGGGCCCGGACAGGCCGCGATGCGTGAACAGCACGTTCTCGCGAAAGAGCGCGTCACCGCAACTCGCCGTCGCGTCGATCGACACGCCCGCCAGTTCGCCGAAGCGCTCGAGCGCGGCCGGCGGCAACGCGAGCGGCACGAGCGCCGGGCGCGGTGGCACGATGGCGAGGCCGAATTGCGCCGCGAGCTCGTACGCGAACGGTGTCGCGCCGATCTTCGGCACCGTAAGGCCCCCGGTCGCGACGACCAGAGACGCACAGTCGAGGTCGCCATCGCGGGTGCCGAGCACGAAGCGGCCATCGGCGCGCGCCACGCGGAGCACGGGGCACGGCACGCGCCAGGCAACGCCCGCGTCGTCGCATTCCGCGCGCAGCATCGCGACGATCTGCTTCGCCGACTCGTCACAGAAGAGCTGCCCGAGCTTCTTCTCGTGGTAAGCGATGCCGTGGCGCTCGACGAGCGCCACGAAGTCGCGCGGCGTATAGCGCGCGAGTGCCGAGCGGCAGAAATCCGGATTGCGCGACAGGTAGCGGTCGGCGGCCGCCCCCGTGTTCGTGAAATTGCAGCGCCCGCCGCCGGAGATGCGGATCTTCTCGCCGATGACGGCGACGTGGTCGACGAGCACGACGCGCCGGCCGCGCCGGCCCGCGACGGCGGCGCAGAACATGCCGGCGGCGCCGGCGCCGAGGACCACGACGTCGAAGGAACGGCTCATGCAAGCTCGAACGGCGCGGAATCCCGCGCCCTTCGAGCGTACCGCATCAGTGCGCGCGCGTTACGACAGCTGCTCGCAGCGTCCCATCGCGGCGCCGGCCTTCACCGCGTCGACGAAGCCCTTCGGGAACGTCGTCGCCACCGACTGCCCGTTCTTGCAGACGTAGACCTGGTGCATGTCGACGTACCACGTCAGCGGGTAGCCGGGAATGCCGCCCACGATCTTGTCCCCGGCACCGCTGATCGAGGCGGGTCCGTCGAGGCCGAGCCGGTAGGCCTCCGGCACGCCCTGGCTGCGGAAGAAGTCGCTGAGCTTGATCCAGTCGAGGCCTTCGATCCACAGGTAGCCATGGAACCCGCTTTCGAAGAACGACCCCGCGCGCGCGATCATCACGGTACCGTCGTCGTTGATGTCGTTGGTGTAGACGGGGATCGGTCCGAACGTCTGCTGGATGAACTCCGCACCGTCGACGTCGCAGCTGAACCCGAAGTCGTAGAACGGCAGGTCCACGCACCACTGCAGCACCCGTGTCGGCGTGAAGGCCGCCGGCTCTGTGCCCAGGTTCGCGTTCCAGAACACGACGCCGTCGTGCTCGGTCTCGAGGGCCACTCGCGACGCGTTCGGCGTCATCGCGTAGCCGCCGTCCAGCGCGCCGATCGCGGCGTACAGGTCGATCGGGTCGCCCTCGTCGATCCACGCGTAGGCCTTCTGGAAGTTGCTGTTGCCGAGCACGACGCGGCCGTCGCCCGAAATGGCCTGCGCGCGATGCCACGGCTCGTTGTCGAGGTCCACGCCGTTGAGGCTCAGCGCGCGCATGCCGCGGCTCTGCGTCCAGATGAACGGGATGATCTCGCCGCCGATCACCGTGCCGGTTTCGTCGTCGTAGCCCCCCTCGCAGCTGCCGTCGCCGTTGCGGTCCACGTACGCGGTGCCGACGGCGGTCTTGCCCTTGCTGTCGAGCGCCCAGCCGAAGCTCGAGGCGGGTCCTGTCTGGTTGGAGCCGAAGCACGTGTTGCCGTTGAGATTGCCGAGGTCGATGACGGTGTTGGTCTTCGGTTCCCAGATGCCGGCCGCGTTGGTGCGCGTTGGCAGGCCCGTCCACGGATCCGTCGTCGGCACGCCGTCCTTGTCCGTCTGCACGATCAGCCGGCTGCCGTCGCGCGAAAGGCTGGCGTTGGTGCCGGAGACGCCGGCGGGTGGCATGCGCACGCCCTTCGTCAGGTCCCATGCGAACGGCACGTTGTCGAGGACGCCGGCGGCGCGCTTGCCATCCTTCGACAACGCGCCCAGGTAGCCGTTGGTGACCGGCGTGTACTGGACGCCATCGGGATAGCCGTTGTAGTAGAAGTTGGCCGTCTTGACCACGCGTGCGCGCATCGACATCGCCGTCGACAGGCAGGCGTTGTCGGCAGCCGCCGACGACGTTTCCCCCTGGTTCCAGTATTCCGCCTCGGAGACGAGCCCCGTGGGTTCGGTCGGGAAGCCACCGGCCACGATTTCCTCGATGTAGACGACGTAGCGAGCCCCCGGCGTCAGGTTGTTGATCCGGAAGCGGCCGTCGGGACCGATCTTCCCCTGCGTCTTGTCGCCGGTCATCGCGGACACCGCGTCGCCAAGCGGATCCGCCACATTGCGCGCGACGACGTTGATGCCGTCGTAAGGCGTGTGGCCATCCTTGAGGTATAGCGTCCCGGCGATCGACGAGCGCTTCTTGTAGTCCGCCGTGGGATAGAGATCCGAGATCGCGGCGATGTCGTCCGGGCGGTCGACTGTGCTCATCTCCTCGCCGGCGTTGTGGCCGTCGGCGTCGAGGTTGTTGGGATCGATGAACGGGTACATCGTCTCGATGTAGCGGGGATCCATCCGCGTGACCGCCGGGTCGGCATAGTTCCACGCATAGACGCCGTCGACGCAGCCGGGCACGCCGGGATACAGGTCCTGCCCGTAGCCGGGATAGCTGAAGTACGCCATCTGGCCGTTGACCTGCGAATGCGACAGGTTGATCGCGTGCCCGAATTCGTGCGTGAACACACCGGCGATGCGGTGGCCGTCGACGTCGGGCGGCGGCCCGCCGAAGTCCGGATCGGGCTCCTCGGTGGAGACGACATAGCCGTTCATCACCGCGGTGGCCTTGATGATCGTCTCCGGATAGCCGTCCTGGTTCACGTCGTCGGCGAACTCGGCGAACGCGATGCCGAGCACCTGGTCGCGCGGCACCCCGAACACCTGTTCGACGACGTCGCCGGTCTGATCATAGATCACGTACAGGCCACCCTGCAGCAGGTGGCCGTAGACGAGCGATGCGGTGGCCCCATCGACGACGTCGACGCCGACCCCCTTCAGCTTGTCGAATTTGCCGAAGCTCGCCGGGTCCGTCACGGCTCGCCACGTCGACGTCGGCACGCTGCTCCACTGCTGCAGCGCGAACGCGGTAATGCGGTCCGCCTGCGCGTTGTCGAGGAACGTCGAGCCGTCGAGGCGGCGCGCATAGTCACCGATGTCCGTGTAGACGCGGATCGGCCCCTTGGTCGTGTCCCAGCGCAATGGCTGCGGGTCGCCGGGCTTGTCGGTCGTGAGCAGCGGGCCGGCTGCCTGCGTCGTCGCGGCGGCAACCGCGAGCAGCAGCGCACAGAAGCGTAGGGCGTAGCTCATTGCATCCACCCCTTCGCGATCCAGTCTCCATCGACGGCGCGGCGCACGAGGCCCAGCAATACCCCCGCCTCGACCGGCCCGCGCGACGTGCGCAGCATGTCCGCTTCCGTCGGCGTCAGGATCCCCGCTTTCACGGACATTCCCGTGAACAGGTCGCGATTGCCGTAGCTGTTGGCGGTCTTGCTGCCGCTGTACGTGAACTTGCCTTGCGCGAGCCCGACCGGCGTGCGCATCTGGTGCGTGCCGACCGGCCCGTTCATGAACACGGTGACGCGCTCGCCGCGCACCCACGTCGGCATGCCCTCGAACGTCGACGGCAGCAGGTAATGCCCGGATGCGAGCTTGCGCGGCTTCAGCAGGCCGTACTGCCGGAACGTGTACTGGCTGTCGAGTGCAAGGTTGCGCTTGATGCTGCCTTTCACGCTCAACGTCACCTGCGTGTAGGGGAGTCCGTTCTCGATACCGTCCGTGAGTTCGAGCACCTCTCCGGTGACGATCACGTCCGACTTCTCGATCATCCGCGCGAGATTCTGCGGCACGAGCTGGGACGCAAGCGCCGGTGCAACGGCCAGCGCCAGGACGACGAACGCGGCGGCGAGCGGCGCGCGGCCGGGCGGCGGGCGGCGGCGGGACCACCGGAAGGAAGGGATAGAGGTCATGGCTTGTCAGTTCATGCGCACGCGAGGCGGGGTGCGCTTGCCGATGGCTGAAAGTCTTGAAGATCCTTCAAATTGTGTCAATTGCAATTAATGTGCTTACTAATTGCGACGTTTGCAATTACATGCCAAGGCGAGTCTCTATACTGGCAACGTCACGGGACTCGACGGCCCGCTCCCTGCTCGCCACAAACTGGAAGCCACCCGCAATTTCGATGTGTCGGACGCCCGCGGCGACACTTCACCGCCGGTCCAAGCGAACGGTGGCGACTTTGTCGTCGCCATCCTCGACGAGGTGACGCGCGGTGGCCGCGGATCGGTCAGGCGTGCGATCGAGTCCGCGTTGGCCGGACAGGACCACGCGACAACGCCGCTGTACCGCGCGTTCGTCGCGATCGGCCACGGTTCCCGCTGCATGAACGAGGGCCGCTACGAGGAGAGCCTCGTCGCGATCCTGCCGGCGCTCGAGGAGCTCGAGCGGAGCCCCTACAGCCACCGGCTGGGTTGGCTGCACAACATGGTGGGCTTTGCCGTCGGCATGATGGGCAATCCGGAGCGCGGGCTCGAGTGGACCGCCCGCGCCGTGGCCAGCGTCGGCGCGACGCCGGCGTCGGTCGACAGCCTGGCGGCATACAGCAACCACGGCTGCCTGCTCGGCATGGTTGGCGCGCACGACGCGTCGAAGGACGCGTTGGAGCGCTCGCGCGCCATCGCCGAAAGTCGCGGCGACGTCGGCGCCCACCACATCGCGCTGTCGAACATCGGCTACGGCCTGCTCGTGAGGCTGCGGGAGTCGCCGGCGCTCGACGGCGACGCGCGGCGCGCGCTCGGGACACAGGCGCTGGATTACGCCCGTCGCGCGGCGGCGCTGACGCCGGCGCCGGAGCTGGGCCTCGATCCTGCCGGCGCATCGAGCCTGCTCGGCCAAGCCTTGCTGGAGACCGGCGACGTGGCAGGTGCGAAGGCGAAATTCGCGGACGCGCTACGCCTGGGACCGAGCCAGCCGCCAGTCGCGGCCGACCTGCAGCTCGGACTCGCCACCGCCCATCGACTCACCGGTGACTTCGCCACTGCACGGGGCCACCTCGGGCGTGCGCACGACATCGCGACGCAAGGCCAGCTGGCGCTGGTGCTGAACCGGGTGCTCGCCGAAGGCATCGCGCTCGAGCGTGCCGCCGGCGACACGGCCGCCACGCTCGATTGGACCACCCGCCGCTGCCAGTTCCTCGAACTCCATTACCGGCAACGGCTGCAGATGCTCGCGCGCAGCAACGAGTTCGCGGCGCAGGCCCGCGCGATCAGCGAACGTGCCTCGCACTACCAGCTCGAAGCCGCGGCGCTCAACACCCGCATCCGCGATTGGGATGACGAGCGGCTGCGCGACGGCGTCACGCTGGCCTACAACCGTCGCGGGCTCGCGCGAGTCGCCGGCCACGTCTTCGCGCCGTTCCGCACGCTGGCGACCGCGGTCGTCGACATCGACGACTTCGCGACGATCAACGATCGCCATGGCACCGCTGCAGGCGACGCGGTGCTGAAGCAGATCGCGGGCGTGATCGGCGCACGGTTGCGCAGCGCCGACCAGTTCGCGCGCGCCGAAGGTGCGGAGTTCCAGCTGTTGTTGCTGGACACTTCGCCGTCCGCGGCGCGCGAGACGTGCGAGCAGATCCGCATCGCGGTCGAGAACGGCCGCTGGATCGCGGACGCGCCGGACACGCGCGTGACGGTCAGCATCGGCATCTGCAACCGGACGACGCAAACGCATTTCGACGCTACGCTGGCCGCCGCGGACGTGGCGCTGGCCGCGGCGCAGCGGACGGGCGGCAACCGCACCTGCGTCGCCTGAGGACGCGCGTCAGTCCTGCGCAATGCTCCGCGCAACGTCGAGCGCCTTGAGCGCCGATGGCGGCAGCATCCGGTTCTTGGGCCAGACGGCGTGGACGTACGCGTACAGGCTGGACGGATCTTCGGGCTCCAGCGTCCGCAGCACGGAGGCGTGCTGCTCGTACACGCGCGTGGGCAGTACGCCGATCAGGTCCGTCGCCGCCAGCAACCCCGCGAGCACGTTGACGTCGTCGCAGGCGACGGTCATCGGGATCGGCTCGGCCGCGTCGAGGCCGAAGCATGCGCGGATCTCGCGCTCGACGATCGAGTCGACGCGCGCGAACGCAAGCCGGTGGTCGAGCAGGTCACGGGCGGTCACGCGGCCCGAGGCAACGAGCGGATGCGCCGCCCGGCAGCACACGACGCACCGGATCACCGCGAGCTTCTTCGACGCATAGCGTTCGTCGTTGCCGTGGACGTTGCGGATGTCCAAAAGGCACAGGTCGATTTCATTGCGGTCGAGCCGTTCGAGCAGGCTCGCGATGCTCCCCGTTTCCGCCTGGATCAGCAGGTGCGGTGCCTGCTCGTGCATCTGGCGCAAGAGGTCCGGCATGAGCAGGCACGCCGGGATCGGCGCGGCGCCAATGCACACGCGGTCCGAGTCGCCGCGGCGCAGGAGCTCGAGGTTCAACTCGAAGCGCTTGTTCTCGAAATCGAGGGCGCGCGCATGGTGCAGCACTGCCTTGCCCGCGGCCGTCAGCGTCGCGCCACTCATGCTGCGACTGAACAGCTGCAGCCCGAGTTCCGACTCCACCGCCTCGATGCTGCGGCTGAACGCCGAGGGACTGAGGTGCACGCGCGCCGCCGCGAGCGAGATGCGTCCTTCCTCGGCAAGCGCGATGAAATGGACCAGGTTGCGGCGGCTGAGTGCCATCCCGCATTATTGCCGATGCGCTCGCTCCTTCCGCGCACGCCGGCCGTCACTGCCCGAAGAACTCCTTCACCTTGTCGAAGAAGTTCTTCTGGCGCGGGCTGTGCGCACCCGGGTCCTCCTGCGTGATCGCCTCGAACTCGCGCAGGATTTCCTTCTGCCGCGCGGTCAGCTTGACCGGCGTCTCGATCGACACGTGGCAATACAGGTCGCCAGTGACGGACCCGCGCACCGGGCGGATGCCCTTGTTCTTCAGGCGAAAGACCTGGCCCGTCTGCGTCTCGGCCGGGATCCTGACCTTCGCGTGACCGTCCAATGTCGGGATCTCGAGTTCGCCGCCGAGCGCGGCGGTGGCAAAGCTGATCGGCAGCTCGCAGTGCAGGTCGGCGCCTTCGCGCTGAAATACCGAGTGCGGCTTCAGGTTGATGACGACGTAGAGATCGCCGGGCGGTCCACCGTTGACGCCGGCTTCGCCTTCGCCGGTCAGCCGGATCCGATCATCCTGGTCGACACCGGCGGGAATCTTGACCGACAGCGTCTTGTGCTTGCGTACGCGACCCGCGCCTTCGCACGTCGCGCACGGTTCCGGAATGATCTTGCCGGTGCCCCGGCATTGCGGGCACGTCTGCTGCAACGAGAAGAAGCCTTGCGACACGCGCACCTGGCCGTTGCCGTGGCACGTCGGGCAGGTCTTCGCCTGCGTGCCGGGCTTGGCACCGGTACCGTGGCAGGTGCCGCATTCCTCGAGCGTCGGGATGCGGATCTTCGCTTCCGTGCCGCGCGCGGCGTCTTCGAGCGAGACCTCGAGGTTGTAGCGCAGGTCCGCCCCGCGGAACACGCCGTTGCCGCCGCGACCCCCGCCGCGCTGCTGGCCGAAGATCTCGCCGAAGATGTCGCCGAACGCTTCCGCGAAACCGCCGAAGCCTTCCGGCCCGGGGCCGCCGCCACGCATCGACGGGTCGACGCCGGCGTGTCCGAACTGGTCGTAGGCGGCGCGCTTGCGCTGATCCGTGAGGATCTCGTACGCCTCCTTCGCTTCCTTGAACTTCTCCTCGGCCGTGTGATCGCCGGGATTGCGGTCCGGGTGATGCTTCATCGCGAGCTTGCGATAGGACTTCTTGATGTCCTCCTCGCTCGCGTCGCGCTGGACGCCCAGTACCGTGTAGTAATCGCGTTTCGACATGCTCGTTGCGCCGGTCGGCACCGCCCGCCCGGCGTCCCATCCCCTGACAGCAAAAAGCCGGATCGGTCGTCACCTGCGGGCGACGGCCCATCCGGCCAAAATAGGGTCAGACCCTAATTGACATAACAAATAGGGTCGGACCCTATTTGTCGTTGACTTCCGTGAACTCGGCGTCGACGACCTTCTCGTCGCCGGGCTTGCCGCCTTGCGCACCGCCGGCGGCACCCGCACCCGCCGCGCCGGCCGCGCCCGCGGCACCCTGCGCCTGCGCGTACATCAGCTCGCCGAGCTTCTGCGAGGCCTTGGCCAGTGCTTCGGACTTCGCTTCCAGCGCTTCCTTCGACGCGTCCTTTTCCTTCAGCAGCGTCTCGGCGTCCTTGACGGCCGCCTCGATCTTCTCCTTCTCGGACGCGTCGATCTTGTCGCCGTACTCGGTCAGCGACTTCTGCACGCTGTGCACCAGCGCGTCGAGGCCGTTACGCGCCTGCACGGTCTCCATCAGCTTGCGATCGTCCTCGGCGTGGGCTTCCGCATCCTTGACCATCGCCTGGATCTCGCTCTCGGACAACCCGGAGTTGGCCTTGATCGTGATCTTGTTTTCCTTGTTGGTCGCCTTGTCCTTGGCCGACACGTGCAGGATGCCGTTGGCGTCGATGTCGAACGTCACCTCGATCTGCGGCATGCCACGCGGCGCCGGCGGGATGCCTTCCAGGTTGAACTGGCCGAGGCTCTTGTTGCCGGACGCCATGTCGCGCTCGCCCTGCAGCACGTGGATGGTCACCGCACCCTGGTTGTCGTCCGCCGTCGAGAACGTCTGCGTCGCCTTGGTCGGGATCGTCGTGTTCTTCTGGATCAGCTTGGTCATCACGCCACCGAGCGTCTCGATGCCGAGCGACAGCGGGGTCACGTCCAGCAGCAGCACGTCCTTGCGTTCACCCGCCAGCACGGAGCCCTGGATCGCCGCGCCAACCGCGACGGCTTCGTCCGGGTTCACGTCCTTGCGCGGCTCCTTGCCGAAGAACGCCTTGACCTCGTCCTGCACCTTGGGCATGCGCGTCTGGCCGCCGACGAGGATCACGTCGCCGATGTCCGACAGCGAGATGCCCGCGTCCTTGATCGCGACGCGGCAGGGCTCGATCGTGCGCTTGATCAGGTCCTCGACGAGCGACTCGAACTTGGCGCGCGTGATCTTCATCGTCAGGTGCTTGGGACCCGACGCGTCGGCCGTGATGTACGGCAGGTTGATCTCGGTCTGCTGCGAGCTCGAGAGCTCGATCTTCGCCTTCTCGGCGGCTTCCTTCAGCCGCTGCAGCGCGAGCACGTCGTTCTTGAGGTCGACGCCCGCTTCCTTCTTGAACTCGGTGACGATGTAGTCGATGAGCCGCTGGTCGAAGTCCTCGCCGCCGAGGAACGTATCGCCGTTGGTGGACAGCACCTCGAACTGGTGCTCTCCGTCGACGTTGGCGATCTCGATGATGGAAATATCAAACGTGCCGCCGCCCAGGTCGTACACCGCGATCTTGCGGTCGCCTTCCTTCTTGTCGAGGCCGAACGCCAGCGCCGCCGCCGTCGGTTCGTTGATGATCCGCTTCACCTCGAGGCCCGCGATGCGACCGGCATCCTTGGTCGCCTGGCGCTGCGAGTCGTTGAAGTAGGCCGGGACCGTGATGACGGCTTCGGTCACTTCTTCGCCGAGGTAGTCCTCGGCCGTCTTCTTCATCTTGCGCAGGATCTCGGCGGAGACCTGTTGCGGCGCGACCTTCTTGCCGCGCACCTCGACCCACGCATCGCCGTTGTCAGCCTTGACGATCGAGTAGGGCATCAGGCCGATGTCCTTCTGCACTTCCTTCTCGCCGAACTTGCGGCCGATCAGGCGCTTGACCGCGTAGATCGTGTTCTTGGCGTTGGTGACCGCCTGGCGCTTGGCGGGCGCGCCGACGAGGATCTCGCCGTCGTCCGCGTATGCGACCACCGACGGGGTGGTCCGCGCGCCTTCCGAATTCTCGATGACCTTCGGCTGGCCGCCTTCCATGATGGCGACGCAGCTGTTGGTGGTCCCGAGGTCGATACCGATGATCTTGGCCATGGTGGGTTAGCTCCGGATGTCCTTGTTCTTGCTGTTGAGGGGATCTCGCGGCGCGAGACCCCCGGTCGATGATGTCCTTGCCCGCTATGTGGGGATTACGCCGGCCCGGGTCAAGCCGCGCCCGGGGCCGGTTCCGCCTCGGCGGCCGCGTCGGCCTTGGGCTTGGCCACCGCCACCAGGGCCGGCCGCAGTACGCGGTCGTTGATCAGGTAGCCCTTCTGGAAGACCTGGACGACGGTGTTCGCCGGTACGTCGGCATCGACCATCGCCATCGCCTGGTGGCGATGGGGGTCGAATTTCTCGCCGGCGGCCGCGATCTCGGTGATCTGTGTCTTGGCGAGCGCGGATTGCAGCTGCTTCAGCGTCAGTTCGACACCGGTGCGCAGCTGGTCGGGCGTCGCGCCGGGCGTCGCCAGCGTCTGCTCGAGCGCATCCTTGACCGGCAGCAGCTCGCCGGCGAAGCGCTCGACGGCGTACTTGTGGGCCTTGGCGACGTCGGCCTGGCCCTGGCGGCGGACGTTTTCCGTCTCCGCCTTGGCGCGCAGGTAGGCGTCCTTGAGCTCGGCGATCTCGGCGTCGGCGCGCGCCAGCGCGCCGTCGTCAGCCGGTGCCGCCTCGGGGCTCTCGTTGAGGGGTTCTTGCGGGTTCATGTGCGTTGCGGATCCGTATGAAAAAGCGTGACGGCCAATAACGGCAATACCTTTGACGATGGGGTTCGTGACCGCTGTTTCAAGGGTGTGACGGGCCCAGGAATGTCCGCTGCAACAAAGGCTTGCGCTTTGTAGCCGTGCCCGCCGCCACACCGGGGGACCGCCATTCTATGCTTGAAGCCATGGCCGAGACACGCCCGGTTTTCCCCCGCCCCGCCCGCCGGCGGCTGCTGCAGGGGCTCGTCGCCGCGCCCGCCGCCACCTGGATGGCACGCGCCCGCGCGCTGGCCGGCATCGACTACGGGGCGCGGGGCCCCAGGGCCGCCACCGCGACCGACGCCACCTGGCACGACGCCGCCCGCAACCGGGACGTCCCGGTACGGATCCGCGTGCCGGCCGGGGTCTCCGGCGCCCCGTTGTTGCTGTTCTCGCACGGCCTCGGCGGCTCGATCGCCGGCGGCACGCGGTGGGCTGAACACTGGGCCAGCCACGGGTACGTCGTGATCCACGTCCAGCATCCTGGCAGCGACGAATCGCTGTGGCGCGGCGCGATGGACGATGGGCCCGCGCCGTCGCGCACCGGTGCCGGGCGCGACGCGCTGGTCGCCCGGCTGCGCAAGGGCATGAACCTGCAGGCCTTCCTGGACCGCGTCCACGACATCCATTTCGTCATCGACGAGGCGCTGCGCCAGCGTGCCGCAGGCAACGTGCTCGCCGCGTTCGACGGCCAGCGCATCGGCATGAGCGGTCACTCGTTCGGCGCCGTGACCACGCTCGCGATCTGCGGCGAGCGCTATCCCGGCGGCAAATCGTTCGCCGACCGCCGCGTGCGGGCCGGCCTCGCGTTCAGCCCTAACGCCGGGCCGGAAGCGGAACGGGCCGCGCGCTTCGGCTCGCTGGCGATGCCGATGCTGGTCGTCACCGGGACCCGCGACGGCGACGTCGTCGGCACGGGTGCGTCGCCGGAATCGCGGCGCGCGACGTTCGCCGCACTGCCGCCCCCGGACAAGTACCTGCTCGTGCTGGACGGCGCGCAGCACCTCAACTTCAACGGCGGTGCGCTGCAGAACCGCGACGCCGCGGGGCGCCACTATACGGCGGCTGTCGACGCGATCTCGCTCGCCTACTGGAACGCGGTGCTAGAGGGCGACTCGCAGGCCCGCGCATGGCTCGCGCAGGACGCTCGCAGCGTCCTCGCGCCCGCGGATGTCTGGCGCTACAAGTAGCCGCTAGCGCGCCGCGGCGGGACGCGCCAGCGCGGCCAGCACGCCGCCGATGTCGGCGCCAACGTCGATCTGCGGCTGCGACGGCTCGTACCCCGCCGCCTTCTCGCGCGTGGCGATCGCCGCGCTCGCGTCGGCGAACGCTGCGGTGAATGAATCCGTCCGCCGCAGCGCCTCGTCGAAGAACGCGTGCCCGAACCACGTCGCATCCGCGTCGTTGCTGCAACCGAACGAGCTGCGGTCCTTCGCCGCGGCCGTGATGACCAGCGTGTGCGGGTCGCGCAGCGCATCGACGAAGCCACCCGAGTAGCACGCGGACACCACGACGACGCGATTGCGGATGCGCGCGCGGTCGAGCAGCCCGCGCAGGTCCGTCGGCGTGAGGTCGTACAACGCCAGCGGCGGGAACGACAGGATGAAGCGATGGTCGTGCGTGCCGTGCGACGTCAGGAACAGGATCAGCACGTCGCGGTCCGCGTTCATCCGCTCGCCGATCCGCTCGAGCGCCCACGCGAGCGACGTGCGGGTCGCAAGCGGCCGCGTCGCGAGCGTCGCGGGGTTGTTGACCAGCTCGATCGAACGCCCTTCTGTCGCATAGCGCTCGCGGAACAGCGCGGAGGCGCGGTCGATCTCGCGCATGAAGACGTCCTGCTCTGCATAGCCGGCGACGCCGACGAACCAGGCGTGCCCTCCGCCGGCGGTCGCGGTGGCGTCGAGGCCGTCGAGTGCTGCCTGCAATACCCGGGGCTGCGCATACAGCACGTTCTCGCTGACCACGGCCTGCATCGCGCGGTAGCGTGCGACGGCAGCCGCGTCCGGCGGCGTGCGCCACAGCGTGCGGTCGATCGTGTCGCTTGCGAGCGGCGCTGCGATGACGCCGAGTCCCACCGCGAGGGCCCACAGCAGCCCGCGGCCGTCGAGCGACCAGCGCCGCGCGCACGCGACCGCTGCCGCGACGGCGAGCCAGACCGGAGCCGCGCGCGCGGCGATCCATCCGAACGGCCCGCGCCAGGCATCGTCCATCACCGTGTCCAGCACGTATGCAGCCAACGTCAGCACGACGCCGATCATCAGCGCCGCCGACAGCACAATGGTCGCCGTCGCCAGCACGCCGTCCGCTCGCCGGTACGGCAGCGCCACCGCCGCGACCGCAATCAGCGCGAGCGGCACCGGCAACAACGTGCCCGGCACGCCGGCGAACGTGGGCGCCCCGTAACCGTCGGCGGCATGGGCCTGCAATGCCAGCGGAATGACGAGCCCCAGCGCGACGATCGCAAGCAGCGCCGCCCAGGAGCCGGTGGCCGGTAGCGCGAACGTGGGCCGCAGCAGCGCGGCCCGCGCGCCGTCGGCCAGCGCGGCACCGACGACACCCACGAGGCGCGCGCGGCGCGACGGCGCCGGCGCGACGTCGAAATCGCTCAGCGTGGCGCTCCCAGCGCCTTGGCGCGCGCCTTGGTCATCTCGCGCGCGGCCGCGTCCGGGGGCGGCGCGAGCCAACCTGCGAGCTCGCGCATCGCGATGTCGGCGAGCGCGGCGATCCACGCGGGATGCGTGTTGAGGCACGGAACCATGTGCAGCTCCTTGCCGCCGGACGCGACGAAGTGCGCGCGTCCCTCGATGCCGATCTCCTCGAGCGTCTCGAGGCAATCCGCGACGAAGCCGGGGCAGAACACGTCGACCCGGCCGACCCCCGCCTTGCCCAGCTTGCCGAGCACGTCGGCCGTGTACGGCGTCAGCCATTGCGCGCGGCCGAAGCGCGACTGGAACGACAGCGTCCACTGTTCCGGCGAGAGGCCCATTTCCGTCGCCAGCAGCCGCGCCGTCTTCTGGCATTCGCAGTGGTAGGGATCGCCGAGCTCCAGCGTCCGGCGCGGCACGCCGTGGAACGACAGCACCAGGTGGTCCGGCCGGCCGTTCTTCATCCAGTCGTCGTGGATCACGCGCGCCATCGCCTTCACGTAGCCGGCATCGTCGTGAAACGAGCCGACGAAACGGATGGCTGGCACCCAGCGCACGTCGCGCAGCGCCGCGCCCAGCGCGTCGAACGCGCTTGCCGTGGTGCTTGCCGCGTATTGCGGGTAGAGCGGGAGGACGAGCAGCCGGGTCACGTTCGCGGCCGCCAGCTTCGCGAGCGCATCCGCGATCGACGGCTTGCCGTAGCGCATGCCGAGCTCGACCGGGCAGTAGTCGGCCGGCAGCCCCGCCGCCTTGAGCCGCTGGCCGAGGTAGCCCAGCAGCAGCGTGCGCTGCTTGTGCGAATGGACCAGCAGCGGCGAGCCGTCGGGCGTCCAGATCGCCTCGTAGCGGCGTGCCGACTGCGCGGGCCGCGTGCGCAGCACCACGCCGTGCAGGATCGCCCGCCACGCGAGGCCCGGGATCTCGACGACGCGGGGGTCCGTCAGGAACTCGTGCAGGTAGCGGCGCACGGCCGGTGCCGTGGGCGCATCCGGCGTGCCGAGGTTGACGAGCAGCACGCCGAGCCGCGGCATGCGGTCGTGCGCGAACGGCGCCTGTGGCTTTGCGTTCATGCGATCCACAGCGTCGCGAGCACGGCGACGTCGTACATGACCGTGTTGATCGGGAAGCCCGCGACCAGGATACCCACGCCCTTCGCCAGCGCCCACGGCCACGGGTCGCCGAACAGCCGGCGCACCGCGAGCGTCAGGTACGCCCCGAGAATGAGCGCGAGGAGGATCGACAACGCGCTGGCGGTGGCATCGCTGATCACTTGCAGCGCCGACAAGCGCACCAGCACCATCGTCCCCGGCATGAAGACGACGAACACGAATGCCATGAAGTGCAGCGCGAACGTGACGGGGCCGCGCCAGTCGTGCCAGCGATTGCGGAACACGAAGCGGGCGACACCGGCATAGCCCAGCACGCTGATCACCGACAGCGATAGCGTGTACACCGCCTGGAACCGGCGATCGACGCGTTCGAGGAACAACGCCTCGGAGAGGTCGCGCGCCTGCGCACGCTTCTCGATCAGGTCCTGCAGCCAGTCCACGCGGTCGACGACGGACCAGACGTGGAAGTCGGCGAGCCCCGACAGCAGGAAGAACACGGCGACGAGGTTGAGGTACAGCGTGAACGGCGCGACGTAGCGGACGCGGCCCCCGTACAACTGCTGCGCGGTGAGCTCGCCCGGCTGGAACACCAGCGCGCGTAGCGTGCGCCCGAGGCGGGCAACGTAGTCGCGCCAGCTGCGCAACGCGGTTTCCGCCGGCACGGTGTCCTGGCCGCACGCATGGCAATAGCGACCGGCGAGCGGCGTCGCGCAGTTCGTGCAGTGCTGCGGGGCCGCGGTGGCCGCGGCAACGGGACCGAAGGCCGCGGGCGCATACCCGGCGCCGTCAGCCATCGGCACGCTGCTGCGCGAGCGCGCTGGACAGGAGCCGCGACGTGAGGTCGACGATGGGAATGACCCGCTCGTAGGCCATCCGCGTCGGGCCGATGACGCCGAGCGTCCCGACGACGCGCCCGTTCACCTCGTACGGCGCCGCGACCACGCTCATCTCGTCGAGCGGCACGAGGCCGGACTCGCCGCCGATGTAGATCTGCACGCCTTCCGCCTTCTGCGACACGTCGAGCAGGTGGAGCAGCGACGTCTTCTGCTCGAACACCTCGAACAGCCGGCGCATCCGGTCCATGTTGGAGCCGAAGTCGTCGGCCGTCAGCAGGTTGCGCTCGCCGGCGAGCACGACGGCCTCGTGGTTGACGCCTTCGCCGACGTCGACGGCGGCCGCCATCAGCGTGCCGATATCGTCGCGCAGGCGGTTGAGCTCGGCCGCGAGGCGCTCGCGGATGACGGCGAACGTCTGGCCGACGAATTGCTGGTTGATGACGTTGGCGGCTTCGACGAGCTGGGGTTGCGAGTACGGGCGATCCGTCGTCAGCACGCGGTTCTGCACGTCGCCGTCCGATGTGACGAGGATGAGCAGCACGCGCCGGTCCGACAGGCGCAGGAACTCGACGTGGCGCAGCGCCGATTCGCGCCGCGCGGTCATGACGACGCCGGCGAAATGCGTCAGCTGCGACATCAGGTTGGCGGCCGCGGACACGAGCTGCGTCGGGTTGTCGGGCGCGAGCGAGCCTTCGATGCGGCTGATGTCCGTCTGCTCGAGCGGCTTCACGACCATCAGGCTCTCGACGAACAGCCGGTAGCCCTTGGGCGTGGGCACGCGCCCGGCCGACGTGTGCGGACTTGCGACGAAGCCCATCTCCTCGAGGTCCGCCATCACGTTGCGGATCGTGGCAGGCGACAACTCGAGGCCGGAATGGCGCGACAGGCTGCGCGAACCCACCGGCTCGCCGTCGGCGATGTAGCGCTCGATGAGCGTCTTCAGCAGATGGGACGAGCGAGGGGCCAGCATGGCCCTATTCTATCCGCGGCGCGCGCGCCCCGCTTGCACGCCGGTCGGCCGAAAGGCGCAGCGCGTGCGCGGGAGGGCTGTGCTTAAATGGCGGCCATGCCCGGCAGCCCAGAACGTTTCCCGCGCGTCGCGCTCGTGGGCCGCCACGCGAGCCCGGACCTCGCGGCCCCTCTCGCGCGGCTCGCCGCGTTCCTCGAAGGGCGGGGCCACCACGTCGTGTTCGAGGAGGAAACCGCGCGCTGCGCCGCCATCGCCGCGCACGCGACGGCGCCGGCCGCCCGCATCGGGGAATTGGTGGACCTGGCGGTGGTGCTGGGCGGCGACGGCACGATGCTGTCCATCGCCCGCCACATCGCGCCCTTCGACGTCCCGCTGATCGGCATCAACCAGGGACGCCTCGGGTTCCTGACCGACATCCCGCTCGCCCAGATGGAAGCCGTGCTCGGCGCCATGCTGGAGGGACGCTACGTCGAGGAACCGCGCACGCTGCTCAAGGCCTCGATTGAGCGCGCCGGCCATCCACCCGCCTCCGCGCTCGCGCTCAACGACGTCGTCGTCAACCGCGGCAACAGCGGCAGCATGATCGACGTGGCTGTCGACATCGACGGCCGCTTCGTGTTCTCGCTGCGGGCCGACGGCCTCATCGTCTCGACGCCCACCGGCACCACCGCGTATGCGTTGTCCGCCGGCGGCCCGATCATCGACCCGGAAGTGAAGGCGCTGGCCCTCGTGCCCGTCGCCCCGCATGCACTCACGCACCGGCCGATCGCCGTGGCGGAATCCGCCGTGATCGCCATCGTCATCGAGCGCGGCAACGACGCCGCCGTCAACTGCGACGGCCAGGCGCACTTCCCGCTCGCCGAGAACGACCGCGTCACCGTCCAGCGCGCACCGTACGTGTCGCGCTTCCTGCATCCGGAAGGCCACGACCACTTCGCGATGCTGCGCGCCAAGCTCCACTGGAGCGAGGCCCCCGGCGACGCGTCCGCGCGCCGGCCGGCCAGCGCGCCGCGCCCTCGCACCACCGCACGCCGCTGACGTCGCCGCATGCTGCGCGCGCTGTCGATCCGCAACTTCGTCGTCGTCGACACGCTCGACGTCGAGTTCGATGCCGGCTTCTCGGTGCTGACCGGCGAGACGGGGGCCGGCAAGTCGATGCTCGTCGACGCGCTGGCATTGCTGCTCGGCGGCCGCTTCGAGCTGCGCCAGCTCCGGCCCGGCACGGACCGCGCCGAGCTCACCGCGCTGTTCGACGCGAGCGACTGCGAAGGCATCGGCCTGTGGCTCGACGAGCAGGGCTTCGGCGGCGAACCCGGCGAGCTGATGCTTCGCCGCGTGCTGGATGCGCAGGGCCGCTCGCGCGCATGGCTCAACGGCCGGCCCGCCACCGTGGCGCAGCTCGCCGAAGTCGGCGCGCGGCTCGTCGACCTCTCCGGCCAGCACGCCTACCAGGCGCTCGCGCGGCCGGCCGCGCAGCGCGAGTTGCTGGACGCGTTCGGCGGCTTCGCGACGCTCGCGCGCGAGACGGCAGATGCACATCGCGCGTGGCGCGACGCTGCCGACGCTGCCGCGCGCGCACGCCGCGACGCCGCGGAACTGGACACGACGCGCAGCGAGCTGGACGACCGCGCGGCACGCCTGGCCGAGCTTGGCGTCGGCGACGACGAATGGGCGACGCTGTCCGCGTCCCAATCCCGGCTCGCGAACGCCGCGTCGCTGATCGAGACCGCGCAGGCCGCCGACAACACACTGTCCGGCGACGACGCGGTCGTCGCGCGCGTCGCGCAGCTGGTGCAGCGCCTCGAGTACGCCGGCGAGCACGACCCCGGGCTCGCGACGATCGCCGCCGACCTCGAGAGCGCGCGGATCCAGCTCGACGACGTCGCGCACGCACTGCGCGATTACCTGCGGCGGCTCGACATCGATCCGGCCGAGCTCGCGCGCGTCGAGGCGCGGCTGTCGGTGCTGCACCAGGCCGCGCGCCGCGAGCGCGTGCGCCCGGACGAGTTGCCGGCGCTGCTTGCGCGTACCACCGCGGAACGCGCCGCGCTGGACGCGGCCACCGACCTCGGCGCGCTCGACGCGCGCGCGGTCGCCGCACACCGTTACTTCGAAGGCCTGGCCACGACGTTGACGAAGAAGCGCAAGCTCGCCGCCGTCGACCTCGCGACGCGCGTTTCGGCGCTGATGCAGGAGCTGGCGATGGCCGGCGGCCGCCTCGAGGTGACGCTGGTGCCGTTGGCCGAGCCCGACGCACACGGCCACGAGCACGTCGTGTTCGCCGTCGCGGCGCATCCCAAGCAGGCCCCCGGCCCGCTCGGCAAGGTGGCGTCGGGCGGCGAACTGTCGCGCGTCGCATTGGCGATCTTCGTCGCCACCAGCGACGTCGGCCGCGTCCCCACGCTCGTATTCGACGAAGTCGACACCGGCATCGGTGGCGCCGTCGCCGCGACGGTCGGCCGCCTGCTGCAGCAACTCGCGCGCCGCCGCCAGGTCTTATGCGTGACGCACCTGCCGCAGGTGGCCGCGCACGCGGACGAGCACTACGTCGTGAGCAAGGAAGGTGACGCGGACGGCGTGCGCAGCGAGCTCGCGCGTCTCGGCACGGCGGGGCGCGTGGACGAACTCGCGCGGATGCTGGGGGGTGCCAAGGTCACCGCCAAGACGGTGGCCCATGCGCGGGAGCTGCTGGAGCTGCACCGGCGGAGGAAGTGAGGTTGGAAGCGCGAAGGGCAAGGGCGCGTCCGACTTCCGTTTCGTGAATCAGGCACTGCGTCGGACGCGCCCTTGCCCTTCGCGGAACCTCACGCCCTGCGCGGGGTGCGCGCCGCTTCTCCTGCGCAGCTGAACTGTTGCTCCTCACGCCTGCGGCGTTCAAGCGAACGATGCGCACCGCGAGCCACGCGAAGCAATCCCGTGCCACGGTGAAGCGAGCGAAGCGACGCGTTGGCATCGTGAGGCGATGCGCGTCGGTGCGAGGGTGCGCCGGCAGAGCGCCTTGGCGGGCGGGCGCGAGCCCGACGCCACGAAGCGGCGCCGGCGCACCCTCGCACCGACGCACGCCGCGGCACGACGCTAGTTCGTCCGCGTGGACGATGCGCTGGCGTACTTCCCGTTCAACGTGCCCTTGACGCCCGTCTTCTTCGCGGGCGCCTTGGCTTTCGTGGCCTTGGCCTTCGCCGGCGCCTTGGTGACGGCGGCAACCTTGGACGACGGCATCGTGTTGCCCGTCTCGAGCCAGTACTTGACGCGCGCGGCGTCCCCCAGGCGCGTGTACTTGCCGACGGAATCCAGCAGCACGATCACGACCGGGCGGCTCGCGATCTGGGCCATCATCACGAGGCAGCGGCCTGCCTCGTTGATGAAGCCGGTCTTCTGCAACAGGATGTCCCACGTGCTCGACGAGACGAGCCGGTTGCTGTTGTTGAACCCCAGCACGCGGCCCGTCGGCTGCACTTCGACGAAGTGCGACGGCGTGGTGGTGAATTCGCGGATCGTCGGGTACTCGGCGGCGGCCTTGACCATGATCGCGAGTTCGTTCGCCGTCGACACGTTGTGCGGCGTCAGCCCCGTCGGGTCCTCGAAGTGCGTGTGCGTCATGCCGAGCGCGGCGGCCTTCGCGTTCATCGCCGCGATGAACGCCGGCGAGCCGCCGGGATAGCTGCGCGCCAGCGCCGACGCAGCGCGGTTCTCGGACGACATCAGTGCGAGCTGCAACAGCTCGCGGCGCGACAGCTCGTATCCCATGCCGAGCCGCGACCGCGTGCCCTTCAGGTAGTCGAGATCGTCGACATCGATGGCGATCATCTCGTCCATGTCGGGCTTGGAATCGAGGACCACCATCGCCGTCATCAACTTGGTGATCGACGCGATCGGCTGCACGTCGTTGGGCGACTTGGCGTAGATCGATTCGCCGCTCTCCGGGTCCAGCACGAGCACGTTGGCCGACTGCAGCTTGAGCTTGGACGGGTCGAGCCGCACCGGCTCGAAGCCGGCGGGCGCCGCGGAACCGAGGCTGGAAAGTGTTACAAACGAAGCAAAAACAAGGGTACGCAGCGCAATCATCACAAGCCACTTCAAAATATCTAGGGGGCGTTATAGCACGAGCCCCCGGCCTGTACGCAATACCCCTGATCCGTCAAGGGCTTAGCTGTTGCGCCGCCGCGACACCCGCGCGCTGCCGGTCCTCGTCCTGCTGGAGCCGCCACATCCGGGCGTAGGCGCCGCCGGCCGCCAGCAGTGCCGCATGGCGGCCCCGCTCGACGATGCGCCCCGCCTCCAGGACCAGGATCTCGTCGGCGTCGACGATCGTCGACAGCCGGTGCGCGATGACCAGCGTCGTACGTTCCCGCGAGATCTCGGCGAGCTCCGCCTGGATCAGCTTCTCCGAGCGCGAGTCGAGCGCGGACGTGGCCTCGTCGAAGATCAGCACGGCCGGCGCCTTCAGCACGGCGCGCGCGATGGCGACACGTTGCTTCTCGCCGCCGGACAGCTTGAGGCCGCGTTCGCCGACCTGCGTCGCATAGCCGGCGGGCAGCGACGCGACGAAGTCGTGGATCTGCGCGAGCCGTGCGGCCGCGACGATCTCGTCGTGCGCCGCTCCGGGCTTCCCGTAGGCGATGTTGTATTCGATCGTATCGTTGAACAGCACCGTGTCCTGCGGGACGATGCCGATCGCCGCGCGCACGCTCGCCTGCGTCACGTCGCGGAGGTCCTGCCCGTCGATCGTGATGCGCCCGGCCGTCACGTCGTAGAACCGGTACAGCAGCCGTGCGAGCGTCGACTTGCCGGAGCCCGAAGGTCCGACGACGGCCACCGTGTGGCCGGGCGGAATGGCGAACGACACGTCGTGCAGGATCGTCCGCGCCGGCTCGTACGCGAAGCCGACGTGCTCGAAGCGCACGGCGCCGCCGCTGACCGCGAGCGCGGGCGCGCCGTCGCGATCGCGCACTTCGGCATACTCCGACGAGAGCTCGAACAGACGCTCCATGTCGGCGAGCGCCTGCTTGATCTCGCGGTAGATGACGCCCAGGAAATTGAGCGGGATGTACAGCTGGATCATGAACGCGTTGACGAGCACCAGGTCGCCGACGGTCATCGTGCCGTTGACGACGCCCACCGTCGCGCGCCACACGATCAGCGTGACGGCGATCGCGATGATCGCGCTCTGCCCGATGTTGAGCGCCGACAGCGACGTCTGGCTGCGCACCGCCGCGCGCTCCCAATGCTGCAGGCTCTCGTCATAGCGCGCGGCCTCCCACGCCTCGTTGTTGAAGTACTTGACGGTCTCGTAGTTGAGGAGGCTGTCGATCGCGCGCGTGTTGGCGCGGCTGTCGAGCTCGTTCATCTGCCGCCGGTACTGCGTGCGCCATTCGGTGATACCGATCGTGAACGCGATGTAGACGGCGAGCGCGACGCCGACGATCGCGATGAACGTCCAGTCGTAGCGCGCGACCAGGATGCCGGCGACGAGCAGGATCTCGACGAGCGTCGGCAGGATCGAGAACAGCGCGTAGCTGACCAGCGTCGTGATGCCGCGCTGGCCGCGCTCGACGTCGCGCGTGAGCCCGCCCGTCTGCCGCGCGAGATGGAAGCGCAGCGACAACGCGTGCAGGTGCCGGAACACGTCCAGCGCGATCGTGCGCACGGCGCGCTGCGTCACGCGCGCGAACAGGATCTCGCGCAGTTCCGTGAACAGCGTCGTCGACAGTCGCAACGCGCCATAGGCGACGAGCAGCGCGAGCGGCACCGTCAGCAACGCGGTCGTGCGGTCCAGGCGGTCGACGATGTGCTTGAGCAGCACCGGCACCCCGACGTTGGCAGCCTTGGCGGCGACGAGGCACACGAGCGCGGCGACCACCCGCACCTTGTAGCGCCACAGGTAGGGCAGCAGCGTGCCGATCGTGCGCCAGTCGCCGCGCCGGGTCCGCGCGACGTGGGACGCCGCGCCGGGAAGGCGCGACAGCGGGGCGCCGTCGTGTCTGCGCATGGGATCGTGGGTCGGTCGTGCGTGCGGGACAGCACGCGCCGTACGCGCGTGCTGTCCCGTGCTGGCGCGATTCTAGTCCTGGGCCGGGCGCCGGGCGGACAGCTCGAACGTTGCGCCGAGCGCCGCGTGGTCGGACATCCGGTTGCCGGGGTACGCGTAGTGGACGCGCGCGTCGACCACCTTGAGTCCGCGGGCGTAGATGCGGTCCAGCCGGAACATCGGCAACACCGACGGGAACGTGCGCGCGGGGCGGCCGGTCACTTCCTCGAACACTTCGCACACGCCGAGGTCCTCGATGAGCGCGCGGTTGGCCTTGTGGCGCCAGTCGTTGAAGTCCCCGGCGATGATCAGCGGCGCGTGGCGCGGGACGCTCGCGCGTATCCGCTCGACAAGCGCGTGGATCTGCCATTGGCGTCCCCGCTCGAACAGGCCCAGGTGGACGTTGATGCAGTGGAGTTCCGGCATCCGCGGCCCGGGCTTCAGGACGCAATGCAGCAGGCCGCGGCTTTCGAACACGTGCGCGGAGATGTCCTCGTTCTCATGCCGGAGGATGGGGAAGCACGACAGCAGCGCGTTGCCGTGATGGCCGTCGCGATAGACCGCGTTCTTGCCATACGCCACCTCGCGCCACTTGCTGTCGGCGATGTACTCGTGCTGCGGCTTGAGCGCCAGGTTGGCGTAGGTGCTGCCCGGCCCGCGCGAATGACCGCCCTGCACCTCCTGCAGGAATACGATGTCGGGGGAGAGCCCGTGCAGCCGGTCGCGCAGGTCGTCGATCATCGCGCGACGCATCAGCTGCGTGCGGCCGCGGTGGATGTTGTAGGTGGCGACGCTGATGCGCATGGGCAGCGAACTGGACGCTGGACCCGAGTGTAGCGAACCGTCGTGCCGTTGGTGCGTTGCGCTATCGCGCATCATGGTCTTGAACCAATTTGGTGCCCGGCGCGTCCAACGCAAGCGGCAACCCGCGTGGGCGATGCTCGACGAGCGATACCGCCAGTGTCGGGAGGGCTTGCAGACGCGTCTGCCATCCGGCTGCGCGCGACGCTGTAAGCTTAAGCCGACATCCCGCGACGATGGCTCATGCACGTTCGCCCAACCGAGGTCACCCCATGAACGCTTTCAAGTCGCCCCTCGCAATGCTCACCCGCACCGCGCCGCGCGCGGTGGCCACGCTCGCCACCGCATGTGCGGTCGGCGTGCTCGCCTGGCAAGCCCGCACCCTCGCGGCCGAACCGGCAGTCGTCATCCCGGCGCCCACCGTCGACGAAACGAAGGCCACCACGGCCGGCACCGAGACCGCCGTGTTCGCAGGCGGCTGCTTCTGGGGCGTGCAAGGCGTGTTCCAGCACGTCGCTGGCGTCAAGAACGCCGTGTCCGGCTACGCGGGCGGCGCGGCGTCCACCGCGCATTACGAAGTCGTGGGCTCGGGCTCCACCGGGCACGCGGAATCGGTGCAGGTCACGTACGACCCGTCCAAGGTCACGTACGGCAAGCTGCTGCAGGTCTATTTCTCGGTGGCGCACGACCCGACGCAGCTCAACAAGCAGGGGCCGGACTGGGGCACGCAGTATCGCTCGACGATCTTCGCGGCCAACGCGGACCAGGCCCGGATTGCCAGGGCCTACATCGCGCAGCTCGACGCGGCGCACGTGTACCCGAAGCCGATCGTGACGACGATCGAGCTCGGCAAGTCGTTCTACCCGGCCGAGGGCTATCACCAGGACTTCCTGACGCTGAACCCGAACTACCCGTACATCGTCATCAACGACCTGCCGAAGATCGAGAACCTGAAGAAGCTGTTCCCCGCCGACTACCGCGCGCAGCCGGTGCTGGTCACCGCCAAGGCAGGCTGACCGTCCGCGCCGGCGCGCCGGTCACGCGCCGGTCACGCGCCGGCCGCAGCCTTCGGGTAGTTCGACGGGAACATCGCGCGCAGCGCGACGTCGTCCATCTCCGTCTTGAACGTGTGCTTCGTGATCGCCGCCTGCGAGCGCGCGACGGCGGGACGCGCGTGGACACGCGCGAACCACGCGGCGAGGTTGGGGAACGCGGCGATCGCCTCGCCGTCGCCCGGCAGCACGTACGACGCGTTCTTGAGCCAGCCCCAAGCGGCGATGTCGACGATCGTGTAGCTCGCGCCGACGATGAACTCGCGGCCCGCCATGTGCTCGTCGAGGACCTGGTAGTGGCGCTCGACCTCGCGCCGATACCGGTTCACCGCGTACGCGATCTTCTCGGGAGCGGCACGCTGGAAATGGACGGCCTGGCCCGAGAACGGGCCGACGCCGGTGGCAATGAACATCAGCCACGACAGCAGCTGCGGCCGGTCTTCCGGGGAACCGACGAAGCGGCCGATCTTGTCGCCGAGATAAAGCAGGATCGCGTTCGAATCGAACACCGTTGCCGGCATGCCGCCCGGGCCGTCGGTGTCGACGATCGCCGGGACCTTGCCATTGGGATTGATCCGCCGGAACTCGGCGCCGTGCTGCTCGCCCTTGCGCGTGTCGATCGGGTGCAGCTCGTACGGCAGCCCGGATTCCTCGAGGAACAGCGCGACCTTGGCCGGGTTGGGCGCGGTGTTGTAGTAGAAGCGGATCATCCGTTGCTCCGGAACCATGGGAGGGGGCGAGTGTACGCCGAAAGGCAACGGTCCCCGCCGCAGTTTCGTTGCGCTCGGCGTGGGGTCACGCGCATTGCTATACTCCGCGCCGTCATCGGGGAGTAGCCGCCCTCTCGAAGGGGCCTCGCGTCAACACACTCGGCCGTCCCGGCCGTGGCGCAGGCGGTTCCACCACTTGGCGAGACCTTTGACTGCAGCGCCTCCGTAAGGCCGGGGGAGCGCCGCAGTCGAAGCTCGTCCGCCGGCCGGAGAACCTCGATGGAAACCCTGCTCGTATCGATCGGTGTCGTCGCCCTGGCGGAAATGGGCGACAAGACGCAGTTGCTCGCCTTCCTGCTCGCGGCGCGGTTCAAGAAGCCGTGGCCCATCGTCGCCGGCATCCTCGTCGCGACGATTGCCAACCACGGGTTCGCCGGTGCGGTCGGCGCGTGGATCATGCACAACGTGGACCCGGCCGTGCTGCGCTGGGTGCTCGGCCTGTCGTTCC
>JAFEDG010000153.1 GCA_018241745.1 Pseudomonadota bacterium
AGCGCCGCCGCGGTGACCAGGTTGGTGGCGCCGGGCCCGATCGACGTCGTGCACGCCATCATCCGGCGGCGGAACGACGCCTTGGCATACGCGATGGCCGTGTGCGCCATCGCCTGCTCGTTGTGCGCGCGGTACGTGGGCAGCGTGTCGCGCACGCCGTACAGCGCCTCGCCGAAGGCTGCGACGTTGCCGTGGCCGAAGATCGCGAAGACGCCGGCGAACAGCGGGACTTCCGCGCCGTGCTCGTCGACCGTGTACTGCGCGGCCATCCAGCGCGCGAGCGCTTGCGCCATCGTCAGGCGAACGTCGCTCATGCGCGCGCGGCGCGCCAGCGCCCGACGAGGTCGACATAGCGGGCCGCCGCCGCGTCGACGAACGCGCGATCGTCGAGCGTACCGGCGAGCCATGCGCGCGACGGTTCGCCGAACAACGTGCGGCCGACAGCGAAGCCCTTCACCGACTTGACACCGCGCGTCGCCGCGAAGCCTTGCGCCAGCGTGTCCATTGGGGCTTTGAGTCCCAGCACCAGTACGCCGCGACAGTAAGGATCGCGTTCCGCGACCAGTGCATCGACCGCCTTCCACTCGTCGGCGCTCATCGACGCGAGCTTCCACCACTCGGGCACGATGCCCAGGTTGTAGAGACGCTTCAGCGCGCGCAGCAGGACGAACGGCGTGTGCGGGTCGCCGTCCGGGGCGCCAGCGCGGGGCTGCGCGGGTGGAATGACTTCCAGCAGCAGCGGCTGGCCGCTCGCCTGGCAGGCGGCATGCAACGCCGCGAGCTGCGTTTCCTGCTCGAGCCGATGCGCCGGCGGATCGTCCGGGTGATAGGCGACGAGGCACTTGACGACCTGCTCGACTGGCCACGACGCGAGCGTCGTGCCGATCGACGGACCGCGGTCGAACGCAAGCGGGTTGCTGCCGGGCGTCTCGACCGGGCGCCCCACCCACCAGCCGCGGCCGGTGGCGGCGTTCAGTGCATCGGCGCCGTAGCGGTCGTCGATCAGCACACCGACGCGGCCTTGCAACCCGGCGTCGCGCTCGGCCTTGGCGACCGCGTCGACGAGCAGCGATTTGAGGCGCGGCAGGCGTGCCTCGTCCGCGCCGGCTTCGCGTGCCATGTCGTAGAACTGCGGGCGATGGTCGAACGCGAACACGAAAAGCTCGTCGTGCCTGCGATACGGCGCTGTCACGCGGTGCAGCCGCGTCAGCGTCGCGTCGCGGTCCGGCCGCGGGATCTCCGCGGCGTGGGCGAGGAAGTAGTCGAGCTCGATGCGCGTCGGCATCGCCGGCGCGCAGCCGTGGCGCGAGACGACCAGCGCGCCGCAGGCATTGGCATAGCGGCAGCACGCGTCGTAATCCTCGCCGCGCAGCCAGCCGGAAAGGAAGCCCGCGTTGAACGCGTCGCCGGCGCCCAGCACGTTCAACACCTCGACCGTGACGCCCTTGCCGTTGAACGCGTCGTCCAGCGACGCGGGAATCGCGCCGTCGATCACCGCGCAGCCCAGCGGGCCGCGCTTGACGACGAGCGTCGCCGGCGTCACGGCGCGGATCGCGCGCAACGCCGTCATGATGTCGGTGCTGCCGCCGGCGATCGCGAATTCCTCGATCGTGCCGATCACGAGGTCGAACAGCGGCAGGATGCCCTTCATGTGCTGCGTGACGCCGTCGCTGGCGATGAACCGCGTCTCGCCGTCGCCGCGCGCCGTGAGGCCCCACAGGACCGGGCGGTAGTCGATGTCGAGGATCGTGCGCACGTCGCGGCGCCGGGCGCGCTCGCACGCGGCGGTGCTCACCGCGTGCACGTGCGGCGTGGAGAAATGCGTGCCGGTGATCAGCAACGCCTTCGACGACGCGATGAAATCTTCTGCAACATCCGCGTCCGTCACCGCCATGTCCGCGCAATTCTCGCGGTAGAAGATCAGCGGGAACGTGTCCTTGTCCTTGATGCCGAGCACGACGGCGGCGGTGAGGCGCGACGGGTCCCGGCTCACGTGCGAGACGTCGCAGCCTTCCGCAGCCAGCGTCTCGACGAGGAAGCGGCCCATCGCGTCGTCGCCGACGCGCGCCGCCATGGCGGCGGAAAGACCGAGGCGCGCGCAGCCGAACGTCGTGTTGGCCGACGAGCCGCCCAGGTACTTGGCGAACGTCGCGACGTCCTCGAGGCGGGCGCCGATCTGTTGTGCGTAGAAATCGACGGCGAGCCGGCCCAGGCCGATGATGTCGAAACGCCGGCCGGCGGCAAAACGAGTGGTGTTTTTCATGGAGAAATGAGGCGCGGCACGCATCAGCAATGCGGCGGCGCGCGGGGAATGTGACAATAGCAGATTCATGCGCTGCGTCGTCGTCGCAGCGCAGCAACCAACCGGGAGTTCAACGCGTGGCGCAACAAGCGGTGCGGATCGGGATCGCCGGCCTCGGCCGGCTGGGGAAGCGGCTCGCGGGCATCCTGCATGGCCAGGTCCCCGGGGCGACGGTCGTCGCGGCAGCGAGCCCGGCCGAAGACGAGCGGAGATGGGCGCGGGAAGTGCTCGGCCTGGCCGACGTCGTCGCGGATTTCGAAGCCCTGCTGGCCCTGCCCGGGCTCGACGCGGTCGCCATCGTGACCCCCACGTCGCAGCATTCCGACCAGGTGATCGCCGCGCTGGCGGCGGGCAAGCACGTGTACTGCGAGAAACCGCTGGCGCTGGACGTCGCCGCCTGCGAGCGCGTCGAGGCTGCTGCCGCGGCGCATCCGGAGCTGCGCGTGCTCGTCGGCTTCGTGCGCCGCTTCGACCCGCAGTACGCCGCGGCGAGCGCGAAGATCCGCGCGGGCGCCATCGGCGCGCCTTACCTCGTGCGCTCGCAGACGCTGGACAAGCTCGACCCGTCGGGCTTCTTCGTCAAGTTCGCGCCGACGTCGGGCGGCATCTTCCTCGACATGAGCATCCACGACGTCGACTGCGCGCGCTTCCTGCTCGGCGACCCCAAGGCGAAGCGCGTCTACGCATCGGGGATCATCGCGGTCCACGATGGCCTGGCGGCGTGCGGCGACATCGACAACGGCGTCGCGACGATCGAATTCGAAGGCGGCAAGCTGGCCGTGCTGACCGCGTCGCGGACGCTTGCGTCGGGCATGGAGGCGACGACGGAAGTGTTCGGTACGGCGGGGCGCATAAGCATCGGCTACGGCATCAAGGACGGCGGCCTCGACATCAGCGACGCCGCCGGTACGCGCACCGAAGGCATTCCCACGTTCTGGGAGCGGTTCGGCGCCGCGTTCCCGGTGGAGCTCGAGGCGTTCGTGCGCGCCGTGCGCGAAGGCGCGCCGTTGCCGCTCACACTTGCCGACGCCACCGAGAACACGCGGATCGCCGCAGCGATCACGCAGGCGTATCGTACGGGGCAGCCCGTCGACCTGGCCTGATCCACGGGTGCCGCCCGTGTCAGCCCATCGGAGGTCGCAGATGAAGCATCCATCCGCCTGGCTCGGCCTGGCACTCGCGTGCGTCGCGACGCCGCTCGCGGCGCAGACGCCGCCTGCTACCGCCGTCCTGTTCAAGAACGTCCGCGTCTTCGACGGCAGCGGCTCCGCGCTGTCGGCACCCGAGAACGTGCTGGTGCGCGGCAACCGCGTCGAGCGGATTTCCGCGGCGCCGATCGATGCCGCCGACGCGACGGTCATCGATGGCGCTGGACGCACGCTGATGCCCGGCCTCATCGACATGCACTGGCACGCGACACTCGTGCGCCCTTCGCCGGCGCAGGCATTGTCCGCCGACGTCGGCTACACGATGATCGTGGCAGGTGCGGAAGCCGACGACACGCTGATGCGAGGTTTCACCACGGTCCGCGACATGGGCGGTCCCAGCTTCGGGCTCAAGCGCGCGATCGACGAAGGTGTCATCCCCGGCCCGCGCATCTATCCTTCCGGCGCGCTGTTGACGGTGACCGGCGGGCACGGCGACTTCCGCCAGCGCTTCGAGGTTCCGCGCATCGAGGGCATGCCGCTCGCGCGAATGGAGCAACTCGGCGCGGCGATCGTCACCGACACGCCGGACCAGGTGCGGCGCCGCGCGCGCGAGCAGATGATGCAGGGCGCGTCGCAGATCAAGCTCACCGCCAGCGGCGGCGTCTCGTCGCCGCACAGCCCGATCGACGTCGTCACGTTCACCGAAGGCGAGTTGCGCGCGGCGGTCGAGGTCGCCAACGACTGGGGTACCTACGTCGCCGCGCACGCCTACACGCCCGCGTCGATGCAGCGCGCCATCCGCGCCGGCGTGCAGTGCATCGAGCACGGCCAGCTGATGGACGAAGCGACGGCGAAGATGATGGCGGACAAGGGCGTGTGGCTCAGCATCCAGCCGTTCCCCGACAACGTCGAGGACATCTTTCCGCCAGGCTCCGTCGAGCGCGAAAAGGCGATCGAGGTGCGGCAGGGCACCAACACGGCGTACCGGCTGGCACGTCAGTACCACCTGAAGACGGCGTTCGGCACCGACATCCTGTTCTCGCCAACGCTGGCGAAGACGCAGGGCGCGCTGCTCGCGAGCCTCGCGCAGTGGTACACGCCGGCGGAGGCACTGGCGATGGCCACTGGCACCAATGCACAGTTGCTCGCGCTGTCGGGTGAGCGCAATCCTTATCGTGGCAAGCTGGGTGTCGTCGCGGAAGGCGCGTTCGCCGACCTGCTGCTGGTCGACGGCGATCCGACGGCAGACCTGAAACTCGTCGCGGACCCGGCGAAGAACTTCGTCGTGATCATGAAGGACGGGAAGATCTACAAGAACACCGTCCCCCGGCGCTCGTAGGCCGCCAACGGAGAGGACTTCGGCACATGCGTATTGCGATCATCGGCGCCGGTGGCGTCGGCGGATATTTCGGCGCCAAGCTCGCGCTTGGCGGCCACGACGTGCACTTCGTCGCGCGCGGCAAGCACCTGGCCGCGATGCGCGACGGCGGCTTGCGCGTGCTGAGCGCAGCCGGCGACTTCGCAGTCCCGGCGCCGCGCGCCACCGACGACCCCGCGACGATCGGGCCGGTGGACGCCGTACTGATCGCCGTCAAGCTGTGGGACACGGAGGGCGCCGCGCGCGCCGCGTTGCCGTTGCTCGGCGCGGACACTGCAGTCGTTTCACTGCAGAACAGCGTGAAGAAGGACGACGTCCTCGCCGCCATCCTGCCGCCGTCCGCGCCCGTCGGCGGCGTCGCGTACATCTCGGCGCAGATAGCCGAGCCGGGTGTCATCCGCCATGTCGGCGCGATGGCGAAATTGGTGTTCGGCGAGTTCGACGGGCAACGCTCGCCGCGCGTGGAGGCGCTGCTCGCGGCCTGCCGCGGGTCCGGCATCGACGCCGACGTGCCGGGCGACATCCGCCGCGCGTTGTGGGAGAAGTTCGTGTTCCTCGCGTCGCTGGCCGCGGTGACGTCCGCGATCCGCAAGCCGATCGGGCCGATCCGCGAGAACCCGCGCACGCGCGCGCTGTTCCTCGACGCGATGCGCGAGGTCGTGGCCGTCGCGCGCGCCGAGGGCGTGGCCGTGGCTCCCGATTTCGCGGACACGCGCCTCGCCTTCGCGGACACGCTGCCGGCCGCGATGACGTCGTCGATGCACGGCGACCTCGACCACGGGTACAAGCTGGAGGTCGAGTGGCTGTCCGGGGACGTCGTCGCGCGCGGCGAGCGACTGGGCGTGCCTACGCCGGTGCATCGCGTGCTGCGCGACGTGCTGACGCTCTACGCCTAGGGTCTGACCCTATTTTCCACGTAGTGGAAATTAGGGTCGGACCCTACATCAGCGGCTTGTACCGCGGCCGGTGCGGGCGCGCGCCTTCCTCACCCAGCCGGCGCCGCTTGTCCTCTTCGTACTCGTTGTAGTTGCCCGGGTAGAACACCCACTTCGAGTCGTCTTCCGCGGCGAGGATATGCGTCGCGATGCGGTCGAGGAACCAGCGATCGTGCGAGATCACGAGCGCGGAGCCGGGGAACTCGAGCAGCGCCTCTTCCAGCGCGCGCAGCGTTTCGACGTCGAGGTCGTTGGACGGTTCGTCGAGGAGCAGCACGTTGCCGCCCTTCAGCAGCGTCGCAGCGAGATGCAGCCGGCCGCGTTCGCCGCCCGACAGCTGGCCCACGATCTTCTGCTGGTCCGGGCCCTTGAAGTTGAAGCGCCCGAGGTAGGCGCGCGACGGCATCTCGAACTTGCCGATCGTCAGGATGTCGGCGCCGCCGGAGATCGCGTCCCACGCGGTCTTGTCGTTGGGCAGCGCGTCGCGCGACTGGTCGACGACGGCGAGCTGCACCGTGTGCCCGATCTTGATCGTGCCGCTGTCCGGCTTCTCGACGCCGGTGATCATCTTGAACAGCGTCGACTTGCCGGCGCCGTTGGGACCGATGACGCCCACGATCGCGCCGGGCGGGATGCGGAACGACAGCTTGTCGATGAGCACGCGGTCGCCGAAGCTCTTGGTGACCTCGTCGAACTCGATGACGGAATCGCCGAGCCGCTCGGCGACCGGAATGAAGATTTCCGACGTCTCGTTACGCTTCTGGTGCTCGTAGGACGCGAGCTCGTCGAAGCGCGCGATCCGCGCCTTGCTCTTGGCCTGGCGCCCCTTGGGGTTCTGGCGCACCCACTCGAGCTCCTTCTCCATCGCCTTGATGCGCGCGGCCTCCTGCTTGGCCTCCACCTTGAGGCGTGCTTCCTTCTGCTCGAGCCACGCGCTGTAGTTGCCCTTGTACGGGATGCCGTGGCCGCGATCGAGCTCGAGGATCCACTCGGCGGCGTTGTCGAGGAAGTAGCGATCGTGGGTGACCGCGATGACGGTGCCCGGGAACTTGGACAGGAACTGCTCCAGCCACTCGACGCTCTCCGCGTCGAGGTGATTGGTCGGTTCGTCGAGCAGCAGCATGTCCGGCTTGGACAAGAGCAGCCGGCATAGTGCGACGCGCCGCTTCTCGCCGCCCGACAGCTCGCCGATCTTCGCGTCCCAGGGCGGCAGGCGCAGCGCGTCCGCCGCGATTTCCATCTGCACGGTGGAGTCCGCGCCGGACGCCGCGATGATGGCCTCGAGCTTGGCCTGCTCGGCCGCGAGCGCGTCGAAATCCGCATCCGGCTCCGCGTAGGCCGCGTAGACCTCGTCGAGCCGGGTCTTCGCCTCCAGGACCTCGCCCATGCCCTGCTCGACGGCTTCGCGCACTGTCATCTGCGGGTCGAGCTTGGGCTCCTGGTGCAGGAAGCCGATCTTCAAGTCCGGCATCGGCGTCGCTTCGCCCTCGAACTCCTTGTCCTCGCCGGCCATGATGCGCAGCAGGCTCGACTTGCCCGCGCCATTGAGGCCCAGCACGCCGATCTTGGCACCCGGGAAGAAGGACAGCGAAATGTCCTTGAGGATCACGCGCTTGGGCGGAATGAGCTTGCCCACGCGATTCATCGTGTAAACGTATTGAGCCATTGCGCAAGGGGGCCGTGCGGACGACTGGGAGGGATCGAACCTGCGATTATCGCAGGATCGAGGCTGCGCCGCGGCGCGGGATGCGCGCGGAGGACGTCAGTTGCGCGACGTGGCGCTGGTGCCAGCGGCGCGCGCGTCGGCCTGGGCCTTCAGTTCGCGCCAGCGCACGGTGAATCCGTCGTAGCGGGCGGACGTCGCCGCGTACTCCTGCTTCTTGGCGGCGACCAGCGCCTGCTGCTTGCCGATCTCGTCGTCGACGGACTCGATCTCGCGTTCCAGCGCTTCCGGCACCGGCTTGCTGCCGAGCGCCGTCTTGCGCGCGACGAGCTCGTCGCGCCGCTTGCTGAGTTGTGCGATGAACGCGTTGGTCGACTGGATCTGGCTGTCGATGGTGGCCAGCGCGCGATTCTTCGACAGCGTGATCTCGCCTTCCGTCGAAAACGACTGCATCAACGCGCGATCGGCCCGTTCGGATTCCTCGCGCGCCTTCGCCGCAGCGGCGATGCGCCGGTCCTCCTCGTCCTTGGCGGCGCGCTGTGCGGCCGTCAGCGGCGGGTCGATCTTGCGAATGGGCACGGCCTGCTTGTCGAGCACCGTCGCGCCCTTGTTCACCTGGTCGGGCGGCATCGTGTCCGTGTAATGGACCACGCCCTTGTCGTCGACCCACTTGTACGTCTGCTGGGCCGCGGCACCCGTGCACGCGAGCGCGCACAATGCCGCGACGAGCGGCATGCGCAGCGATGCGGGGCGGGCGAAAGCCAGGCTCATTGCACGCCGTACTCCGCGTGGTAGGCAGCGAGTGCCGCCTTGTGCGAAGCCAGCGCCGGAGTGCGGTCGATGAACACGCGCAGATCGTCGAGCGTGGCAATGCATACGACGGGCAACCCGAAGTCCGCCTCGAGCTCCTGCACGGCCGAGCGCGCGCCGCGCCCGCGTTCCTTGCGGTCGAAGGCGATCATCACCGCCACCGGCGTGGCACCGTGCGCACGCACGAGCTCGATGGCCTCGCGCTTGGCGCCGCCGTCGGTGATCACGTCGTCGACGATCACCACCCGCCCCTTAAGTGGCGCGCCCACGATGACGCCACCCTCGCCGTGGTCCTTGGCTTCCTTGCGGTTGAAGCTGTAAGGCACATTCTGACCTTTTTGGGCCAGCGAGACGGCGGTTGCGGCCGCGAGCGTGATGCCCTTGTACGCGGGACCGAACAGCTGGTCGAAGGCAACCCCCGAGGCGCGCAGCGCATCGGCGTAGAAGCCGCCCAGCTGGCGGAGGCTCTCGCCATCATTGAACGCCCCCGCGTTGAAGAAATAGGGCGACTTGCGACCGGCCTTCGTGACGAAATCCCCGAATCGAAGCACGTCGTATGCCAGTGCAAATGCGAGGAAACGCTGGCGGAAGTCGGCAATCGCGGTGTTTTCCATCGTGGTGCCGATTATAAGGGCGGGCCGCGCCGGCGGTGGCCGTGGCACGCCCCCTTTAAAATGAGGGTCATCCCCCCACGCTGGTCCGTCCAATGCGCATAATCACGCTGAACGTCAATGGCATCCGCGCTGCGGAGCGCAAGGGCCTCGCCGGGTGGCTCGACCAGGCCGAGCCCTGGGACGTCCTGTGCGTGCAGGAGCTCAAGTGCCATCCGGCCGAGGTACCGGAGCCGCTGCGCAGCCCCGGCGCGAGCCACGCGACGTTCCACGCCGCGCAGAAGAAGGGCTACAGCGGCGTGGCGGTGTATTCGAAGGTCCCGCATCGCGGGCAAGTCGGCTTTGGCACGCCGGAATTCGACGACGAAGGCCGCTACGCGGAAGCCCACTTCGGCAACGTCACGGTGATCAGCCTCTACCTGCCGTCGGGATCGTCCGGCGAGCACCGCCAGGCCTCCAAGTTCCGCTTCCTCGAGGTCTTCCTGCCGCACCTCACGGCGCTGCGCGCGGCCGGCCGCGAGATCGTGCTGTGTGGCGACTGGAACATCGCGCACCAGCCGATCGACCTCAAGAACTGGAAGAGCAACCAGAAGAACTCGGGTTTCCTGCCCGAGGAGCGCGCGTGGCTCACGCGCGTGTTCGACGAGATCGGCTTCGTCGACGTGTTCCGTCGCGTCGACACGCGCGCCGATCAATACACGTGGTGGTCCAACCGCGGCCAGGCGTGGGCCAAGAACGTCGGCTGGCGCATCGATTACCAGATCGCCACACCGGCCATCGCCGCCACGGCGCGGGCGGTGTCGATCTACAAGGACCAGCGCTTCTCCGACCATGCGCCGCTGATCATCGACTACGACTTCGCGATCGATGGCAGTGGGCCAACCGCGACGCGGAAGCGGCCACCGCGCGCAGCGGCGACTCCGCCGCCCGCGCCGGTGGCGAAGCCGAAACCCGTGCCGGTGACGAAGCCGAAGCCCGCGCCGGTGGCGAAGCCGAAGCCCGCGCCGGTGGCGAAGCCGAAGCCCGCCGCGCGCAAGCGCAGCACGCGCACGCGATGATACGCATCAGCGACCTGACGCTCGCGCGCGGCGCGACGCGTCTCCTCGAGCACGCCAACCTGACGGTGCACGCGGGGCAACGCGTCGGCATCGTCGGGCCCAACGGCTGCGGCAAGTCGTCGCTGTTCGCGCTGCTGCGCGGCGACCTGTTGCCGGAAACGGGCGACGTCGAGATGCCGGCGCGCTGGCAGATCGCGCACGTCGCGCAGGAGACGCCGGCGGTCGAGCGCACGGCCATCGATTACACGATCGACGGCGACACGGAGTTGCGCGCGATCGAAGCCGAGCTCGCGGCGGGCGGCGAGGGCGAGCACGGGGACGCTGCCGGCCATCGTGTCGCGGAACTGCACGAGCGCTACGCGGCAATCGGCGGCTATGCGGCGCGCGCGCGGGCAGCCGAACTGCTCGCCGGCCTGGGCGTGACCGAAGCGCAGCAGGGCAACGCGGTCGCGAGCTTTTCCGGCGGCTGGCGGATGCGGCTCAACCTGGCGCGCGCGCTGATGGCGCGTTCCGACCTGCTGCTGCTCGACGAGCCGACCAACCACCTCGACCTCGACGCGGTGCTGTGGCTCGAGTCGTGGCTAGCGCACTACCCGGGGACACTGCTGCTGATCACGCACGACCGCGACTTCCTCGACGCGGTGGCGCGCGGCATCGTGCATTTCGACGGCCGCTCGCTCAAGCTGTACGGCGGCAATTACTCGGCCTTCGAGCGCGAGCGCGCGGCACAACTCGCGGTGCAGCGCGCCGCATACGCGAAGCAGCAGAAGCAGATCGCGCACCTGCAGGGCTTTGTCGACCGCTTTCGCGCCAAGGCGACCAAGGCCAAGCAGGCGCAGAGCCGGCTGCGCACGCTCGAGAAGATGGAGCTCATCGCCGCGGCCCACGTCGACAGCCCGTTCGAATTCTCGTTTCCCCCGGTGTCGCCGCCGGCACGCGAATGCGTGCGGCTGGAAGCGGCCACGCTCGGCTATGCGGACGCGACGCCCGTGTTCACGGCGCTGGACCTCGCGATCCAGAACGACGATCGCGTCGGCCTGCTGGGCGCCAATGGCGCGGGCAAGTCGACACTCGTGAAGGCGCTTGCCGGTGAGCTCGCGCCGCGCGCGGGCCGGCGCTCGAGCGCTTATGGCCTCGCGATCGGCTACTTCGCGCAGCACCAGCTCGAGCAGCTCGACCCTGCGGGCACGCCGCTGTCGCACCTCGCGCGGATCGACCCCGGCGCGCGCGAACAGGACCTGCGCGACTATCTCGGCGGCTTCGACTTCCGCGGCGACCAGGCAACCGCGCAGGTGGGCCGCTTTTCCGGCGGCGAGAAGGCGCGCCTCGTGCTCGCGACGATCGTCCGCGCAAAGCCGCAGCTGCTGATCCTCGACGAACCGACGAACCATCTCGACATCGAGATGCGCGAGGCCCTGTCGGAGGCATTGCAGGACTATGGCGGCGCGCTCGTCGTCGTCGCGCACGATCGCCACCTGCTTGCGGCGACGACCGATACGCTGTGGCTCGTCGATGGCGGCCGCGTCGCGCCGTTCGCCGGCGACCTCGACGACTATCGCGACTGGGTGCTGTCGCGGCGTACCGTGCCGGCGATCGCGGGCGACCCGTCACCCCGCAAGGCGGACGACGACACGCTCGATCGCCGGCAGCGCAAGCGACAGGAAGCCGAGGCGCGGCAGAAGCGCTCCGATGCGCGCAAGCCGTTGCTCGCCCAGCAGAAGAAGCTCGAAACGGACATGGAAGCGCTGACGGCCGAGCGGAACGCGCTCGAAGCCTGGCTCGCCTCGCCGGACGCCTATGCGGACGACGTGCGCGACGAGCTGAAGGCGCGGGTCGCGCGCCAGGGCGAGCTGACATGGCAACTCGCGCGCGCCGAGAGCGCGTGGCTCGAGGTGCAGGAGCAGCTCGACGCCATCGTCGACTGACGCGCGATCAGCGCTCGGGCATCCAGACGATCGCCGCGAGACGCCACTCGCGCAGGTCGTTGCGCTGCCAGACGTGCACGTACCATCCCTGCTCGACGCCACCGACGCCGGACGTGCGCGTGTAGCGGCCCCACGAATACGCGAAATCCTCGCTCGCCGACACCACGACGTCCGCCGGCACCCAGTCCAGGCGGCCGCCGGCCGGCTGCAGCGCGGCCTGGATGCCGACGCCGAACGTGGCGGCGGGACCGGGCCGCAGCCAGCGCGTCGTCGACGTCGTCAGGCTGTAGAACGACGGCAGCGATCCGGACACGTCGGGCGGCGACAGCGTGAGGCTGTGCGGGGCGCGCTCGAGCGCGAGCAGCGCATCGCGGCTGGCGGCGCGCGTCTGCGCGTTCAGCGTACGCGGGACGCGCACGTCGACGATCGGCGCGCGGAAATTGGCGAAGCCCTCCTGCGGTGGCGCGACGTCCGTCGTCACCCCTGCGTCGAGCACGACGCGCCAGCCGCGCGGTGTCTGCGCCCACACGGAGAAGAAATAGCCGACCTCGACCGGCGGCGTGTTGGCCGGATCCGTCCGGCGCGTGACGCGAAACGGCCCGGTCGTGAAGCCCAGGTCGCCGACATGCGCGACGGCGCCTGCCTGCGGCGCCCACTGCACGACGATCCCACCATCGCCGGGCTTGGGCGGATGCGCAGCCTGGTATTCGCCAAACCGCACCGGGCCGGGCCGGAACACGATGGCCTCGGGTTCGATGAAATGCGTGAACGCCGCGCTGAAGCCCGAGACCGCCGCGTCGCGCGAGAACGCGCGCTCCGCGTTGAACAGTGCGTCCAGCGTCTCGTCCGCATAGCTCATCGTCAACGCCGTGCACGAGCCCAGCAGTGCGCATGCAGCGGCCAGCGCCGCAGTGGTCAACCGCGCGCGCAGCGAACGCGGGACGACAACCCGGCATGTCGGGACAGGCGACGCGACGCTCATGATCCGAGATGCCGCGGGCGATGGAACAGGTAAGCCGCGAAGCCCAGCGTATCGCGGCCGTGGCGCAGGTAGCCGTCGCGCCAGCGCCGGATGCGATCCAGCATCGCCGGCACGTCCTCGTCCTCGGGGTGCTCGCCCGCGTAGCGCTCGATGGAGCGCGCGTATTTCCATTCGTACTCGTCCCATTCGTCGTCGGACGCCACCGGCGCGTGCATCGGCACGAGGCCCGCGTCGATGCCCGCCTGCACGTTGCCGCGATGGTCGAGGAATTCCGCTTCGCTGCCGTTGAGCAGCGCGAGATATTCCGGCGCCGGCCGCCGCTTCCAGTAGCCATCGCCGATCAGCACGTAGCCGCCGGGCCGCGTCCAGCCCTTGAGCTTCTGGCACACGCCGGACATGCCGCCGCCGATGCCGCCGGCGCCCAGGTAGATCGTCAGGTGAAACGTCTCCGGGTCCGCCGTGAATTCGCGGATGTCGATGTTGTCGAGGTGGAGCTTGGCGAGCGCGTCCGTCCACTCCGCGCGCTCGCGCGCGGCATCGAGCATCAGCGACGAGTGGTCGATGGCGACAACCGTCGAGCCGAAGCGCTCGATGATGCGCAGCGCGACGTCGGCGCGCCCGCAGCCGAGGTCCAGCACGCGCGCGCGCTCGTCGAGCGGCATCAGGTCGAGCAGGCGCTCGATCTTGGCCGCCGACAGCGGATTGCAGAAGTCGTGATCGCGATGCGCGATCGCGCTGAATTTATGCGGGTTCATCGCGGCGCCAGGTGGGATCGTTCCACGGTGCGACCCGCAAGAGTAACGCCATTCCGGGCAGCGCGAGCGCCGTGCACAGCAGAAAGAAGTCGAACCAGCCGAGCTGCTCGACGATCCAGCCGGTGCTCGCGTTGACCAGTGTCCGCGGCACGGCGGCGAGGCTGGTGAACAGCGCGTACTGGGTCGCCGTGTAGCGGGGATTGGTCGCGCGCGCGATGTATGCGGTGAACGCGGCGGTGCCGAGGCCCACGCCCAGCGCCTCGAACGCGATGACGACGCCCAGCGCCGCGACGCCGGGCTTCTCCAGCTGCGCGAGCCACGCGAAGCCCAGGATCGTCAGCACCTGCACGACGCCGAAGATCCACAGTCCCCGGTTGATGCCGATCTTCAGCATCCACGCGCCACCGAGCAGGCCGCCGAGCACGCTCGCCCACAGGCCCGCGTTCTTGGCGACGACGCCGATCTCGGTCTTCGTGAAGCCCATGTCCAGATAGAACGGCGTCGCGAGCGCCGTCGCCATCGAGTCGCCGAGCTTGTAGAGGAAGATGAATGCCAGCACGAGCAGCGCGGCGCCGAGGCCGTTGCGCGAGATGAACTCGTGGAACGGCTCGACCACCGCGTCGCGCAGCGTGCGCGGCGCGCCCGCCGCCACCGCCGGCTCGCTGACGACCAGCGTCATCGCGAGGCCCGGCAGCATGAACGCCGCCGTGACGACGAAGACCGTCGACCACGGCCAATGGTCGGCGAGGATCAGCGCCAGCGAGCCCGGCACCAGGCTCGCGATGCGGTACGCGTTGACGTGGATCGCGGTGCCGAGGCCGAGCTCCGCGTCGGGCAGGATCTCGCGCCGGTACGCGTCGAGGACGATGTCCTGGCTCGCCGAGAAGAACGCGACTGCGGTGGCGAGCCACGCGATGCCCCACAGGTCCTGCGCCGGGTGCAGCCAGCCGAACACCGGCAGCGACACGAGGAGCAGCCCCTGCGTGAGCGCCATCCACCCGCGCCGCCGGCCGAGCAGCGGCAGCGCAAAGCGATCCATCAGTGGCGACCAGACGAACTTCCAGGTAAACGGCAGCTGGATCAACGCAAAGAGGCCGATGGCCTTCAGGTCGACGTGCTCCGAGCGCAGCCACGCCGGCAGCAGGTTGAGCAGCACGTACAGCGGCAGGCCCGACGAAAAACCGGTGAACACGCAGATCAGCATGCGCCGGTTGAGGAAATCCGAGCGTTTCATTGCAGGCGGGAACGGAACCGAGCCGCGATTCTGGCATCCTAGCCGGCTGGAGGAGAAAACGATGACACGATCGAATCGCTGGAAGCACGCGTTGGCCGCCGGCGCCGCCGGTGCGATCGTCGGCGCGGCAAGCGTTGCCGCGTTGGCGCAAACCACCGCCCCTGCTACCACGACGAAGCCTGCCAGCGCAGCGAAGACGCCAGCGCCGCCAGCGAGTGCTACGACCCCCGCATCGCCGAGCGGCGCCACCGCGCCCGCCGCGGAAACGCCGCGCGCCAAGTCGGGCAAGCGCGGCAAGGCCGCGCGCGATGCGGCCGCCAAGAAGAGCGGGACGCCCCCGGCGTCCGCGTCATTTACGCCGGAGCGCTTCCCCAAGGCGCCGACCGAGGCCGCCGTGAGGGAACAGGTGACCGAGCTGTCCAAGCGGCTGGCGCTCACGCCCGAGCAGACGGCCAAGATCACGCCGGCGCTCGAGGCGCGCGGCCGCGAGTTGCGCGCCATCGAAACCAAGTACAGCGCCCCGGACATGGCGGGCCACGAGGCCGAGCGCAAGAAGGAAACCGCAGCCGTCAACGCCAAGGCCGGCGAGGCGATCAAGCCGGTGCTGAACGAGGAGCAGTGGCAGCGTTATTCGCACGAGCGGCAGCCCGGTCGCGAGCGCTATCGAGCGGACGTCGACAGGCGCCTGCAGGCATCGCGTGACGCCGAGGCGGCCAAGCGCCCGCCCTCCGCGCCCGGCGCCACGGCCACACCCGCGCCCGCGACAGGTGCCGCGCCGACCGCAGCGCCGGCCAAGAACTAGCGGCAGAAGCGGTACAGCGCCTGTTCGCCGACGAGGTTCGGCGCCAGGTGGACGGGGGCCCCGTCGCGCAGCACCACGCGCTCGATCACCCGGTAGCCGCGCGCGGCCAGGAACGCATCGAAGTCCGCCACCGTGCACAGGTGGATGTTCGGCGTGTCGAACCACTGGTAGGGCAGCGCGTCCGACACCGGCATGCGCCCGCGCAGGATCTGCCAGCGGTGCGACCAGTGCCCGAAGTTCGGGAACGAGACCACCGCCTCGCGCCCGACGCGCAGCATCTCCGCCACCACCTGCTCGATGTTGCGCATCGCCTGCAGCGTCTGCGACAGGATCACGCAGTCGAACGCGCCGTCGTCGAAGCCGGCAAGTCCTTCGTCCAGGTCGCGCTGGATGACGTTGATGCCGGCCTCCAGGCTGTGCAGCACGCCGGCGTCGCCGATCTCGAGACCGTAGCCCGTGACGGCGCGCGTTTGCGCGAGATGCGCGAGCAGCTTGCCGTCACCGCAACCCAGGTCGAGCACGCGCGCACCCGGCGAAATCCAGCGCGCGATCGTCGCGTGGTCGGCGCGCGCGACCGGTTCCGCCGGCATGGGGGTGCTCCCGGGTTGCGGGTGCGCAGGCAGCTTGCGACTGCGCGCGATGCGCTCGAAGTACGCGCGGACGACAGCGAGGTACTGCGGACTCTCGAGCAGGAACGCGTCGTGCCCGTGCGGCGCGTCGATCTCGGCGTACGACACGTCATGGCGGTCGCGCACCAGCGCACCGACGATCTCGCGCGAGCGTGACGGCGGGAAGCGCCAGTCGGTGGTGAAGCTGACGACCAGGCAGTCGGCCGTGATCGGCGCGAGCGCTGCGGGCAGGTCGCCGCCGGTGGCGAGCGCCGGGTCGAAATAGTCGAGCGCCTTGGTGATGCGCAGATACGTGTTCGCGTCGTAGTACTCGGCGAATTTCTCGCCCTGGTAGCGCAGGTACGACTCGATCTGGAATTCCGGCGCGAACGAGAACTTGAGGCCCTCGCGCAGCTGCCGTCCGAACTTGGCTTCCATCTGCTCGTCGGACAGGTACGTGATGTGTCCCACCATGCGCGCGAGCGTGAGGCCGGTGCGCGGCACCGTGTGCGCGGCGTAGTAGTCGCCGGCGTGGAAGTCGGGGTCGCCCATGATTGCCTGGCGCGCGACCTCGTTGAACGCGATGTTCTCGGCCGACAGGTTGGGCGCCGCCGCGATCACCAGCGCGTGCGCCGTCCGCGCCGGGTAACGCAGCGCCCATGCGAGCGCCTGCATGCCGCCCAGGCTGCCGCCCATCACTGCGGCCCATGATTCGATGCCCAGCCGGTCGGCGAGCCGCGCCTGCGCGTCGACCCAGTCCTCCACGGTGACGAGCGGGAAGTCCGCGCCCCACGGCTTGCCGGTGGCGGGGTTCGTCGACGCCGGACCGGTCGAGCCAAAGCAACTGCCCAGGTTGTTGACGCCGACGACGAAGAAGCGATCGGTGTCGAGCGGCTTGCCCGGACCCACCATGTTGTCCCACCAGCCGACGTTGTCCGGCTGGTCGGCATACACCCCCGCGACATGGTGCGACGCGTTGAGCGCGTGGCAGATCAGCACCGCGTTCGAGCGATCTGCGTTCAGCGTCCCATACGTCTCGTAGGCAATGTCATAGGACGGGAGTGAGCGCCCACATTGAAGCGGCAGCGGTGCGTCGAAATGGGCACTTCGCGGCACGACGACGCCCACGGATCGGCCGTCCGTGCCTGCGCCCGCTCCACCGGTGGTCGCCGAAAAGGAAATGCTCGCTGTCATCGATGCCGCCTTGCCCCCGCCTCGGCGCGTAGTCCGGGCAACAAAAAACCCGCCAGCGCGAGAGCGGGCGGGTTCCGGGCACCCCACCGCTTTAGCAATATTTGTAACGCGCCTGCAAGCTGGCTCAAATGGGCGCGGAAGCGGGAGTCTACGCCCGTTGCCGGGCATGCGAAAGCCGGGA
The DNA here is from genome assembly GCA_018241745.1 of Pseudomonadota bacterium. Taxonomy (GTDB): domain Bacteria; phylum Pseudomonadota; class Gammaproteobacteria; order Burkholderiales; family Casimicrobiaceae; genus VBCG01. The sequence goes on from JAFEDG010000153.1 coordinate 17,587, forward strand.
GCGCCGCGCGGGCCGCCACGTGAAAGACACGGCCGGCCGGATGAAACCGGGCGCTACCGCTGTTTACAGGTCCAAGCGCGGCATCTGCGCCAAAAAGCGGCATCCTGTGGCGGTTAATGACGCCGTCATAGTATGCTTGTCGCGACTATGCGGCCGCCCTCACCATGCTGAAGCTCCTCGCTCTAATACTCTTCGTACTCGCCAACGCGACCGCGGCAACAGCGCAAACCGATATCGCGTCGGGGAAGAATAACTACATTGAATACCAATGTAGCGGCTGTCACGGCGACGATCCAACCAAGAACACGAACTCGATCAAGCTAGGCGCAGACTGGACAAACATCTATTTCGCGATTCAGAACGTGGATCAGATGGCTCCAATTTTCAGCGACAACCCGTCGTCCGCCTTTTACCTCGCGGACGATCAGGGAACGTTGATCATGCAAGGCATCGCGAACTACATCGATTCGGTTGTGAATCCGTCAGCGGGGGCTGCGAGCTTCACGATTTCGCCGTCCAGCAAAAACTTTGGCTCTGTTACCGTCGGCAGCACGTCGAGTGCGACGACGTTCACCGTCGCTGTTACGGGCGCCACAGGCAATGTGACGAGCGTCAGCAGCAGCAACGCGACAGAATTCGCCGTCACGGGCGGCACCTGTGTGCCGTCGAAGTCGCTCGCGTCAGGTAACTCTTGCACCGTGACGGTCACCTTCTCGCCATCGTCCACCGGGTCGCGCAGCGGCACGCTCTCGGTGCTCACGAACGGCTCGCCGGCGACGCTGACCGCGTCGCTCTCCGGTACTGGCAGTGGCACGCCACCGGCCTCGGGTCAGTTGAGTTTTGCCGCGTCACAGTCACTCGGGTCGCAGAAGGTCGGCACGCAGGGTTCGTCCGTGCTGATCCCGATCACGAACGTGGGCAGCGCCTCGGTGACGATCTCGTCGATCGTCAGCTCCAACGCCGGCGAATTCCCGATCACGACCAACACGTGCACAACGGCGATCGTGGCCGGTGGCACGTGCTCGGTCGGCATCGCGTTCAAGCCAAGCGCGACAGGGTCGCGGTCCAGCACGCTGACGGTCACGAGTACCGGCACCGGCAGCCCCCAGGCCACGTCGCTGACGGGCACCGGCACGTCGTCGACGAGCTCGACGATCACGCCCAACGAAGGTATCTGGTGGGTGAGCGGCGGCGCCGAGTCGGGCTGGGGCGTGAACGTGTCCCAGCAACAGGACATGCTGTTCCTGACGTGGTTCACGTTCGCGCCCAATGGCTCGACGCTGTGGCTCGTCACGCAGGCGCTGCGCACGCCCGGCACCAATACGTTCACCGGCGCCGTGTTCAGTGGCACCGGACCCGCATTCAACTCGGTGCCGTTCGACCCGTCTAAGGTGGTCGGCGCGCCGGCCGGCTCGCTGTCGTTCACGTTCACGGACGCGCAGAACGGCACGCTCAACTACACGAGCAGCGACGGCTCGGTCACGCTGTCCAAGCCGATGTCGCTGCAGGTGTTCGGTACCTCGGTCCCGACGTGCACCTGGTCGTCGACGGCCAATCTCGCCGCGGCGACCAACTACCAGGACATGTGGTGGGCGTCGCCCGCGGGAACGGAATCGGGCTGGGGCATCAACATCGCGCACCAGGGCAACCTGATCTACGCGACGTGGTTCACGTTCGGCGCAGACGGCAAGCCGGTGTGGATGGTGTTCGGCGCGCCGCAGGTGTCCGCCAACACGTACTCGGGCTCGCTCGTCACCGGCAGCGGCACGCCGCTCGGCGCCACGTGGAATCCGGCCGCGTTGTCCGCGCACTCCGTCGGCACCGGCACGCTGACATTTACCGACGGCAACCATGCGACGTTCTCGTACACGGTGACCGGCGTCGCGGCCGGCACGGTGACGCAGACCAAGGCGATCACGCGCGAGATCTACGGGAGTTCGGGGGGCACTGTCTGCCACTAGGCAGTCCAGGCATCTCCTCGTCGCGCCCAGCGCCTGCCCTGCGGACGACTCGTGGCAGTATAGCCGCCACGAAGTTGGCCAGGGAGGCCGGGCATGGGGTGTCAGTTGCGGGCCGTACGCGAGCGTTGCTGTCGCTCGGTCGCGGTGCTTTGTGTCACGTTCTTGCTGATGTTCTGTGCGGGTCTGGCGCCCAATGCCGTCGCGGCAGACGACATGAAAGTGTCGATCTACTCGGCAACCGGCGGAGGCGGCAGCCCTGTCCTGGGTGTGATCCGGCGCGGAGACACGATCCCGCTTTCGCTCTATGTGACCAGCGACTACTTCTGGCCTGCGACCGGCATTGTCTTCACGCTGACGCAGCCCAGCGGCACGGCAGCCGGAATGCTGTCCATCACAAGCCGCAGCTTCGCGGGCAGCGTATTCAATGACCCGACAACCGGGAATCCGGATTCGGTGGTCCTGAAATCGCCCGCCAACCGCCTTGACCCGACAAACGCCTACGATCTGGGGCGCTCGACGATCGACAAGGTTCCATTCACCTGGATCCAGGGCGATCTCGTCGAGAAGCTGGGGATTACGGTAAGCAAGTCCGCCCCGCTCGGCAGCTACGCGATCGAGATTACGCCAGGAACGTCGTACGTGATCGGTGACGCGCCCGATTTCATCCGGTATCCGATCGGCGGCGACGTCTATTACATCGCGGTTGGCGACACCTATACCGTCACATTCAGCGGCGAAGGCGCGGGCGGCGTCAGTTTCTCGAATGTGGCTTCCTGTGGCTCCGCCGCGCCCTGTTCCTTCCTTGCGGTACCGGGCCAGCAGGTTCTCTTTCAGGCCTTCCCGGATACCGGAAGTGTGTTCAGCGGGACGACTCCACCATGTAACACGTTGTGCAATCTCAACAACGTTCCCGGAACCATGGATGTGCGCTTCGACTTGAAAGCCCACACGATCCGATTGGTGGAAACGGGGAGCGGCCGTGGCACGTTCGCCGGCACTCCCTCCGATCCGTATTGCTACTACACGAAGTTCAACTGCGCCATCACGCTGGATCCGCCGGCTCCCGTCGAAATCACCGCGGTGCCCTTGACCGGATCCGTGTTCGCAGGATGGCGCGGGCCTTGCACCGGAACGGGCACGTGCAAGACGACGACCGATGTATCGAAGACGGTTACCGCGGTGTTCCTCGATCCCAAGGTCGACCCGCCCCGATACGCCGCGAGCCCGTCGTCGAAGTCGTTCGGGAAGACCGCCGTCGGCACCAGAAAGACCACCACCGTGACGATCGCCAACTTGGGAAGCCCCGGCGCGGTCTCGAATTTCCAGATCGCCGGCGACGCGAATTCACGCTCGACGGCGGTACCTGCCTGGCGCACGACACGATCCCGCTTGCGATCGACGAGTCCTGCGCGATCAACGTGTCGTTTGCGCCGAGCCTAGTGGGTACGCACCAGGCGACGCTGGTCGTACAGACCGACGGCACGCCGAGCAGTTTGCGCATTGCGCTGAGCGGCACCGGTGTCGACGACGGGTCGGCGGTCGGTGACACGGTTCCTGTCATCGAGTACTACCACACCGCGTTCGACCACTATTTCATGACGAGCGATCCAACCGAACAGGCCGCGCTCGGCAAGGCCCCCTTCGAAGATTGGCAACCGACGGGGCGCTCGTTCAATGCATTCGCAGTCGACGCGTCAGCGCCTGCGTCGGCGGAACCGGTGTGCCGGTTCTTCAACGCTTCGTTCGCGCCGAAGAGTTCCCACTTCTACGCGCTGCCCGAGACCTGTGCGCAGACGCTGACGGCATTTCCGGACTGGCAACTCGAGAAGCCCGAAGCCTTCGCGCTGTACGTGCCGACCGCGGCGGGTCAGTGCCCGGACGGATCGGTTCCGGTCTACCGCCTTTACAACAACGGCCAGGGCGGCGCACCGAACCATCGCTTCGTCACGAGCCTCGACGATCGCGCCGCGATGCTGGCGGCCGGCTGGGTAAGCGAAGGCGCGGGCCCTCTCGGCATAGGAATGTGCGCGCCGCAGTAACGGCGCGTTAGCGGCGGGGCTAGTGCAGCCCCGGCCCGTCGTCGTCCAGCGCCGAGTGCACGCCGCCTTCCGCGTCGACACCGAGCCAGCGCAGCCCGCTGCGCGCGAAGAACGCAGGCGCGCGATCGGCGTATAGCATGCCGATCGTCGCGTGGCTGCCCGCGACGATCGCGAGCGGTGCAATCACGCTGATCGACTGCCACGCGGACACGGGCTCGCCGCTTTGCGCATCGATGATGTGGCAGTAGCGGCGACCGTCGATCTCCACGTAGCGCTCGTAGTCGCCGCTCGTCGCAACGGCGCCGTCGACGAGATCGACGCCGGCCAGTGCGGACTGCTCATCGCGCGGGTGGCGTACGCCGATGCCCCACGGTGCGCCGTCCGGCCGGCCGCCCCAGACGCGCACGTCGCCGCCCAGGTTCACGCAGCCGTGCTTGACGCCGGCCTCGATGCAGAGCGTCGCGACGCGGTCGGCGGCGTATTCCTTGCCGATGCCGCCGAAGTCGAGTTCCATGCCGGCACGCGGCAGGCGCACGGAGGTGGCGCTCCACTCGACCTCGGCCCAGCCGATCCGTGACAGCACTTCGGCGAGCATCGCGGCAGTGGGCTTCCGCGGCGACGGTGAGCGAAAGTCCCAGACGCTGCGCAGCACGCCGGACGTGATGTCGAAGCGGCCCTCGCTCTCGCGATGGCATGCGTCCGCGTAGCCGAGCAGCGCGGCGGTCTCGGCGTCTACGGCGACGGCGTCGCCACCGGCAGCGCGATTGATGTGCGTGGTGACGCTGTCGTCGCGATAACGCGAGTACTTGGCCTCGATGCGGTGCACGTCATCGATGGCAACCGTCGCTGCGCGCGTCAGCGTCGTGTCGTCCGCGCCGCCGAGTACCAGCTCGTTGGCGCTGCCCATCGCCCGAAACCGCCAGGGTCCGACCCTATTTTTCGGCAGGTCGCGCACCGGAAAATAGGGTCGGACCCTAAAAGGTCTTATTGACGCCGGCCGCGAACCAGCGTGCGGAGAACGTGAGGATGCCGGGGCTGCCTTCGCCGAACGCGCGCCACGAAGGATCCTGGCGGTAGTAGTCCGCGGACAGGTACAGCGACCAGCCTTGCGTCAGGTCGTAGTCCGCGCGCAAGCCGAACGTCATGGCGCCGAATGCCGCGAGTCGCGTGTCGGCCGAGTAGTAGCCACCCCTCACGTATCCGGACGGGTAGGGCGGGTTCATGTAGAAATCCGCGGCGCCCTGCGTGTAATAGCGATACGACGGCGTCAGCGTCCATCCCTGCGGCAGCGTTTGCACCCACGCGATGTCGAACGCGTTCGAAGTGCCGCCGAACGAATCGTTCAGAAAACGATAGCCCAGCCGCAGCGTCGCATTCTGCTCGACGAACGCGTGGTTGTAGCGCGTGAGCCACGCGAGGATGCGCCGTCGCTCGGGCCGCGTGTCGAGAGGCTTGTACGGGTCCGAGTAGTAGCCGCGGCCGTCGTTGTACGTGACGTTGGACTGCACGATGTCCACCGGCGACAGGTTCTGCGTGATGCCGATGAGGTAGTCGTACGTCTCGCGGTTGCCGTCATTGAGGTTGCGGTCTGTCGGATGGATGTAGTCCGCCGAGCCGCCGAAGCCGAACGCGAGCGTCGTGTTGCGGTCCGCGGTCCACCAGCGGACGTCCAGCGAGGCTGCGCGCGAGATGTAGTCGCGCTCGTGCGAATAGGCGCCGCCGATGCCGATGGCGTAGCGGTCGTAGTAGCGCGTCACCTTGACGTCACCGGCGGTCCGATAGTCGTGCACGCCTTCGCCCGATGCGCCGGACAGCGTGTTGAACCACAGCGGCGACGCGCCCGACATCTGGTCGTAGACGACGGAGCCCTGCACCGTCCATTTTTCCGCGAACGGGGCCAGCACGTAGAACGACGGGCTCCTGACCGTCATCCGGTCCGCGCCCGGCTGCCAGTCGCGATAGTCGAGGTAGGACAGCGTGAAAATGCCCTGGTCGGGCACCGACTGTGCGACCGCCGCGGCGGGCAGGATGCCTGGCAGCGCGAGCGCCGCAGCCCACAACGGGCGCATGGGGTCCGACCCTATTTCCTCCCGGGGCCCGCGAGAAAATAGGGTCGGACCCTCAGTTGCAGCCACACCCGCCTCCGCCGACGCCGACGCCGCCGCCGGCCTTCTCCTTGCTGTCGTAGACGTGCTCGGTGTAACGCTGCGAATTGGCGTTGTAGTCGAACTGCATCGACGGCTTGGCCAGCTCGCCCTTCTCCCACGGCTTGGGTGGCGCGAGCGTCGCGCAACCGGCAACGAGCGTGGCTGCGAGCGCCGCCGCGAGCGCACGCACACCGCCCGCGTGGCGCCGGACCGTCACGTGCCGAGCAGCGCGCGGATGCGCGCTTCCATCGCGTCGCGCGTTTCCTCGCGGAAGCCCTCCTCGACCAGCACGATCTTGCCGCTGCCGTCGACGAGGTAGGTGGTGGGCATGCCGCGCACGTCGAACGCGGCCGGCGTCTTGCCGTCCGGATCGAATACCGTTGTGAACTGCGCCGGCACCTGGGCCAGGAAGCGATCGGCGTCGCTGCGCTTCTTGTCGACGTTGACGGCGACAATCACGAGGCCCTTGCCTGCATACTTCTGCTGCAGCGCGTTCATCCACGGGAACGCCTGGCGGCACGGTCCGCACCACGACGCCCAGAAGTCGACGACGACCACCTTGCCGCGCAGCGCCGCCAGCGATACCGGCTTGCCGGCCGCGTCGTCGAGCGTGAAGGCGGGCGCGGCCGCGCCGGCCGTGGCGGCGACCGCCGGGGCGCCGAAAGCGAGCCACACCGCGGCGATGACGACAAAAACGAGCGTTCTGGACATGTTCATGACGTTAGCATGGCAGCGCGCCGCCGATAAGAGCTAACGGGGGCGCCACGCCTTTTGTTCCCGACCGCGAGGACGAAATGCGACGCCCGGGTGCCGGGCCCGCGGCCCTCGGCCCGGGATCAGGCGTTGAGCTTGTCCAGCAGCCCGGCGATCTTGGCCGGCTGGTCGGCACGCCGGAGACGGTCGACGAGCACCCGCGACGCGGCGGCGTCGCTGGTCAGCACCCGCTGCTTGACCTCGAGCAGGTGGGCCGGGTGCATCGAGAAGTGCGTGAGGCCCATGCCCAGCAACAGCCGCGTCAGCGTGACTTCGCCCGCCATTTCGCCGCAGACGGCGATCGGGACCTTGGCCTTGGCGGCGCCGCCGATCGCCATCGCCAGCAGCCGGATGACCGCCGGATGCAGCGGGTCGTACAGGTGGGACACGGCATCGTCGCCGCGATCGACGGCCAGCGTGTACTGGATCAGGTCGTTGGTGCCGATCGACAGGAAGTCGAGCCGTGAGAGGAAGGACTCCAGCGCGAGCACGGCGGCCGGAATCTCGATCATGCCGCCGACCTCGATGCTGTCGTTGAACGGCACGCCCTGCTCGCGCAGCGTTTCCTTCGCATGCTCGATCGCAGCGAGCGACGCGTTGATCTCGCTGACCGACGCCAGCATCGGCACCAGGATGCGGACGTTGCCGTAATGCGACGCGCGCAGGATGGCGCGCAACTGCGTATTGAAGAGCCGTGGCTCGGCCAGGCAGAAGCGGATCGCGCGCAAGCCGAGCGCGGGGTTGGGTGCGACGCGTGCGAGCCCGGCCAGGCCTTCCTTCGTCTTGTCGGCGCCCAGGTCGAACGTACGGATTGTCACCGGCCGGCCCTTCATGCCGACCGCCACCGCGCGATAGCTTTCGAACTGCTCGTCCTCGCTGGGCAGTCCCTCGCGATTGAGGAACAGGAATTCGGAGCGGAACAGGCCGACGCCGGCTGCGCCGTTCTCGATGGCCTGGTCGACGTCGCTAGGCAGCTCGATGTTGGCGTGGAGCTCAACGTCGACGCCGTCCAGCGTGCATGCACGCTTGGTGCGCAGCCGCTTGAGCTTCTGCCGCTCGAGCTCGCGCTCGCTCTGCTTCAACCGGTACTCGGCCAGCACGGCGCGGTCCGGGTTGACGAGCACCACGTTGTTGGCGCCGTCGACGATCAGCATCTCGCCGTCGCGGATCAGCTGCCGCGCGTTGTGCGTGGCGACGACGGCCGGCACGTTGAGGCTGCGCGCGACGATCGCCGTGTGCGACGTGACACCGCCGAGATCGGTCAGGAAGGCGCCGTAGTTGTGCTGCTTGAACTGGATGATGTCGGCGGGCGACAGGTCGTGCGCGACGAGGATCGTGTGCGACTCGGCCGCCGGCGCCAGCGTCTGGTGCGAGCCCATCAGCCGCTTCAGCACGCGCTCGACGACCTGCACGACGTCCGCCTTGCGCTCGCGCAGGTACGGATCCTCGATCTGCTCGAACTGCTCGACGAGCACCTGCATCTGCTGCGTCAGCGCCCATTCCGCGTTGCAGCGCTGGTCCGCGATGATCCGGCGCGGCACGTCGGCGAGCGTCGGGTCGTTGAGGATCATCCAGTGCACGTCGAGGAACGCACCGAACTCGCCGGGCATGTCCTCGCCCGCCAGGTCGCCGTGCAGCGACGTCAGCTCGTCGCGCACCGCGCCGACGGCGGCGTTGAAGCGCGCGATCTCCGCGTCGACCTGCGCCGCGGAGATCCGGTAGTGCGCCACCTCGAGCGTGGCGTGCGACACGAGCTGCGCGCGCCCGATGGCGATGCCGCCCGAGACGCCGATGCCGTGGAGCGCGAAGCTCGTCATGGATGCGGCGCTACTGTCCTTCGCCGAAATAGTCGGCGATCAGCGCCACCAGCGCGTCCATCGCGGCGGCTTCGTCGGGACCGTCGGTCTCGAGCGTCACCTTGGCGCCCTTGCCGGCCGCGAGCATCATCACGCCCATGATGCTCTTCGCGTTGATGCGCCGCCCGTTGCGCATCATGTGGACGTCACTCTCGTAGCGTGTCGCCAACTGCGTGAGCTTGGCCGATGCGCGGGCGTGCAGCCCCAGCTTGTTGACGATCTCAACCTCGCGCTGAAGCATAGATCGGCTCGAGGTGCATCGCGCCATCGCGGGCGCCGGAAACCGCCTTGCGGATCATCGTGGGCATGCCCTTGCCGCGGTACGTGAACGCGCGGATCAGCATCGGCAGGCTCACGCCCACGACGCCTTCGATCCGCGGCGGGTCGAGCAGCCGCACGGCGAGGTTGCACGGCGACGCGCCGTACAGGTCGGAGAAGATCAGCACGCCGCTGCCGGTGTCGAGTCGCGACACGCGCGTGCGCGCAGGCGCCAGGAGGTCGGACGGGTCGTCGCTGGCCGCCACCGACATCGACTCGAACTGCGGCGGCCTGGTGCCCAGCACATGGGTCACCGCGCCAATCAACGCCTCCGGCAACGCGTCGTGCGCGATGATCAGGATGCCGATCATGGCAGCGGGCGGCCCGTGGCGGAGAGACGCGGCGGATCGCCGACCCGGACGGCCGACTCGAGCGCCTCGGCGAACGCACCCGGCACGTCGAAGTCCGTCTGCTGCGTGATCTCGACGAAGCAGGTCGGGCTCGTGACGTTGACTTCGGTGAGGTAAGGGCCGATGACGTCGAGGCCCACGACGAGCAGGCCCTCGTTCCACAACCGCGGGCCCAGTGCCTCGGCGATCTCGCGGTCGCGCGGCGTCAGCGGCCGCGCGACGCCGCGGCCGCCGGCCGCGAGGTTGCCGCGCGTCTCGCCGGCGCGCGGGATCCGCGCCAGCGCGTACGGCACCGGCTTGCCGGCGATCAGCAGGATGCGCTTGTCGCCGTCGGCGATCTCCGGGATGTAGCGCTGGACCATGATCGTCTGCGTGCCCAGCGCGCCGACGGTCTCGACGATCACGTTGCGATTGGGGTCGTCGTGGCGGACGCGGAAGATCGACGTGCCGCCCATGCCGTCCAGCGGCTTCACGATGACGTCGCGATGTTCGTCGATGAAGGCGTCGACGAGCCCCGCGTCGCGCGTGACGAGCGTCGGCGAGATGAACTCGCTGAACTTCGTGATCGCCATCTTCTCGTTGTTGTCGCGGATGGCGCGCGGCGCGTTGAACACGCGCGCGCCACGGCGTTCCGCCGCCTCGAGGATGTACGTCGAGTAGACGTACTCCATGTCGAATGGCGGGTCCTTGCGCATCATCACCGCGGCGAAATCCTCGAGCGCGCGGGTTTCCGGGTCCCCGGCGCGATGCCAGTCGTGGTCGTCGTCACCCAGCGTCAGGTGCTGCACCGTCGCGCGCGTCTCGCCGCCGCGCCACCACAGGTCGTCCTGCTGCATCGCGTACAGCCGATGGCCGCGCTTTTGCAGCGCACGCATCATCGCGATGCTCGAGTCCTTGTAAGGCTTGAGCGCGACCAGCGGATCGAGGATGAAAGCGAAGTCCATGGGCCCAATCGTAGCAAATGCCCAAGCGTGGCCGGGCCGGGATTCCAGCGCTAGCGAGTGCGCTCGCGTTTCGCGCGACCACGCTCGTTCGCGTCGGCCGCGGGCTCGTCCACCCCGTCGAGTCGCATGAACATCCGCGCTGGCAGGCGCATCGCCCGCAGCGTGCGGATCACGGCTTCCTGGGCTGCGTAGCGGCGATACCACCGATACAGGAAGAAGCCGCCGAGGCCCACGGTGACGGCAGCGATCACGTACGGGTTGCGCGACAGCAGCCCGATGAACGCGATCATCACCACGAGCCCGATGCGTTGCGGGTCGTGAAACAGCGCCGTGATCCCCTCGACCAGTTCCAGCTGCGCCAGCGCGCTCCGCACCGCATGACCGCGCACCAGGACGCGGTCGAGCGTGTCGCGCAAGGCTTCGTGGCGCGGGGCCGACAGATCGAGCGCAAGCGCGTGCCGGCACTGCTCGAGCAGCGGATCGAGCGCGCCCACGATCTCGTCGGTCGCATGGTCGGCCACCGCGTCGTCGTTGGGGAGCATGCCCAGCAGGATCGCGAGTCGTGCACGCACGCGTTCGCGCGCCTCGCGCACCCCGTCGTCGAGCGCGCTCTCGTGCGCGGCTTCGCGCGCCGCGCGCGTCGTCGCCTCCTCGCGCGCGAGCGGCAGCAGATGATGCGCCACCAGCGCAGCGACCGGATCGTCGTTGTCGCGCCAGTGAAACCAGCCAACCCGTGCGCCCAGCGCTGCCGCGCCCGCGCGTACTTCGTCGCTCAATGCGCTCGCGTAGGCCAAGTCGCACGTGGCCAGCAGAACGGCGGCCGCCAGCGGATAGGGCGGCGGTGGCGGAAGCCGGGACGCGAGTCCATAGAGCGCGTCATCGACGAGGGCCGGACCGTGGGGGCGCCCCGCCGGACTGCGCCGCCATTCGAGCTCCGCGCGCTGTGCAGCCGCCCAGCCGTCGTCGAAGCGCGCGTGGGCCGCGCGCCACGTCGTGCGCAGGCTGGCCAACGCCGGGTCGTGCGCGAACAGCGCGAGAACGTCGTCCTCGTACAGGATGCCCAGCCAAGTGGCCGCATCCTCGTCGCCTCCGGCAGCGGCGCGCGCGTGCGCGACGAGGCCACTCTCGGTGAGCGGCTCGCCACGCCAGATCGGGGGCAGCGTCGCGTCGAGCGCGATCAGCGCCTGCGCAAGCTTGCGGTCGTCGCCGGGCCCGCGCGGCTCGACGATGTCGCGCAGGCGCCGGGCGAGGTTGTGCTCGTGCAACTCCGTCTCCACCCAGCGGACGACCTGGCCGCGAACGAGGTCCCGCTTGCCCGCGTCCCAGTGGCGGGCGAGCGCCACGGCGAGCTCAGCAGGCGTACGTGCCTCGCTTTCTTCGAGTCGGTACGGCTTGGCGTCGGTGCCGATCTCCACGACGTCGTCGACCGCCGCCAGCGAAGGATCCCCGTCGAGCCAGCGTCGGACCTCGTCCTCGCCGAAACGACGCTTCGGATCGCGGAGCAGCAGGCCACGCGCGAGACGGCGCAAGTCGTCGTCGAACACGCCGGACACGTCGATCGGCCGTGTCGCGAGGTGGTGATTCATTACCTGCTCGGTCAATCCGTCGAACGGATGCCGGCCCGTCGCGGCCTCCAACACGATCATGCCCAGGGACCACCAGTCGGCTTTCGCGTCCAGGACGCCGGTCAACACCTCCGGTGCCGCGTACCGCGTCGTCCTGGCGCCACCGGTGAAGTGCTGCGTCGCCGCCGCCAGCGACGCGATGCCGAAATCCGTGAGCGCGAGCGACAGCGGCGACGTACCGCGCAGCAGGATGTTGTCGGGCTTGACGTCGCGATGCAGGATCCGGTGCGCATGGATGCCGGTGAGCGCCGCACCGACGTCGCGGACAATCGCGCGCACGTCCGACGGCGGCACCGGCCCCGCGGCAAGGTAGTGCTGCAGCGTGCCGCCTGGCACATACTCGAGCACCTCGTAGGCGGTGCCTTCGGAGACGCCGTGCGCGAGCAAGCGCACGACGGTCGGGCCGATCGTCGACGCCAGCACGTCCAGCAACGCGAAATCCGGCTCGAGTCCACGACGATAGAGCTTGACCACGCGACGCTCGCCACTCGACCGTTGCTCGACGAGCAGGATGTCGGCTTCACTGCCGGTGGCGGGAAACGCGTCGACGATCCTGTAATCGCCGCGGAGCGCCGGCGGGAGCGGCCGCGCGTCCAGCGTGGGGGCGGCAACGGCGCCGCCCAGCGGGCGGCCGCAGTACACGCACGTCGTCTCCCCCGGCGGATTCGGCTGGCGACAGTCGTCATGGCCGCAGGTTTGCTGGGGCGCCGATGCGGCCGGTGGCGCGGCCCCCGGCATCGCCGGCTCCGCGGGCTCCTGCACGACGCGCGGCAGGAGGGAATGCGTCGACGCGCGCGGCCGCGAGAAATCGACGCCGGTGAGCAGTGCGCCGCACGTGCACCGCGCGCGCGCTGGCGGATTCTCGGCGTCGCAGACCGGGCACACGCGCACGATGCCCGCGGACTCCTGGTCTGGCGGGGACGCTGCGCCTCGCTGCAATTCGCCTAGCGCCACGACACGTCCGTCAGCGCGAGACCACGACTCGCGCAAAGTGCTTCCACGCGCGCCATGTCACCGCGCGCGGGAATACCGATCATCCAGACGCGGCGGCCATCGACAGCCACCTGCATCGCCTTGCCTGTTGCGGGCGCCGGCGCATCGATCCAGCGGGCGTACCGCGCCTGGCCGCGCGCCGACAGGGGCACGAGCGTCTGGTTGGAAGACCCGCGCCACAGCCCGCCCTCCGCCAACCGGTCGGCGTACGGCTCCGGGATGACCGCATCGAGGCCTCTGAGCAACAGCGCGTGGTCCCGCTCGAGCGTCTTCAGTGGATAGCCGGAGTAGCACAGCACGTCGAAGTCCAGCGCGGCCTCGGCACGCCACGCCGCGAGGCCGTCGAGGAGCGCGGCCAGCGCCGCGGGCTGCTCGAACGGCTCGCCTCCGCTTATCGTGACGCCGTCCAGCGCGCCGGCTGACACCTCGCGGCACCACGCCACCACCGCGGCGACGCTGATGCCCTTGCTTGCATCGCGTGGCCATGTGTCGCGCGACACGCATCCCTTGCAGCCGATCGAGCAGCCTTGCACCCACAGGCCGACGCGCCGGCCAGGACCCAGCACCGTCACCGGCCAGTGCGCCTTGTTGAGCTCGAGCATCGCCGCCTGGTCCCCGCCCGGCGCGGCGCGCCCGGAGTTCACGCGAGCGTCACCGTGACGATCCGCTGCGCGTCCTCGACGATCCGGGTCACCGTGACCTCGTCGCGGCCGGCGAGCGGCAGTACGAACAGCGCGCGTGATAGCGGGTTGACGAACGCGGATTCCAGCGCGTTGCCGATCCCACGCCCGCCATTCGACAGGTCGGCGCAGCACCGCTCGCGCAGCTCGTCCAGCACGCCGTCGGCGAAGCGCAGCGCGAGCTTGTGCTCGGCGCGCACGCGCACTGCAATGTTGCGCAGCATGCCGTCGAAGATCTGGTGCGCCACCTCCGGCGTGATGAACCCGAACACGACGATGTTGTCGCCGATCCGGTTCAGGATCTCGGGTCGCGACAAGCGGTATTTGAAATAGTCGGCGATGGCGCCGCGCACGCGCTGCTCCACGACCTCCGGTGGATCGCCTGGCGCCGCGTTCTGCACACGCGCGCCATGCTCGTCCTCGACGTAGATGCCGAGGTTGGAAGTGAACACGAGGATCGCCTCCGAGAAGTACGCGGTCTCGCCGCGCCCGTCGGTGAGCCGCCCATCCTCGAGGATCTGCAGGAACTTGTCGAGAATGCGCGGGTGCGCTTTCTCGATCTCGTCGAACAGCACCACGGAGAACGGCTTGTCGCGCACTGCGTTCGTCAGCTCGCCGCCCGCGTCGTAGCCGATGTAGCCGGGGGGCGCGCCGAGCAGCCGCGCACCCGAGTGCTCTTCCGCGAACTCGCTCATGTCGAAGCGGATGTAAGCGCGCTCGTCGCCGAACACGAGTTCCGTCAGCGTCTTCGCGAGCTCCGTCTTGCCCACCCCCGTGGGCCCGGCGAAGAACAGCACGCCGCGCGGCCGGTTGCCGCTCGCGCGCGCCTGCGCGCCGGTGAGACCCATCACCGAGCGCATCAGGATGTCGACGGTCTTCACCACGGCGGCGCGCTGCCCGCGCACACGGTTCTCGATGAACGGCAGCGCGTCGCCGATCCGCGCGCGCAGGTAGTCCTGCTTCCACGGGTTCTCGGACGCGCCCACCTTGAAGCTGCGTACCGCGTCATCGACGTCGGCGAGCGCGATGCCCTGGCGATCGGCCAGCTGCGCAATGTCGGCCAGCGCGACAAGCGGCAACCCCTCGGTGAGCTGCGCGAACGTCTGCACGAACTTCGCGTTGGCCGACGCATCGGTGACATCGTGAGCGGGGAATAGCGGCGCCAGCAGGCGCGCGGCCTCCGCGCGCACCTCGTACGACGGCAGTCCGATCCCCAGCACGCTGACGCGGGTCGAGTCGAGCGTCAGCCATCCCGGCAGGTCCTGCGCGCGGTTCACGAGCCACACGATCGGGTTGAAGCGTGCCTTGCCATTGGCCGCCCCGATGTCGGCACCCTTCTCGACGATCGGGTTGGCCGTCAGCGACAGCCGCTCGGCTGCGACGAAGAAGCGATGCTCGGCGGCGTCCAGGCGATCGGGCGAGCGCGGGATGCGCGATGCGAAGTCGACGACCAGCGCGCAGCGCGCCTCGCGCTGTGCCGCGACCTTGCGCATCAGCACGACGAGATTCTCGAGGCTCGTCGCCATGGCGCCATCGACGAGCTTGAGGTCGAAGAGCCTTGTCGCGAGCTCGACGACCGCAGGATCGTTCGGATAGGGCCGCACGCCATCCACCGGGTCCCACACCAGCAGCAGGCGATAGCCCGCCGCCGCGAGCTCCACCCACAGCGCGCGCAGCAGCGGGGCGAGCGTCGTCGTGTCGCCGACGGGCGTCAGTACGCTGTCGCGGATGTTGCCCGCGAGCACGAATTGAGCGCGGATCGGCGTCAGCCGTGCGAGGTCGGCAAGCCAGCGCGGCTTCGCGTTGGTGGCCATCGCGCGTTTCCTCAACCGAGCGGCCGCGCGCGCTGCGGCGCGGTGCGCGTCTCGTCGTCCGCGGCGGCCGCCACCGCAGGCACGCTCGACGGGTCGACCACCTGCACCGGTACCTCGCCGGCACCCAGGCGCCTTCGCACGTCGAGCGCGATGCCGCGTGCCGCGAGCGTGGCCATCAGCTTCGGGAACTCGGCGCACCAGCGGTCCTCGGCCAGTGCATCCTGGCGCCGCCGCTCCGCGTTCTCCTCGTCGCCGCGCGCGCGGACCACGTTGAAATGCGCGGTGCGTTCCTGCGGCGCCACCCGCATCCGCACGTGGTAGTTGTCCCAACCCGGGCGGTGGAAGTGCACGGTGCCCCCATCCACGAACAGCGTCGCCGCGATGTCACCCACCTCGTAGCCCAGGTCCCGCAGGGATGCGGCGAGCACCTCCGCCGCTGCTTCCTGCTCCAGGCGTTCCCGCTCCGCCGCCTGCGTGTGCAGCACGTCGTCGGCCGCCCTGCGCAGCGCGGCGTCCAGCGGCGCCACGCCGGCGACGACGCGCTCCAGTGATTCGACGAGCGGTGCTGGCGTGCCGGCGTCCAGCACGGCGAGGTAGTCGCGTGCCGCGGCGGCGTCGCGCACGCGGGCCTCGCGGTCTTCGCGGGCCAGCTGCACGGCGCGGCGCAACTCGGTGGCCAGCGCATCGGCACGCTCGCGCGACGGCGCGAGCACGATCGCGCGCGCAAGCGACGCGAGCTGCGGCGGCAGCGTCGCACCGGCGGGCAGTGCGAGCCGCGCGAGCACGCGCTCGACGGTGGCCGTGAGCGTCGCGGTCGCGTCGGCGTCGAGGCCCGGTTGCGCTTGCCGCTCGGCGACAAAGCGGCGCAGCACATCGTCGAGCGTAGGGGCGCGCGTCGCGGACCCCGCGGCGAGTGCCGCCTTGACGCGCGCGGCGCCGTCGCCCGCCACGCGGCCCAGCGCCGCTTCCAGCGCGGCGACGATCGCACGCAGCGTCGCCGCCTGCGCCGACCACTCGGCGTCGGTGGCGGTAGCGGCCGGCGGCGCAGGCGGCGTGGCGACACTCGCGACGTCCGCGCCGAGCGAGCCTGCCAGTTCCCGGAGCTCGTTGGCGCGAGCCGCCTGGCGCGCCACGTCGTCGCGCACGGCAGCGAGCCGCTCGAGCCGCGCAGCACGATGGCGCTCGCGCGCCTCGGCGAGCCCGCGCTCGCGTGCCTCCAGCTGCGCAAGCACGTCGCGATAGTCGCGTTGCAATGCGCGCGCCTGGCGCAGTGCCTCGGCGACGATCGCGATCGTCGCGCCGGTCAGCACGTAACCCGTCGTGATGGGGCCGCTCATCGTCGGGCTACGTTAGCACGACGCCGGCAGGCTGCGGGCGCGGCCTGCCGTCCCGGCGGGCCGCGCGCCACGCGATGGCTAGCGGCGGTGCAAAGCCCGGCGCGCCGCCAGGGCCCGTGCGAAGGCCACGAGCATCAGCAGCACCAGCACGGCGAGCGCCGGCAGGGTGATTGCCGGCACGGCCGCCGGTGGTGCCGACTGCACGTGCGTCGACGCGCTCCCGTCGTTGTTACCGGGGTCCGGATCCGCTTCGTGCTGCGTCTCCACGTGCGCGGCGTTGACCAGCGGTTGCGCGCCGTCGTAGGGATCGTTGATGCGCACCGTGATCGTCACCGCCGTCGACGAACCCGCCGCGATCGTCCCCGGCGTACACGTCACCGTCCCCGCCGCGTTGTCGCAACCGTCGCTTGCAGAGGCGAAGCGCACGCCCGTCGGCAGCACGTCGGTGATCACCGCCCCGCTGCTGGAGTCGGGGCCCGAGTTGGCCACCGTCAGCGTGTACGTGAGCAGCTGCCCTGCCACCACGGAGGCGGGGGCCGTCTTCACCAGCGACAGGTCGGCATTGCGCGCGACGATCGTCGTCGTGGTACCGCCCGTGTTGTTGTCCGGCACCGGATCGACCTCGTTCACGGCGGTGACGGTGGCCGCGTTGGCCAGCGGTACCGCACCGGTGTAGGGATTGGAGACGAGCACCGTGATCGTCATCGCCGTGCTCGCGCCGGATGCCAGCGTGCCGAGCGTGCACGTGACGGTGCCGGATGCGTTGACGCATCCCCCGCTCGCACCGGCGAACGACACACCCGCCGGCAGCACGTCGGCGACGGTGGCACCGGTGCTGGCATTCGGCCCGTTGTTCGTGACCGTCAGCGTGTAGGTGAACGTGTCGCCCGCCGTCGCCGCCGACGGCGCGGTCTTGACGATGGCGAGATCCGCCGTCCGCCGCGTTGTCGTTGCGTTGGTGGCAGTGTTGTTGTCGGACTGCGTCTCCGGCTCGTCGACGGCAACGCTCACCGTGTTGAACGACGTGCCGGTGATGCCCAAGCCCGTGATCGTCTCGGCGCGCATGTCGTACTGGACCAGGATCTGGGCGCCGGCCTCCAGCCCGGGGAACGCGCAGGACAGCGTCCCCGCCGTGACGCCCACCGCCGGCTCCGTGCACGCGCCGGCGTCCGGCGGCGTCACCGCGAGGTTGCCCTGGTAGCTGAACGTGGCCGTCGGCGTGCCGCCGCTCGGGAACGTGTCGACCATCGTCACGTTGGTGCCGAACGACGGGCCCGCGTTATGGATCGTGATCGTGTAGCGCGTCGTCGCGCCGAGCGGAATCGGGTCGACGCTGTCCACCTTGTTGACCAGGATGTCGAGCGACGCGGCCGTGATCGGCGTCGCGATCGTCGTCGAGTTGTTGCCCGTGTCCGACTCTTCCGTCGTCGTCGACACGACGGCGCTGTTGACGGCGTTCGTGCCTGCCGCCGTCGCGAGCGGGCGGACGACGTAAGTGACGGTGCGCTGCGTGTTGTTGGGAATGGAGGTCCAGTCGCAGGTCAGCGTGCCGCCGAGCGCACCCGCCGCCGGCGCCGTGCAGGTGCCGCCGCCGGTGATCGTCCCGAGCGAGATCCAGACGGCGTTCGTCGGCAGCGTGTCCACGACGTGCACCGCCTGCGCAGTCGACGGCCCGTTGTTCTTCGCCGCGAGCACGTACGTGAGCGGCGTGCCGCCGCGCACGGGGTTGGGCGAGGCCGTCTTCGACACCGTCATGTCCGCCACCGCTGTGACCTGACCCGATGCGGTCGACGAGTTGTTCGACGGGTCGGGGTCGCCCACGTCGGGCGAGCGCACGGTGGCCGTGTTGCTGCGCGCGCCAGTCGTCGCGATCGACGGCCGCACGACGACGGTGACCGTCACCGCGTCGCTGGCGGCCAGCGTGCCCAGGTTGCACGTGAGCGTGATCGAAGTGCCATTGGCCGGTGCCGCGGGGCTGCACGAGCCGCCCGCGGGCGACACGGTCACCGACTGCAGGCTGCCCGTCGCGACCAGGCTTTGCAGCACGTCGGTCACGGTGACGTTGGTCGCCGCATCGGGACCCGCGTTGCTCACGACGAGCGTGTACGTGAGATCCTGGCCGGCCTTCACCGGGTCGGGCGACACGCTCTTGGCAATGGCAAGGTCGGCGCTCGTCGTCGTGGAGAACACCGTCGACGTGCCGCAGTTGGCCGTCGTGCCCGATTCGGGGCCGGTTCCGCTCAGCGTGGCGCATGCCGTGTTGGCGAGGCTGTCGATGGCCGCGGTGCCGTCGATGGTGACCGGCACCGTGATGTTCGGCGCGGACGCGTTGACCGCCAGCGGGCCCGCGTGCGTGCAGGTGATCGTCAGCGGCGCGGCGGCAGGCAGCGGCATCACGGACGACGCGCACGTCCAGCCGGTGCCCGAGGGCAGCGCCGTCAACGTGAGGCCGGCCGGCAGCGGGTCGGTGATCGTGATCGTCTGGCCGGCGGCCACGGCGAGCGGTCCCCCGTTGGTCACGTGCAGCGTGTACGTGAACGCCTGGCCCGGCACCAGCGGGTTCAGCGAAGCCGTCTTCGTGACGTGCAGGTCCGCGTTGTTGCTCGCGGTGACGCCGATCGTCGACGTGTTGTTGTCCGGCACGGGATCGCTCTCCGGACCCGAGATCTGCGCGGTGTTCGAGATGCTGCCCGGCGCCGTGGCCGTGGCGACGATGGTGATCGCCGGCAGGTTCGTGTAATTGCCGCCCGTATACGGGCCGGGCATCGTGCACGTGATCAGCGGGAGGCTGCCCGTGTCGCAGGTCCAGCCACTGCCGCTCGCGGAGACGTAGGTCACGTTGGCCGGCAGCGTGTCGGTAACTGTGATCAGGTTCGGCGGCAGCGCGCCGGGCGGCGTTCCCCCTTCGAAGCGGGGCGTCAACGTGTAGGTGACGTTGGCGCCGACGGCCACCACGCTCGGCGATGCCGTCTTCCTGATCGAGAGGTCCGACGAGTCGCCGGTGAACTCCGTGGTCGCGCCTGCGGTGTTATCGGCGGGATTGCCATCCGGCAGCGTCGACGACACGTCGAACTGGCCGGTGACGCTGCCTTCCGTTGTGGAGGCGGCCGGCACCGTGAGCGCGGGCGCCGATGCACCAACGGCGAGCGGGCCCGCGTGCGTGCAGCTGATCGTCTGGCCGCCGCACGCCGGGTAGCCGCCTGCCGGCGCGACGCATGCCCAGCCCGTTCCGGTCGGCGCCGCGGTCACGCAGGCCCCGGCCGGGACGTCGAACGTTATCGTCTGCGTGTCCGACGCATCCAGCCCATAGGGGCCCTGGTTCGTCGTTGCGACCGTGTAGTTGAACGGCGTGCCTGCGGGGAGCGGACCCGTGGGCGCCGACACCGCAATCTTCATGTCAGCCGCTTCGACCGCCGTCGTCGTCTCGCTCGCGTTGTTGTTCGACGTGTTCCCGTCAGGCGTCGTCGCGGTCGTGCTCGCCGTCAATGTGTACACCTGTGCAGCCGGCAATATGACGCGCACCGTCACCGTCGCGCTGCCCAGGAATGCAAGGCTGCCAAGCGTGCAATCGATGGCCGGCAGCGATGCCGTCGAGCAACTGCCCTGCGTGGTCACCACGTCGACGAAAGTGACGCCTGGCGGCAGCGATGCACCGAGCGTGACGCCCGTCGCGGCCGAAGGACCGTTGTCGTCCACACGAATCGTGTACGTGAAGATGCCGCCGGCCGGCCCCGGGTCCGGGTTGTCCGCAATGTTGATGACGAGGTCGGCAGACTGCGCCGTTGCGGCAAGCGGTGTTGTCGCGCACAGCGCGGCGAGCAACAGGGGAACGAGGCGCGGCAGGGTCGAGCGGCGCGTACGCGCCGCCACATGCGAGTGGTTCATCGACGAAAGGGGAGTGGGCGGGTAAAGGCCCCGCGCCATGCGCGGGAATCAGGGCGCGCGTGCGCACGCCCGTCCCGCAGCCTAGCGAGATCCGTGCCCGCGTCGCCGCTTGCGTGGCGCCGGCTTGGCGCTCGGCGTCGAGTCGGTCGTTGCGTGCGGCGCGCGCGCCAGCGACAGCGTCTCCCAGACTGCGACGACGATCAGCACGCCCGTCGTCGCGACACCAAGCGCAAGCGGCGTCGCCTGCGTCGCGACGGCGGCCAGCAGCGCGAACGCGGCCAGGCCGGCGAGATGCGACAGCGGCCACCACCCTGCGGTCACGCGCTTGAACACGAGGTTGCCCGCGAGGTACAGCGCCGGACCGCCGACGACGATGATCGCGCTCGCCATGTCCACGTGCCCCAGCGGATGCGCGAGCACGAGTTCGTCCGCGGCCGCCGACGCGACAATGCCGCCCACGATCAGCAGCGGCGTGTACGTGTAGGCGAGGCGCGCCAGCCGGCCGGGATTGGCGGCCTGCTCGATCCGCAATGCGGCGCGCTCCGCGCCGATGTTGAAATAGAGCCACCACATCGCGACGCTGCCCGCGAAGGCGGCCCCGAACGCCGCGAGCGTGACGCCGGTCCACGGCAGGTCCGCCATCGTGGCGCCGGTGATCAGGATGGATTCACCGAGCGCGATGATGACGAAGAGCCCGCAACGCTCGGCCAGATGCGCGCCTTCGACGTTCCAGTCGGAAAGACGCGAGCGGCCGAGTCCCGGCACGTAGAAGTACAGCATCGGGCCGGCGTACTCGACCGCGAGTGCGGCCACCCACAGCGCGCCGCGGTGGTCGTCGACGAGCGCGCCCGCGACCCACAGCAGTGCCGAGACGACGAGCCACGCCAGGATGCGCAGGAAATTGCGGAAGTTGTCCGCGTCGCGGCCGTGCAGCGCCCACAGCATGAACAGCGTGCGCCCGACCTGCATCGCCGCATACGCTGCCGCGAACGTCAGTGCGCGGCGCTCCCACGCCGCCGGTATCGCCATCGACACGAAGAGCCCCGCCGCCATCAGCGCGTACAGCATCAACCGCACCGGCGTGCGCTCGGGATCGAGCCAGTTGGTCACCCACGTCGTGTAGATCCAGACCCACCACACGGCCATGAACAGCAGGCCAACGCGCAGCGCACCGGCCACCGTGAGGTCCTCGAGCAGCGTGTGCGAAAGCCGCGTGATCGCAAACACGAACACGAGGTCGAAGAACAGCTCGGCGTTGCTGACCTTGACGTCGCCTCGCCCGTGATCGCGCAACAGCGTGTCCATCATGTCGCCTCGCGGGTGGTGTCGCGCTAGCGCCGCAGCGCAGGTGGCGTGTTGGGGAACATGTCGCTCAACAGGTACTGCTCGAGCGCGGTATTGTCCTCGGGTCGCGCGGACAGCTGCACGTCGCGGCCGCTGCGGTCGCTGCGCCACGTGAAGTCGCCGGTGACGGTCTCGCGGATGATCGCGATCATCTTGCGCACCATCGCCATCTGGATCGTCGGCGCGTCACCCTTGCGCACCTCGTAGATCTGCGCGGCCTGGCGGCGGATGTCGCGGTTCCAGCCGAAGAACTTGAACTCCGCGTAGTCGTATCCGACCTGCGTCACCTCGAACAGGCCGCCGCCATTCTTGGGCTGGCCGGCATACGGCTGCGGCGAGTTCACGCCCGCGAGGTTCTGCGCGACGATCCGGTTGCGGCGCTCCGTATCGCTTTCCGGCGCCGGCTGCGTCGCGGTGGACGGCGCCTCGCCGCGCGCGGCGCGCTGCGACGCGATGTACGCCGACATGTCCACCGCATCCGGCTTGGGCGGCGGCGGTGCCGGCGCCGGCGTCGGCGCGGGGGGTGGCGTCACCGGAGGCGCGGGCACCTGCAGCGCGTTCGGCGTGGGCACGCGCGGGCGCACGGCGATGATCGAAGGTCGGCGCACCGGCTCGCGGCGCGGCGGCGGGGGCTCCGCTTTGGGCGGTGGCGGCGGTGGCGTCGCGGGCTGCGGCTGTGGGCGTGCGGGCGGCGTGTTCTGCGCGAGCTCGACGGAGATCGGCGGCGAATCGCCGTCCACCGGGCCGGCCATCATCATGTCCTTGATTCGCGGCAGCAGCAGCCACAGCACCGCCACGTGGATCAGGATCGAGACGATCAGCGTCAGCCAGACGCGCGGGATCGCGATCGCGTCGCCGACGTAGCCGGGATTGTCGTCGTACCAGGGTCGAGTGAACGCCATGCAGGCAGGCGGCCGGGCGGCGCGCCGTCGTCAGCGCGCGGCCGCGCGCGCGTCCGGATCGACGTCGACGTACATCCACACCTGCGAGCGGATCGGGTGCGGCACGAAGTTGCGCGCCCACGGGTGCGCGAGTGTGTCCTCGATGTCGTTGACGAGCAGCTTCCACGGCGCATACGAAATCACGAGCCGCGTCATCTGCGAGAACAGCGCCGTGCGCGCCGGCGAGTCCGGCAGCGTGCGTGCCTTCTCGTACAGCTCGTTGAATGCGGGCAGGTTGAAGCGCGCGTAGTTGGCCTGGCCGACCGCGCCGCCGTACAAGAGCTGCATGAAGTTCTCGGCATCCGGGTAGTCGGCGTTCCAGCCGTCGCCGCGCATCGGGATCTTGCCGTTGCGCGCCATCTTGCGCAGTTCGGTGATCCGCTCGCTCCTGAAGTCCATCGCGATGCCGATCGCCTGCATGTTCTTGCGCCACAACTCGTCCGTCTGCCGCGCGATCGAGTTGGGCGTGGACCAGCGGGTCAGCACCAGCGGGCTGCCGTCCGGCTGCTCGCGATAGCCGTCACCGTTACGGTCGCGATAGCCGTAGCGGTCCAGCAACGCGCGTGCGGCGGCCGGGTCGTAGACCTGCGCATCGGTATGCAGCGCGGGATCGTAACCCGCGATGTCAGGCGGGATGGGCCCGTTGGCGGGATGCGCGCGGCCGTTGTAGAGGACGCGGACGAACTCGCCTGTGTCGAAACCCATGCTGACCGCGCGGCGCAGCGCGATCTTCTCCGGCGTGTAGCCACCGACCAGCGGGTCTTCCATGTTGAAGTAGACGAACGAGACGGTGGGCCGCAGCAGTTCCCGATGGACGATCCCGCGCGCCGCAAGTTCCGGCTTCAGGCGCCCGCCGGCGAGCGCCTGCTGCACCATCTCTGACGGCAGGATCTCCAGCAGGTCGAGCTCGCGGTTCACGAACGCGAGCCACGCCGACTGCCCCTCCTCGATGATCCGGATGTCGACGCGCGGCGTGCGCGGCAGCCGCTTGCCCTTGAGCGCTGCAGCGACCTGCGCGAACTCGGGCGGGACCGGGCCCGCGGGAACATAGGTCGTCTCGCGGAAATCGGGGTTGGCGACAAGCTCGATCCGCGAGCTCCGCTGGTAGACGCCAAGCTTGTACGGCCCGGTGCCCACCGGATGCGCGCCGAGGTCGGCGCCATAGTGCTCGACGACCTCGCGCGCGACCGCGGCCGTATTCTGGACCGCGATCACGTATGGGAAGCGCAGGTCGGGCGCGACGAGCCGGATCCGCAGCGTGTAGCGGTCGACGACTTCGAGCCCGGGCAACGGCGCGTCGTAGTCGAAGCGCCCGTTCCGCTGCGCGGCGGCGCGCGCGTCGTCGCCGCCGACCAGCTTGTGGTCCAGCAGCCACAGCCAGGGCGAACGCACGGCCGGGTCGAGGATGCGCTTCAGCGCATAGGCATAGTCTGCCGCGACCAGCTCGCGCCGCTGGCCCTTGAACGCGGGATCCGGCGTGAAGTGGATGCCTTTGCGGAGGCGACACGTGTAGGTGCGCCCGCCGTCGTCGACGGTCGGCAGCGCCTCGAGCGTGCGCGGCACGAGCTTCACCGGGCGCACGAGGAAATCGTAGTCGAGCATCGCCTCCATGATGTTGGCGATGACACCGTCGGACGCCGCGTCGGAGGCGAAGGCCGGGTCGAAGCTCGTTTCCGCGATCGCGAACTCCGTGCGCAGGACGCGTGCGTCGGCGGGGGCCGCCAGGACGCCCTCGGGGCGCAGCAGCGCTCCGGCGGAAAGCAGCGCCTGCGCGCGGAGGAATGCGCGGCGGCCGCGATCGAGCGTACGCATCAGGTCGCCCGCGCGCGGCGAGGCGCGCAGGACACGGGCTGCCCGCGCGATGCGCGCGGGGAACGGCCAACCATCGGGACCTCGGGATTCCGGACCGGGAAACCGGGAATTATCGCACTGCGGCAACCGGGGCCGCGCCGAGGGCGGCCTCGGCACGGCGCGTCTCGTCGACGCAGTGCCGGAACGCGGCGACGAATGCCGGATTGGCCGGGTCGACGGCGTCCGCGTGCGACACGCCGACTTCGAAACGCTCGACAGGGCCGTCGAAAAAACGCGCGATCGACGCCGCGTTCGACGCCGCATACCGCGCTTTGCTCGACAACAGGAACACCCGACCCGAGTACGGCTCGGGACGGTAGCGCTTCAGCGCATCGTCGAACGCAGCGGTGACGCGCCGCACCGCCCGCAGGTAGGCAGGACTGCGCATCGGGCCCGCCGCCGGGCGCTCGGCCCCGCGCTGCCGGGTCAACGCGACGAACTCCGTCTCGGACATGTGCATCAGGTCACCGGTGACCAGCATGTCGGGAGGGTCGATCAGCAGCAGCGGCAGCACCGTTTCGCCGGCGGCCGCGAGTTCGCGGGCGATGATCGCCGCGATCAGGCCCCCTGCACACATCGAGCCGATCCAGTACGGTCCACGCGGCTGCACGCGCCGCAACTCGGCGAGGTATTCGTCTGCCATCGCCTCGACGGTGGCATGCGGCTCGACGCCCGGCTTGAACCCGCGCGCCTGGAACGCCCAGACGGGCTGGTCGTCGCCCAACAGCTGCATGAATTGCGGACTGACGAACGCCTGCCCGCTGCGGCCGTGCACGAGGTACAGCGGCGTGCGGCTGCCGTGCTTCCAAAGCGGCAGCAGCGACGGATATTCGCGCTCGCGTGGACCGCGCTCGACGGCAGCCCGGCGGACTTCCGCCGCGACGGCGGCCACCGTCGCGTGCCGGTGCAGCATCGGCACCTGCGTGCCGAACAGGTCGTCCAGATCGGCCTGCAGCTCCGCGGTCAGCAGCGAATCGCCACCGAGCACGAAAAAGTCCGCATCACGGCCGAGGTCGCGCTTGTTGAGCAGGCGCCCGAAGACGGCGGCGATCGCCCGCTCGACGTCGTCGCGTGGCGCGCCGCCCTCGGTGACAGCGGCGTCGGGCACCGGGAGCTGGGCCAGCGCGGCACGGTCGAGCTTGCCGGTCGCCGTCATCGGCAACGTGTCGACGAACACGATGCGCCCGGGCAGCATGTAGCCCGGCAGCGTTGTCGCGAGCGAATCACGCAACTCCACCTCCGAGCGCCGCCGCGTGGCGACGACGAACGCGACGATGCGCTCGTCGTCGGTGAACGATGCCGGCCGCGCGACGACGCCGACCTGCGCGATGCCGGGCTGCATCGCGAGCGCCGCTTCCACCTCGGACAAGTGCACGGTGTGGCCGCGGATCTTGGCGCGGCTGTCCTCGCGTCCGCCAAAGCGCAGGTTGCCATCGGCGTCGAGGGTGCCGAAGTCGCCGGGCCGGTATGCGCGCCAGCCAGCAAGCGACCCGGCGCTGAAGCGCGCCGCGTCGACCTCCGGACGCCGCCAGTAGCCGGGACTCAGCACCGGGCTCTCGATGACGATCTCGCCGTGCTCGTCCGGCCCCGCGTCGGTCCCATCGGCGCGCAGGACGCGCACGCGCATCGACGGCGGGCAGCGTCCCACCGTCAGCGCGGCATGGTCGGGCAGGACCTGGGCATGGTCGTAGATCGCGTAGGACACGACGCTCGCCTCCGTCGACGCGAGCTTGTGCATGAAGCGGCAGTCCGGGTGCGTATGCGCGCGGAACTGCGCAAGGTCGCGGCCGAACATCACCTCGCCGCTCGCGTCGATGGAGCGCAGCCAGGGCAGCACGCGGTGCGGCGGCAGCCGGCGGCACATCTCGCGGAACACGGTGGGCACGCAATGGAACACGGCGATGCGCTCGCGGTCGAGCCAGTCGGCGAGTTCGCGCACGCCCTCGCCGCGCGTGTCGTAGGCGCACAGCGTGGCGCCCTGCAGCAGCGCGCCGAACACGTCGGTGTACGCAGCGCCGAAGCTCAGCGTGTGGATCAGCGACATCCGCGCGCCGGGCTGCACGCGCATCGCCACCGCGTAGGTGTCGCTGTACGCGACGATGTTGGCATGCGTCTGCCGCACCCCTTTCGGCTGCCCCGTGGAACCCGACGTGTAGCCAAGGTAGAGCAGCGTGCCGGGCGCGACATCCGCCAGCGCAACTTCGTCGCCCGCGAGCGGCGTGTCGGCGTCCACCACCGGCACGCCGGCCGGCGCGAGCGCTGCGGCACGTGTGGCCAGCGCGTGCTCGGCGATCACCGCCACCGGCTCGCAATCGCGCGCGATCTGGGTCAGCCTTTCCTCGGGATCACCCGCGTCGACGCTGACGAATGCGAGCCCCGCGCGCGCGCAGCCCATCATCGCGACGATCGCGGGGAGCTTGTGCTGGAACACGAGCACGACACGCCCGTCCCCGGCGCCGACGAGGCCGCGCAGGTGGCGCGCCAGCGCATCGGCGCGCGCGACCAGCGTCGCATACGTAATGGACGCGTCGCCTTCGATGACGGCGTCGACTTCCGGGGCGCGCCGCGCCACCTCGCGCAGGCGGTCGGGAACGGATTGCGGCCGGGGGATTGCGGCTTGGCTCATGACGCGACTTCCATGCTTCCGATGCAGCCGCCGATTCTATCGCCTTCAGCGCGCCAGCAACGACGGCACGGTCTGCTCGAGGCCCGCGCGCAGCGCGTCGCGCAGCACGTTGATCTTGTCCTTGCCGCCCACCGCGTTCCACAGGTTGCCACCCGGTGCGTCCTGGCCGGAACGCGCAACGCCGCCGGACCATCCCTGCACCGCGATCACCCGCCGCGCGACAGGATCGAGCAGCAGCACGCGGAAGTTCGCGAAGAAGCCCAGCATGCCGGGCGACGACGGGTTCGGCGACAGCAGGTCGCGGCCGGCCGCGACGTAGATGCCCACGCCCGCCGCCTGCCCGGTGCCTGCGGTCGTCGCGCCGACGCTGAAGCGGATATCGTCGCGCGCCGGCGCGATGACGAGCAGCCGGTCACCCGTGCGGTACGGCGCGGCGCGCCCCAGGCGGTCGAGCCAGCCGTCCGGCGTGATGTCGACGAACGTGTCCGCCTCGAGCACCGGCGTCGCGTCCGCCTCGAGCGTCACGCGCGTCACCGTCGCCGGCGGCGTCGCCTTCCGCGCGAGCGCCGTGACGTCCGCGACGACGCTGCCATCGAGCTCGTCGTTTGCCACGAACAGCGTGGTGCGCTGTCGGCGATCGATCGCGCTCGTCGTGAACGTCTCCGCGTTGATGACCGTCATCTGGCGGCCGACCGCGGAATAGACATACGTGGTGGCCTGCGCGCTCGCGCCGGTCGCGACCATCATTGCGACGGCCACGAACAGGGCACGCAGCGCGATGCCGGTCCATCCGTGCAGCAAGGTCAGACGTACCATCCGCCCGATTCTACGGTCCTGCCCGGCACGCACAACGCGGCCGGTCGTCGCCGGATCAGCCGCCGTCGACACTCTGCACGATCAGGCGACCGTAGCGGGTCGACAGCGTGTGCGCGAGCAGCTTGGTGGCCTGGTAGATCGCCGCGATCGTCGGCGTGGGCACGCCGGTGACGCGACCGAGCTCGACGACCGAGCCCACGAGCGCCTCGAGCTCCAGCGCGTGGCCATGCTCGACGTCCTGCAGCATCGACGTCTTGTGTGCCCCGACGGACTCGGCGCCCGCGATGCGCTTCTCGAGCGACACGCGGAACGTGGCGCCCAGCTTCTCGCCGACGGCCTGCGCCTCCGTCATCATCGCCGTCGCGAGCGCGCGGCCTTCGGGGAAGCGGCAGATGTCGACGAGGGTCGCGTGCGTCAGTGCCGAGATCGGGTTGAAGCACAGGTTGCCCCAGAGCTTGAGCCAGATCTCGCTGCGGATGTCGGCGATCACCGGTGACTTGAAGCCGGCGCGGACGAGTGCCTCCGAGAGGGCCGTCACGCGCGGCGTCGTCGTGCCGTCGAGTTCGCCCAGCGTGAAGCGGTTGCCTTCGATGACGCGCACGACGCCCGGCGCGACGAGTTCCGACGCGGGATACACGACGCAGCCGACGACGCGCGACTGCGGGATCGCGTCCGCGATGCGCCCGTCGGGATCCACGCTCGCCACGCGCAGGCCGGCGTGCGGTCCCGCGAGCCCCTGGAAATACCACCACGGGATGCCGTTGATCATCGGCACCACCGTCGTATCGGGCCCGAACAGGTGGTGGAGGTCCGGCACGATGTCGACGACCTGGTGCGCCTTGACCGTGATGAACACGCTGTCCTGCGGTCCCGCGTCGGCCATCTTCTGCTCGGCGCGCACGGTGGATGCCACCTCCTCGGTGCCGTCCTCCAGGATCAGCTTGAAGCCGTTGGCCCGGATCGCGTCCAGGTTCCGGTTGCGCGCGATGAACGTGACGTCTTCTCCCGCGCGGGCAAGCTTTGCCCCCAGGAACCCGCCGATGGCGCCGGCGCCGACGATCGCGATCTTCATGCGCTCGATGGTAATACAGATTGCTGCGGCGCACGAAAGTGGGCCGGGGTCTCCAGAGCTCGGCCCGCCGGCCACGGCGACCGGCTCGACGAAGTACCGCTGAACTGCCGGTCAGGTCGTCGCGCGCGGGACGAACGTGTAGCCGACGTCGACGACCGGCGCCTCCATCGGGCGCCCGGCGAGCCTGTCCGCGATCATCGCGCCGGCGCGTTCGCCGATGGCATAGCGGGGCACGCGCAGCGTCGTGAGCGGCGGGACCATCTGCGCCGCGAGGTCGAGGTCGTCGAAGCCCGCGATCGCGACGTCGTCGGGGATGGCGAGCCCGCGCCGCTGCGCCTCCAGCATCGCGCCGACAGCGAGCGCATCCGCCGAGCAGAACACCGCGTCGACGTCGGGATGCCGGTCGAGCAACGTCGCCATCGCCGCCGCGCCCGCCGGCAGCGCAAGGTCGGTGTCGACGTACCAGCTGTCGTCGCGCGGCAGCGACACGGCTGCGCACGCGTGCGCGAAGCCGCGTCGCCGATCGCGTGCGCGATCGTTGTCGCGCGGCCACGCGCCGATGTAGCCCAAGTGCCGGTAGCCGCGGTCGAAAAGGTGGTGCGTCACGAGCGCCGCGGCGTCCTTGCTCGAATAGCCGACGAGCATGTCGAGCGGCCTGCGCGTCAGGTTGCCGCCTTCCACCACCGGCAGCCCAGCCCGCGCGAGCATCTCGCGCGTCGCCTTCGTGTGCGTGATGCCGGTCAGGTACATCGCGTCGACGCGCCGCGACAGGAACGCGCGGACGATCGCTTCTTCCCCGCGCGCCGAGAAGCCCGACGCGCCGACGAGCAGCTGGTATCCGTGCACGGCCAGCGCGTCCGAGAGGCCCTGCACGATCTCCGCGATCAGCGAATTGGTCAGCAGCGGTACGACGGCGCCGACCAGTCCCGTGCGCTGCAGCGTGAGGCCGCGCGCGGTGAGGTCGGGCGTATAGCCAACGCGCTTGACGATACGCGCGATGCGCTCGCGCGTGGCAGCCGCCACCTTGTGCGGCTCGTTGAGCGCGCGCGTGACGGTCATCTTCGACACGCCGGCGAGCTTGGCCACTTCCTCGAGGCGGGGGCGGGGTCGGCGTTTCGCTGCAGCCATGGCGAAGGCTCCGGGTAGGGCGGACCGAATTCTGCGCGCGTGCGACGGAATTCCACGTGGCTCGCTGCACCGCAGCGCCGGCCGCCAAGGCGAGCGCGCTTGCGCGACGGGCGATGTTACCGTTAACATCGGCGCTCGCGAAAGCCCCTTCCGACCCAGATCGCGATACGCGGCACCGGGCTTGCGCGCATGCCACTGGAGGAACGTCGATGCCCATGAGCCCCGTTGCGCGAACCCGCGTCGGTGACGCGCTGGTCTACGCGCGGACGATGCTCGTGTTCGCCGTCGCGTGGTGGGCGGTGTCCAGGTGGACCGACAACCCGATCCTGCTGCCGTCCCCGCTCGACGTCCTCGCCGCGATGGGCGACCTCGCGCGCGAAGGCGAGCTGTTCCGCCAGGCCGCCGTCAGCTTCGGCCGCATGGTGCTGTCGCTCGCCATCGCGTCGGCGCTCGCCATCCCGCTGGGCCTCGCGATGGGGCTGTCGAAGACGTTCGAGGCCATCGTCGACCCCACGGTCGAGCTGCTGCGCCCGATCTCCGGCATCGCGTGGATTCCGCTCGCGCTGTTCCTGTTCGGCATCGGCAACGTGCTGCCGGTGTTCATCATGACGTACGCCGCGTTCTTCCCGATCCTGCTCGGCACGGTGGCCGGCGTGCGCGCCGTGGACCGCTCGCTCGTCAACGCGGCGCGCACGATGGGCCTGCCGACGCGGGGCATCGTCACGCGCGTCGTGATGCCCGCCGCGCTGCCCAGCCTGCTCGTGGCCCTGCGGCTGGGCGTCGCCGTCGCGTGGACCGCCGTCGTCGCGTCCGAACTGATCGGCGCGCCCAGCGGGCTGGGCTATGCGGTCGAGTGGTATCGCGAGCTGCTGATGACGCCGCAGGTGATGAGCTTCATCGCGATGATCGGCCTCATCGGCTATATCTGCGACGGCGGCGTCCGCCTGCTGTCGCGCACGCTGACGCCGTGGGCGCCGAAGCGCGCATGAGTGCCGCCACCACGCTGCCGGGGTCGGCCCAAGGCGCGGGCGCGCTGCGCGGCCGGCGCGCGCTGCTCGGCGCCGCGTTGCCGGTGGCCCTGCTGTTGCTGTGGCAGGTGCTGGGCACGCTGTCGGCCGATCCGCGGATGCCGCTGCCGTCGAAAATCGTCGCCGCGGCGGTCACGATGATCGCCGACGGCGAGCTGCCGATGGCCATCGTGCAGAGCCTCGGCCGCGTGTTCGCGGGCTTCGTCGTCGCCGCGTTGCTGGCGATTCCGCTGGGGCTCGCGATGGGTTATTCACGCGCCGTCGAGCGCAACGTGGACCCGCTGGTCGAGACGTTCCGCCCGATCGCGGCGATCGCCGTGCTGCCGCTCGCGATCCTGTGGCTCGGCACCGGCACGTCGGCCGCGATCGCGATCGTCGCGTATGCCGCGTTCTTCCCGCTCGTCGTCAACACGGTGGCCGGCGCGCGCAATGTACCGCCGACGCTGCTGCGCGCGGCGGCGACGATGGGCCTGCGCAAGTTCACGACGGTGCGGACCGTCGTTGTGCCCGCGGCACTGCCACAGATCGGCGTGGGCCTGCGCATCGCGATGGGCGTCGGCTGGACCGCGATCGTCGCGGCCGAACTCGCCGTCGGCGCCAAGGCCGGCGGCGGCGGCTCCGGCGGCATCGGCCAGATGATGTTCGTGTTCTACGCGTACAGCATCGAATTGAACCGCATCATTGTCTGCATGCTCGCGGTCGGCCTGGTCGCGCTGCTGCTCGACCGCATCCTGCGCTGGGCGCTCGCCCGGCTCATGCCCTGGAGTGCACGATGAGTGCCGACACGATCAAGTTGCGGCTCGCCGGCGTCGGCAAGCGCTTCGCCGTTGCCGGCAAGCCGGACGCGGTGGCCGTCGACGATTTTTCCCTCGACATCCGGCAAGGCGAGTTCCTCGTCGTCGTCGGGCCGTCCGGCTGCGGCAAGACCACGGTACTGAACGTGCTCGCGGGCCTCGACACGGCGACCGCCGGCACGGTGACGATCGACGAGCGCCCGATCGCGGGTCCCGGGCCCGATCGCGGCGTGATGTTCCAGGATTACGCGCTGTTCCCGTGGCAGACCGTGCGCGGCAACGTCGGCTTCGGCCTCAAGTACGGGCCGGCGGGCGCGTCGCTGTCGACGGCCGCGCGCAACGAGCGCATCGCGCACACGATCGACCTCGTGGGCCTCAAGGGCAGCGAGGACAAGTACCCGCACCAGCTGTCCGGCGGCATGCGCCAGCGGGTGGCGCTTGCCCGGCTGATCGCCAACGAACCCGACGTGCTGCTGATGGACGAGCCGCTCGCAGCGCTGGACGCGCAGACACGCACGATCCTGCAGGACGAGCTGCTGCGCGTCTGGGGCCAGGACCGGCCTGCGTCCGAGCGCCGCACCGTCGTGTTCATCACGCACGCCATCGACGAGGCCGTGTTCCTGGCCGACCGCATCGCCGTCATGACGGCGCATCCAGGCCGCCTCAAGACCATCGTCGACAACCCGCTGCCGCGTCCGCGCACCGACGCGACACGCGCGCTGCCCGAATTCCAGGCGCTGGTGCAACGCATCTGGAGCCTGATCCGCGACGAGGCGTACCGCGCCACCGTCGCCTGACCGCGAGAACCACAGAAGGAGGAGAACGCCATGCAGGACAAGACCACGCAGGGAGTTTCGCGTCGCCGCTTCATCGCCACCGCCGCGGGCGCATCGGCGGTGCTCGCCGCACCCGCGATCGTGCGCGCGCAGGCGAAGAAGGAGATGAAGGTGTCGGTGGGCCGCCAGCCGTGGGCCGCGGGCAATTCGCCGGTGACCGCGTACATGATGAACAACAAGACGTTCGAGAAATACGCGGCGGAAAGCGGCTATGCGCTGACGGTCGACTACCGCGACTACCCGTCGGCGGCGCCGATGGTCGAGGCGTTCGTCTCCGGCAACCTCAACTTCGGCATGTGGGGCAACACGCCGATCGTGCGACTCGTCTCGCAGCACCAGCCGATCCAGCTGCTGACGGTCGGCGAAGGCCACTTCCGGATGGTGCTGGCCACGCGCAAGGATTCGCCGATCCGCAACGTCGCCGACCTGAAGGGCAAGACGGTCGGCGCGCTGCTCGGCGGCGACCCGTACAACGTGCTCGTGCAGATGCTGCGCTTCGAGCTCGGCAACCCTGATCCCAAGGCGCACGGCATCACGGTGGTGAACACGCCGACGCAGGCGCAGGCGGCGACGATCCCCACCGGCATGGACGCCGCCGTCGTCATCTATCCCGCGTTCCTGAAGGCGCAGAAGGACCTCGGCACCGTCGGCATCATCAACTCGTACGGCTACACCGAGGCGCACTACAAGGGCCCGGCCGGCGAAGGTGCGGGCATCCTGCTGCCGTCGGTCAAGAAGTCGCCGTTCTACCCGGATGGTTTCTACCTGCACCGTTCGTTCTGGATCGGCGGCAACAAGCTCGTGCAGAGCGATCCGGGCATCGTGACCGCGTTCTGCCGCGCGCAGCAGGACGCGGTCGCCGCGCTGTCCAAGATGGACCCGGGCAAGGTCTCCCAGCTGTCGGTCAAGTACTGGGAACTGCCGCCAGACCTGGGCGCCAAGGTCGTCGAGGACGACGTGCTGTTCAAGCGCGGCTGGTGCTGGCCGACGGAAGGCGACGCGGTGGCGCTGCTCGAGACGTCGAAGACGATGGCCGACGGCAAGATCATTCCCAAGCCGCTCACGTGGGGCGAGGTGAAGGGCGCGTTCGCCGGCGCGGCCGCGGCCGTGAAGGTCGCGTACGAGAAGAGCGGCGGCAAGCCCGACGCGGCCGGGTTCAACGCGAAGAACACCGCCGACCTGCGCGGCGCCCCGACGTGGGACCTGGACCACTGGGTCGACCGCAGCTGACCTCACCGAACGTAAAGAGAGAAGACATGATCGTAGGATTCATTGGTTTGGGCACGATGGGCGGCCCGATGGCGCAGAACGTGATGAAGAAGGGCCATTCGCTCGTCGTGTACGACGTCGTACCCGCGTCGGTGCAGAAGCTCGTCGCCGCGGGGGCGAAGGCCGCGACGACGCCGCGCGACGTCGCGGCGCAGGCGGAAATCGTCATCACGATGCTGCCCGACGCGCCGGATGTCGAGCGCGTGGCCCTCGGGCCCGACGGCGTCGTCGCGGGCCTGAAGCCCGGCTCGCTGTACGTCGACATGAGCACGATCGACCCGGCCACGACGCGCAAGGTCGGGGCGGCGGTGAAGGCGAAGGGCGCCGCGATGGTCGACAGCCCCGTCGGCAAGACGGCGGATGCCGCCGTCGCCGGCACGCTGACGCTGATGGTCGGCGGCGACGCGGCCGACATCGCGCGTGCACGCCCGGTGCTCGACTGCATGGGCACTGACTTCTTCCATTGCGGCGAGCTCGGCACCGGGCAGACGATGAAGCTGCTCAACAATCTGCTGGCGCAGACGATCGGCACCGCCAACGTCGAGACGCTGGTGTCCGGCGTCAAGGCGGGCATCACGCTCGACACGATGCTGTCGGTGCTGAAGACGACGATGGCGTGGAACCAGCAACTCGCCGTGGCGATGACCAAGCGCTCGCTGGTGGGCGATTTCAAGCCCGGCTTCATGGTGAAGCTCGCGCACAAGGATTGTCGCCTCGCACTGCAGATGGTCGATGCGCTGGGCGTGCGCTCGCCGGTCACGCACGCGACGCTGAAGGCGCTCGATGACGGCATGAACGGCGGCATCGCCAACGACGACGTCGGCGCCATGTTGAAGCTGCGCGAGGA
This sequence comes from Pseudomonadota bacterium, assembly GCA_018241745.1. Taxonomy (GTDB): domain Bacteria; phylum Pseudomonadota; class Gammaproteobacteria; order Burkholderiales; family Casimicrobiaceae; genus VBCG01. The sequence goes on from JAFEDG010000153.1 coordinate 52,841, forward strand.
GGAGGCGGGCGTGAAGGTTCGGCTCGCGACGTGAGCGGCGGCTTCGATCCCGCGGCGACGCGCCGCGTCGGCCGCAGCGGGCTCGCGGTGTCGCAGCTCGGCGTCGGCTGCGCGCCGTTCGGCGCGCTGGCGGCGGGCACGACCGACGCGTCGCTGGCCGGCGGCTTCGACGCGCTGGTCGCGGCAGGGCTCAGGTATTTCGACGTCGCGCCGATGTACGGTTCCGGCCTCGCCGAGCATCGACTCGGCGAGAACCTGCGCCGCGTCGACCGGCGCTCGCTGGTGCTGTCGACGAAGGTCGGCCGCATCCTCGATCCGCTGGGCGGCGGCGTCGCGGCGGGTGCGGCGGGCGGCACGTATCCGTTCGAGTACCACTACGACTACAGCTACGGCGCGACGCTGCGCTCGCTCGAGTCGAGCCTGTCGCGGCTTGGCACCAACGCCATCGATATCGTCTACATCCATGACGTCAACCGGCGCTGGCAGGGCGACCTCGTCGACCAGCGCTATGCCGAGGCGATGGAAGGCGCGTACGTCGCGCTCGACGAGCTGCGGCGCGCCGGCACGATCAAGGCGATCGGCGTCGGCGTCAACGACTGGACGATCCTAGAGCGCTTCGCGGGCGACGGCGACTTCGACTGCTTCATGCTCGCGGGCCGCTACACGCTGCTCGACCACACGGCACTCGCGTCGTTCCTGCCGCTGTGCGAGCGGCGCGGCATCGCGGTGATGATGGCGGCACCGTTCAATTCCGGCATCCTCGCCACCGGCGTGCGCCCCGGTGCCACGTACTTCTACCAGGAAGCGGAGCCCGAGGTCGCGGCGCGTGTCGCGCGGATGGAAGCCGTGTGCGCGCGCCACGGCGTGGCGATTGCGGCCGCGGCGCTGCAGTTCCCGTTGCGGCACGCAGCGGTGGCGAGCGTGGTCACCGGCATGCGCAATGCGGACGAAGCTGCGGCCAACGTCGCCCACATGCGCGCTTCGATTCCCGTGGCATTCTGGGACGACATGAAGGCCGAAGGCCTCCTCGACGCCGGCGCGCCCTAGCGTCGATTCCGGTGAAGCGACAACCAGGGTCGAACCCCATGCATGATCCCGCTGCCCGTCTCGCGCACTTCCCGACGTCCGTGATCTCGGACGCGCTGGACGAACTCGGCCTCCGCGGCGTCATCGCCGGCGTGCAGGCGCGGCGCGTCGGGCAGGCGAGGATTGCCGGTCGTGCGCTGCCGGTGCGCTTCGTGCGCAAGAGCAACGATCCGGCGGCCTACCGGTTCGGCGGCGGCGTCGGCAAGCCGCTCGAGCGCGTGCTCGCCACGATGAAGGACGGCGATGTCGTCGTCATGGACCTCGACGGCGCGACGGATGCGGCCGCGTGGGGCGGCCTCGCGTCGCGGATCGCGCAGCGCCGCGGGGTCTGCGGCACCGTGCTGTGGGGCGCGTGCCGCGACGTCGAGGAGATCCGCGCGCTCGGCTATCCGGTGTGGTCGGTCGCCACGTGCCCGCGCCGCAGCCGTAACGAATTCGCATTCGGCTCGATCAACGAACCGATCACCGTGGCCGGCGTCGCGGTCGCAGCGCGCGATTTCGTACTCGCTGACGAGACCGGGGTGGTCGTCGTGCCGCAGGCACGCGCCGACGAGGTGTTCGCGCTCGCCGAGCGGATTGCCGCGCAGGAAGAGGCGCTGGAGGCACAGATCCTCGCGTCGACGCTCACGTCGTGGGACGACGTCTAGGTCCGACCCTATTTATTATGTCAACTAGGGTCGGACCCTATTTATGAGCGCGCGCTGGCTGAAGCCCTTCGACGACGTCGCGACGGCAATCGTGGACCTGCCGGCCGGCGCGACGGTTCATCTGGCGAGCGGCAACGTGACGAAGGACGTGACGCTCGTCGAGCCGATCGCGATGGGCCACAAGTTCGCGGTCCGCGCGCTCGCCAAGGGGCTGCGCATCCGCAAGTACGGCGAGCTGATCGGCCGCATGTCGCGCGACGTTCCCGCCGGTGGCTGGGTCCACGTCGACCACCTCGAGACCAGCGCGCGCCATTCGGCGGCCCACGAGGCCGCGTGGTACGACCGCGTCGAGACGGCAACGGTGCTCGAGGCGTTCGGGCCGACGCGCACGAAGGTCGGCGAGAACCCGCTGTACGACGCCGCGCAGGACCGCTTCTACTGGATCGACGTCCGCGATACGCCGGCGATCTTCTGCCGCACGCTCGCCACCGGCGAGGAACACCAGTGGCCGCTGCGGGAAGACATCGGGTCGATCGCGCTGATGGAAGGTACGCGCCTGCTCGCGTGCCTGCGCTCGGGGTTCGCGATGTTCGATACGGCGGATGGCACGATGACGCCGCTGATCGACCCCGAGCCCCACCTGCCGGGCAACCGCCTCAACGACGGCAAGTGCGATCCGCAGGGCCGCTACTGGTGCGGATCGATCAATCCGGAGACGGGGACTGCCGACGGCAGCCTGTATGTCCTCGAGCGCGACCTCACCGTGCGCCATGTGCTGCCCGATTTCCTCACGCCCAACGGCATGACGTGGAGCCTCGACGGCAAGACGCTCTACCTCGCGGACACGCGCCGCGGGCTGATCCGCGCTCACGACTTCGATGGCGAGCACGGCACGCTCGGCGCGACGCGCGTCTTTGCGGATCTCGGCGCGATGCCGGGCGGCCCCGATGGCGCGACGCTCGACACCGACGGCTATCTCTGGTGGGCGCAGTTCGACGGCGCGTGCCTCGTGCGTTACGCGCCGGACGGAAGCATGGACCGCGTCGTGCGCCTGCCCGTGTCGCGTCCCACGTCGTGCGCATTCGGCGGACCCGGCTTCCGCCACCTGTACGTGACGACCGGCACGCGCGGCTTCGATGCCGCGGCGTTCGCGCGCGAGCCGCTCGCGGGCCGCGTGCTGAAGATCGACGTCGGCATCGGCGGCTTTGCGCCCGTTCCGTTCGTGCCGCTGCCCGAAGCGCTCGCGCGAGAAACGCTGACCGAGGAGCGCAGCCCATGACGACACCCACGCTGCAGTTCGACGGCTACCGCCGCGAGGATGGACGGTTTGGCGTTCGCAACCACGTGCTGGTGCTGTCGCCGACCGGCCTCACGTCGGCGGCCGCGGCCCGCGTGGCATCGCTCGTGCGCGGCACGCTCGCAGTGACGACAGGTTACGGTCGCGGCCAGGTGGCCGACGACGCGCAGCTGCAATTCGACACGCTGCTGGGCCTCGCGACGCATCCCAACATCGCGGCGACGCTCGTATTGTCCGCGGGGCCCGACATCACGAAGCGCTACATCGACGCGATCCGCGCGGCAGGCCGCATCGCCGTCGGCTACGCGCTGCCGGACGTCCGCGAGGACGCGCTGACGCTCGTCGATCGCGGCGTACGCGCGGCCACGCAGCTCGTGCGCGACGCCTCACGGCTGCGCCGCGAACGCGCGTCGCTCGCCGACCTGTGCATCGCCGTCGAGTGCGGGCATTCGGACGCGTCGTCGGGCCTCGTCTGCAACCCGCTCGCGGGCCGCGTGACGGAGCTCGTCGTCGCCGGCGGCGGCCAGGCGATGTTCAGCGAGACCGTCGAATGGACCGGCACCGAGCACCTGCTCGCGCGTCGCGCGGCCACCGCCGACGTCGCCGACCGCATCGTGCGCGCCGTCAACGCGCGCGAGCGCCGCGTCCGCGACACGGGCGGCGACATCCGCGCCGAGAATCCCGGCCCGCAGAACAAGGCGGGTGGCCTGACGACGATCGAGGAGAAGGCGCTCGGCGCCATCGCCAAGGGCGGCAACCAGCCGATCCGTGACCTGCTCAGCGCCGCGCAGCGCCCGCCCGCCGGTGCGGGGCTCTTCCTGATGGACACACCGTTCTTCTCGCCGGAATCGATCACCGCGATGGTCGCCGGCGGCGCGCAGATCGTCCTCTTCACCACCGGCGCCGGTAACAGCTACTGCAGCCTCGTCGCGCCGACGCTCAAGATGTCCGGCAATCCCGACACGTGTGCGCGGCTGACCGAGCAGATCGACGTGATGCTCGCCGACGTCACGCGCGGCGAGGTCGATGCGGAAGCCGCGGCCTCGCGCACGCTCGCGCAGGTGCTGGACGTGGCGAGCGGCTCGTTGACGCTCGGCGAGATCGTCGGCGAAGGGGGCGAGGTCGTCAGCCGCCTGGGGGCGTCGGTCTAGGCACATCGCGCGGCGCGTGACGCACGCGCGGCCATTGTCCGGCGTATCATCGGTCGCGGTCCGTCGACGGGGTTGTCCTGCGCCAGGACGGACGCACCGACCTTATCGTCGCCTTCGAAGGTGCCCATGACGCGCTTCGCGCGGTGGCTGGCCCTGGCAGTCGTCACGCTCGCGGCGCCGTGGGCAATCGCGGCGCGCGAACCGGATGCTTCCGTCGTCGTCAGCGTGAGCGACGGCGAACACGTGCTCGCGGACCTGCATGCGAGCGGCGCGTTCGGCACGACATTGTCGGTGTCCAAGCCCGGCGTGATTCGCGTGGCGGTCCACATCGAACGCCCGGACGATCGCGGTTGGTCGATGATCGGCCTCAAGGTCGAGACGCCGCAGCACGGCCGATGGCACACTGAATGGCAGCATGAAGGCTACCTGCCGCTCAGGCGTTCCGTAACGTCGTTCTGCCTTGGCCCGGATTTCACGTACAGGAAGCCGGGTACCCGGAACTTCGTGTGCGTGATGCCACGTCTCGGCCGTGGTGCACCGATCCACACGGCGCGCGAATGGCCGTCGGTGGCGCAGCGGAAGCTTGATGCCGTCCACACGCTGCTGACGGAGGTCCACCCCGCGGCCGCACGGGACGACGACCCCGCATTCACCGATTGGCTGCAGCGCGGGTACGTCGAAGCGAGCGTCCTCGCGCGGCAGGCGACTTCCGAGTCGACCACCGGCGGCGTCATTCGCTATTACGTGGCGGGGTTTCGGGACGAGCATCTGCGCGTGGCGCAGCCCGAACCTGCACAGGTCGGCTGGACAGGTTGGCGGGCAGACTTTCAAGGCAACGACCTCGTCGTCGTGCACGTGGCGGCCGCCTGGGACGGGCCTCTTCCGGCCGCAGGAGCCGTCGTCGAAAGTTGCGACGGCGCCGACCCACGACAGTACATCCTCACCACGCTCGCGGCGTTCAACGACCGCCGCGTCGAGCTGTCGTCGGTGCGCTCGGAGCTTGCAGGCAGGTATACGGTCGATCCCGGGCGGACACCGGGTCGTGCATTGATGCGAACGTGCGTATTTAGCAACCCGGACGGCTCGCGACAAAATCTTCCGATCCGCTGGAAGTACTATCCGCGCGACGTGTTCCCGGACCTAGAAGCAAGCGGGATACGCGCGACGCGCAATGGCACGTTTGCCATCGAGGATCTCGGCGCGGGCCGCTATTGGGTGCGCCTGCCTTCGTTCATCATCCACACGCAGGACAAGGCTGCGCTGGACGCCATCGCGGAGCGCCTTGCGACGCTGCCCGACGCGCGCTGGGTCGTGTTCGACGTCCGCGGCAACGACGGCGGCGACAGCAAGGTCGGCTCGCGTTTGCTGGACGCGCTGACGGGTGGCCTCGACATCACCGACGCACAGGCGGGTTCCGCCCCGAAAACCTACGCGCTGTGGCGCGTATCTGCCGCGACGGCCGCCGAGTTCAACGACTCGCTCGCCGACGCGTTGCGCTACGGCGGCATCGACAATCCATCCGTCGACTTCCGCCTCGAGTATTCGCGCCGCTTTGCGGCGGCACTGGCGGCGCACGAACCGTGGCTGCGACAGGAGGGTGGCGTCGCCATCACTCCCGCGCTCGTGGAGCAATGGGATGCCAGGCCCCGTCACTACGCCGGCCGCATTGCGCTCGTCGCGGATGACGCGTGCTTCAGCGCCTGCCTCGACTTCGTCGACGAGGTGATGCTGATACCCGGCACGCTGAGGCTGGGCCATACGACGGCGGCCGACACGCGGTATACGGAGGTGGGGCTGTATCGCATCGACGATGACCTCAGCATCCAGGCGCCCCGCAAGGTGTGGATCGGGCGCCCACGTGGCAACAACGTGCCGTACGTCCCGGACCGGACGTTCGCCGGACCGATGAACGACGACGCGGCCGTGCGCCGCTGGGTGCTGGACCAGCTGCCTTAGGCCGCCGCGCGCCGCAGCATGGCGCACGCCTTCGGTTTATCATCGCACCGCCGCCTTGCGCGGCTACCCGCGATGGCCACCCTTCCCACCGGCACCGTAAGCCTGCTGTTCACCGACATCGAGGGCAGCACGCGGCTGTGGGAAACGCAGCCCGACGCGATGCGCGCGGCGCTCGCGCGCCACGACGCGATCCTGCGCCACTGCATCGACGAGCGCCGCGGCCACGTGTTCAAGACCGGCGGCGACGCGTTCTGCGCGGTGTTCGCGACGGCGCCCGATGCGCTCAGCGCCGCGCTGGACGCGCAGCGCGCGCTGGCCCGCGAGCCGTGGCCCGAAGGCGCGCGCCTTCGCGTGCGCATGGCGATGCACGCGGGCGCCATCGAATTGCGCGATGGCGATTACTTCGGCGCACCGCTCAACCGCGTCGCGCGGCTGCTCGCCGCGGGGCACGGCGGCCAGACGCTGCTGTCGGAGGCGATGCACAACCTCGTCCGCGACCACATGCCGCCGCTGGCGACGACGCGCTCGCTCGGCGCGCATGCATTGAAGGACCTGGCGCGCTCCGAAAGCGTGTTCCAGCTGGAGCACCCGGAGCTCGCGTCGCAGTTCCCGCCGCTGCGCGCGGATGCTGCCGTGGCACCTTCAGTGGCGCCCGGCGCCGAACGCGAGGCGCCGTCGATCGCCGTGCTGCCGTTCGTCAACATGAGCCGCGACGAGGAGAACGAATATTTTGCCGATGGCCTGTCCGAGGAACTGCTGAACGTGCTCGCCAAGATCCGCGGCCTGCGCGTCGCGTCGCGCACGTCGGCGTTCTCGTTCAAGGGCAGCAACGTCGACATACCGACGATCGCGCGCAAGCTCAACGTGCGTAACGTGCTCGAAGGCAGCGTCCGCAAGTCCGGCGCACGCGTGCGGATCACCGCGCAGCTGATCGAGGTGGGCTCGGACTCGCACCTGTGGTCCGAGACGTACGACCGCCAGCTCGACGACGTGTTCGCCGTGCAGGACGACATCGCGCAATCGGTCGTCAAGGAATTGCGCACGATGCTGATGGGCGCGAGCACGGCGGCGACGGCTGCCGCGGCAGCCAGCGACGTGGAGCGCGCCAACGCCGGGCGCACGAGCAATCCGGAAGCGTACGAACTGTACCTGCGCGGCAAGGTGCTCGCCGAGCGTCTGACGCAGCAGGATACCAACGCGGCCATCGTCCTGTTGAAGCGCGCCCTCGAGCTCGATCCGCAGTTCGCGCTCGCATGGGTGAGCCTCGCCCGCGCGCACAGCAACCAGGCGGGCTACGGCTTCGCCGGCATCGATGAAGGCCAGCGCGAGGCACGCAAGGCGCTCGACCGCGCGTTGGCCATCGCTCCCGACCTTCCGGAAGCGTTGACGGCGTATGCCTGGCACGCGCTGTCCTACGAGTGGGATTGGGAGGCGGCACGCGCGGCGTCGGAGCGGGCATTGGAGCTTGCGCCCGGCAGCGGCACGGCGATGCTGACCGCAGCGGCGGTCCGGCGAGTGCGCGGTGAAAGCGCGGAAGGCTTGCGCCTCGCGGAGCGGGCGCGCGATCTCGACCGGCTTTCATCCAAGGCGCACACGGCGCTTGCATTCCACTACTTTGGCCTCGAACGATTGCCGGAGGCCGAGGCCGCGCTGCGCGCGTCGCTGGCGCTCGAGCCGGATCGCGCCGTCACGCGCTCGTTCCTCGCCTACACGCGCGTGTTCCAGGGCAAGCTCGACGCGGAAACGGAGGCGCTGGTCGCGGCCGAGCCGCATCCGGTCTTCCGGCTGCTCGGCGAATGCATCCTGCGGCACGCGCAGGGCAACGAAGCAGCATCACGCACCGCGTTGCAGGCGCTGATCGACGGCTACGGGTGGACGGGCGCGTACCAGGTCGCTGTGGCATACGCCGTCTGTGGCGACCGCGACCAGGCCATCCATTGGCTGGAGACCGCGTATCGCCAGCACGACCCCGGCATGCAGCTGCTGTCGATCGACCCTGCGTTTTCTACGCTGCGCGACGATCCGCGCGTACTACCGCTGTTGCGCAAGATGGGATACGCCGACTGAGTAGCCGCTCAGCCGTTGCGGCGCGCGGCCCAGTAGGTGGCGCCTTCCGCGCCGTAGCGCTCGGCGTGCACGGCATCGCGCGCAAGCTCGAACGTGTCGCCGGGCACCAGGTGGCGGACGTCGTCGCCGCACGTCAGCCACATCTCGCCGCGCACCACCAGTGCGTGCACGGCGAACGGATGCGTGTGCGTGTCGATCACCGCCGAAGGCGGCCACGTGCGCTCGAGGACCTCGTCGTAGCCCGCGGCACGCCACTGCGAGGCGAAGCTGTCGAAATCCTGGGTCACCGTTGCCATGTGCATCTCCTCGCGGCCGGGCATGGGGTGCCGCGGTCCGTACGGCAATTTAACCCGTTTCGGCGGTCATTTGCGGTTCGCGCGTGCAAGGGGCGACAATCGCCGCCCGTCTTCCTGCGCGAAGGAGCACCCGATGGCGAACAGGCAAACCGGCAGCATGGTCGAGTTGCGGCGGCCCGACGGCAAGGCGCTGCAAGGCTATCTCGCAAGTCCCGCCGCTGGACAGCATGCGCCGGGCATCGTCGTCATCCAGGAATGGTGGGGGCTCAACGACCAGATCCGCGGCGTCGCGCATCGCCTCGCGCACTGCGGCTATCGGGCGCTGGTGCCCGACCTGTATCGGGGCAAGAGCACCGTCGAGCAGGAAGAAGCCAACCACCTGATGGAAGGCCTCGATTTCGGCGACGCGGCCACGCAGGACATCGCGGCGGCGACGACGTTCCTGGCGCAA